>JAIOAW010000014.1 GCA_019873625.1 Chloroflexota bacterium
CCTACTCAAACAGCCACGCCAACCAGCACGCCAACACCCACGGCGACCTGGACGGCTACGCCGACGGTAACCAGCACCCCAACGGCCACAGCCACGAATACGCCGACCCAAACATCTACGCCGACCCACACGCCCACCGCCACGGCCACGCCGACTCATACGCCAACAGCGACGAGCACCCCGACGCCAACGGCCACCTCTACGCCGACGCCGACGGCGACGAGCACCCCTACTCAAACAGCCACGCCAACACCCACGGCGACCTGGACGGCTACGCCCACAGTAACCACCACGCCAACGGCCACAGCCACGAATACGCCAACCCATACGCCCACCGCCACAGCAACCTGGACGCCTACGCCATCTCCCACGGCCACTCATACGCCCACCCCCACGAGCACCGGGACGCCTACCTTTACGCCGACCTTTACGACCACCCCAACCTCTACCCAAACCGCCACACCCACGTTGACGCAGACCCCTACCCTGACGCCGACGCCTTCGGTTACGCCGCTCCCCACGCCCTCCACTACCGCCACACCCTTGCCCCCTCGCATCTGGTTAGCCCTGATCCTCCTTCAATGGGCGAGGTGACGTACGGCCGGCGGATGGCCTCCCTTCGAACCAACATCCCCAATAGGGCTTTCAAAGCCACGGCGTGGCTAATGGCCGCGAAATGTGTGGTATACTAAAGCACCGTTTGGAAGGCAGGCTCGAAAGATTCGCCATAGTGGGATGGCTGAGGAGCGGCCATAGTCCATCCCCACCGAACGCAATGTGTGGAGGTGCTCTATGGAAATGTGCCTTTTCGTGCTCCGCGAGGTCGCTAAGGTGGACCGGCTTCTGCAGGCCTGGAATGCCGTGGGCCTGCAGGGAATCGCTGTTCTAGAGGGGGAGTGCGTCGTGAAGCCCATCATGCCGCACGTGGGCGCGCGGCATGCCTTCGGCTTTCACGGCACGCGCCGCCTCGAGGAGCCGGAGTTGATCCTTCTCGGTGTGGCCCAGGAGAAGGCCCAAGTGGAGGCCTGCCTTGCCGCCACAGAGGAGATCGTCGGAAGCCTCTCTGAGCCAGGCCGGGGCCTCTTCCTCTCTTGGCCGCTGGCCGTCGCCAAGGGGTTGGCCGCACAAACCTCTGCCGATGACGCGCATTCCGAGGAGGGGGCCATATGGTCTGGGTAACCTTTGTCCTCAGCGCGGCGGTGGTGGTGCTCGCGGCCATCAAACTGGCCGATTACGGTGATGTGATCAGCGCGCGCACGGGCTTGGGCGGGATGTTCATCGGCACCATATTTATGGCGGCGGCCACCTCGCTCCCGGAGTTGCTCACGGCCGCGAATGCCATCCGCAACGGGGTGATCTCCCTCACCGTGGGCGATATTTTCGGCAGCAGTATGTTCAATATGTTCCTCATCGCCCTGATCGACCTCGCCTTTCACCATATGCGCGTGTTGCGGCGCGTGGCCATCAGCCATGCGATGAGCGCGGGGCTGGCCGTCTTTATGATGACTATGGCGATGTTTTTCATCCTTGCTGACCTGAATATCACCCTCGGCTGGGTGGGGTTGGATAGTCTCCTCCTCATCGCGGGCTACCTATTCGGGATGTGGCTCATCCGCAACAGCCGCTTCTCGCTCGCCGTGGAAGCGGAGGCCGTGGATGAGGCCGCACTCGCTCAGATGATCAGCCTGCGCCGGGCCGTGCTGGGCTATTTGGTCTGCGCCGGGATTTTGGTCGGGGTAACGCCCATTATGGTGCGCAGTGCCATCGGCATCACGGAGGTTACGGGGCTGACGAGCGGCCTGGTGGGCGTGATCCTCGTCGCCATCGTAACCTCTCTGCCGGAGGCGGTTACGACGGTGGCTGCGGTCAAAATCGGCGCGTTCGATTTGGCCGTCGGCAATTTGTTCGGCAGCAACATCTTTAATATGGCCATCCTGGCCTTGATAGACGTGTTTTACACAGGGGGCAGCCTTCTTGCGCAAGTCAACCCCACGATGGTGCTTGCGGGGATGATCGGCCTGGTGATGACGGCCCTGGCGGGGTTGGGCAATCTGGCGGGCGTGGAACGGCGCGTGGGCATTATAGAGATTGATGCCCTGGCCATCATCCTGGCCTATGGGCTGGGGATGTGGTTCCTCATCCAGCGGGGGTTGGTGCACTGAGAGGGAAGGGTCCATCCTCCCGCAGGCTTGGTGCCTGCGGGAGGATTTATGTTCCTCTAGACGAACGCCTTTTCCACCACGCCGAGGGTAGAAAATTCGGCGCGGTAGGTGGACCCTTGGGCAATGGGCAAGATGGGCGTGAGCGTGCCTGTCATCACGATATCCCCAGCGCGGAGCGAACGGCCGCGTTCGGCGAGTTTGGCCGCGAGCCAGAGGACGGCCTTGGCCGGGTGCCCCATCGCCGCCTCGCCCTTGCCGCGGGCGATCTCTTGGCCATCCTGGTAGAGGATGACCTCCTCGTTGAGGAGGTCCACCTTCTCCGGCGCCACCCAGCCGATGCCCCCCAACACGATGCGCGCCGAAAAGCCGTTATCGGCAAAAAAGTCAGGGTAGGGGCACTTCCAATCTTTGATGCGCGCATCGCAGATTTCAAACGAGGCCCGCACCCCCTCGGTGGCCCCTAGCACCCGCTCGACGGTCAATCCCTGGCCGCTCAAGGGCGCGCCCAGTTTGAAGGCGATTTCGCACTCGATGCGCGGGGCGATGAGTTGGCTCATCTCAAACGCGCCGCCATTTTCCAGCACCATACTCTCCAGCAGATAGCCATAGGTCGAATCGGGCAAGCCCATCCGCTCGCGGACGGGGATGTTCGTGAACCCCACCTTGTAGCCCACCAGCCGTTCACCCGCCGCGAGGCGCGCTTGGATGTTCGCCTCGCAGATGGTATGTGCGGCCTCCAGGGTCAGCCCGCCGGGCACCAGGTCAGAGAGCGGCCCGATGGGGATGCGCTCCCTTTCTGCGCGGATGAGGATTTCACGTTCGCGTTCGTACGCCACTGGGAACCTCCTTATCGTGTGGAATGCGTAGGATGGGTGGTGGTGCCGCGCAGGCGCGGCAGCCAATACTCCGCCCAACGGCGCTCGATATCGGCGCGCCAGGCCTCCGCGAGGGCCTTGAGTTCGGCGGTCAACTCGGGGTAAGCGTCGGCGAGGTTGTGGCGCTCGCCCATATCCACCTCCAGGTCCGAAAGGTGAACGTCATCCTCCGGCGGCGCGCCCTCCACAAGTTGGCCCTTGAGCACGAGTTTCCATTTGCCTCGGCGCACGGCCGTCTGCGCCTCCATCTCCCAAAAGATCGTGCGTTCGGGCATCGGTCGGCCCTGGGCGACGTAGGGCCACAGATCAAGGCCATCTATCGCATAGCGGCTGGGGTCGCCCCCCGCCAAACGGATGACCGTGGGGAAGATGTCCATCGCGGCGCACGGCGCCGTAAAGACCTGGCCAGCGGGGATGTGCCCCGGCCAGTACATAATGCCCGGCGAGCGGATGCCCCCCTCATACAAACTGAACTTGTGCCCTTTGAGGAGGCCCGCCGACCCGCCGTAATAGGGGTCCGGCGTGCCATCCAACCAGTTCCGTGCCTCGCGCGAGGGGCCGTTGTCGGACATAAAGAAGATGAACGTCTCCTCAAGGAGGCCCTGGCGTTCCAGTTCATCTACGATGGCTCCCACGCCGTCATCCACGGCGCTCAACATCGCCGCCATAATGCGCCGATCGGGGGCGAGGTGAGGGAAGCGATCCACATACTTTTTGGGGGCGTGCATCGGGTAATGCGGCGCGTTCCAGGGCACGTAGAGGAAGAAGGGAGCCTTGTTTTGGGCTGCCCGGCGGATCCAGCCCACGGCGCGGTCGGTGATGAGGTCGGTGAAATACTCGCCGTTCAACCAGATTTCGCGGTTATTCTCCCACAGGTCGTGCAGGGGGTTCGTGCCACCCGAAAGGCCCCAATAAAAGATGTGGGAATAGTAGTCAATGCACCCGGCCATAAACCCGAACCAGTCATCGAACCCGTGGTTATGGGGGCGGCAGCCCTCGGCCAGGCCCAAGTGCCATTTGCCGATCATCGCCGTTTGGTAGCCCAATTTCTTGAGTTCGCTAGAGAGCGTGGGCACCTCGGCGAGGAGGCCGCTCGCCGTGCGGTGGCCCGCCAAAATGGCCCGCACACCGGCATTTGCCGGATAGCGCCCCGTGAGGAGCGAGGCGCGCGAGGGTGAACAGACGGGGCTGTTGGAATACCAATCGGTAAAGCGCACACCGTTTGCCGCCAACCGATCCAAATGGGGCGTGCGGAAATCGGTAGCCCCCATACAAGAAAGGTCGGCATATCCTTGGTCATCGGTGAGAAAGAGGATGATATTCGGCCGCTGGCCCGGCTCCGCCATAGCGCATACCCTCCTTTCGGTGAAGCGCTCCTGCGCGTAGAGTGTACCCGATGCGCTATGGCGGAGCAAATCGCTCGGAAATTGACAGGCCCGCCCCTCGCGCCTTATACTCGGCCCGATAATGCCTGCGGATGAGGAGAGGGGTATGATCCAACTCGAAGACCTTCCCCACGGGAGTGTCACGACGCCGCGCGGCTTTCGCGCGGCGGGCGTGGCCTGTGGCTTGAAAAAGAATAACGCGCTTGACCTGGCCCTGGTGGCCGCTGAGGTGCCCTGTGTGGCGGCGGCCCTATTCACCACGAACCGCGTCCAGGCGGCGCCCGTCCTGTACGATAAGCGCGTACTCGCCCAGAATGCGAGCGGCCTGCGGGGCGTGGTCATCAACAGCGGTTGTGCCAACGCCTGCACGGGCGAGCAAGGCGTGCGCGATGCCGAAGCCACCGCCCAGGGCGCGGCCTCGCGCCTCGGCGGGCAGGTGGGCGATTATATGGTGATGTCTACCGGGGTCATCGGCCAACACCTGCCGATGGAAAAGATCCTGCGCGGCATCGAACTGGCCTCCGGCGCGCTTTCTGCCGACGAATCTGCCGGCCACGAGGCGGCGCGCGCCATTATGACCACCGACACGCGCCCCAAAGAGGCGGCGGTGCGCGTCCACTGGGAGGGCGGCTCCTGCCTCATCGCGGGGATGGCCAAGGGGTCGGGGATGATCCACCCCCAGTTGGCCACGATGCTTTGCCTCATCACCACCGACGCGCGGCTGACCCCGGAGGTCGCTCAACAGGCCCTGCACCAGGCCGCCGAGGTGAGTTTGAACCGTGTAACGGTGGATGGCGACACGAGCACGAACGATACAGCGCTCCTTATGGCGAGCGGCCTTGCCGAGATGCCTCTCCTCGCCGCGCCCCAAGGAGAGGCCTACGAGGCCTTTGTGCAGGGCCTAAAGGCCGTGATGGTCGCATTGGCCAAGGCCATCGCGCGCGATGGGGAAGGGGCCAGCCATTTCATCGAGATTACCGTGCGCGGCGCGCCCAGCGAGGCCGAGGCCAAACAGGTGGCCAAGGCCATCGCCCATTCGCCCTTGGTCAAGACGGCCATCTACGGGCAAGATGCGAACTGGGGGCGCATCGTCTGCGCGGCGGGGTATAGCGGCGTGCCCGTTGAGCCGGAACGTATGCGCGTGTGGCTGGGAGATTTGGAACTCTTTCGCGAGGGCAGGCCCTACCATGTGGACGAGGTGCGCGCCAAAGAGATCTTGGCCCAGCCGGATGTGCAGATTACGCTCGATTTGCAGATGGGCCAAGCAGAGGCCACCGTGTGGACCTGCGACCTGACGCACCGCTACATTGATATCAACGCCCACTACCGCACTTAGAACTGTGGCCGGAAGGGGGCGGCTCAAAAGGCCGCCCCCTCCTTTTTTATCCCTCCAGCCAGGGGAACTCAGTTACGCGCAGGTTGGTAGCCCCGTAAGGGATGAGCGAGACCTCTTCCAAGGGTTCTTCGGTATGCACCGGGCTGAAGGGCAAGGGGCCGGCGGCGTGATGCTCCAATTGCCACGAGGGGAGCCGCCGGGCTAGGGCGCGGGCCGAGAGCGGGGCGCCATCCGGAGAGAAAGGGCAGTGCCCAAGCGGGCGCCGTGTAAACGTGAGGGCCTTTTCCGGCGCGGCAGGGTCCAAGGCGAGGGCATAGTTCCAGGGCGTGGTGGGGTACACCTCCCAATCGGCATGGGGCGGTTCGCCCCGCAAAAGGCGCCACTCCTCGCCGATGCGCAGGCTATAGACGAGCGGGCCGCGATGGATGGCGATGCTGTGATGGTAGCGGTGTTCCACGCGCACGCCCATAGGGAGGCATAAGGTAAGGGTCTCGCCGCCCCGCCAAAGCCGTTCGAAGGTGGCAAAGCGCCCCGCTTGGAGGGCGACGAGGTCCCCTTCGGGCGCGACGGCCCGTGGCGAGGTGCACCAGCCCGGCACGCGCAGATGCAGCGCGAACCGCACCGGCCGTTCAACGCTCACCGTGAAACGTAAGGTATCCTCAAAGGGGTATTCCGTATCCAGAGAGATGCGGACGGGCACGCCGCGAACCTCGGCGTGCACTTGGCTGGGGGCATAGGCCACGGCGGCCAGGCCGCCATCGGGCGAACGCATCCAGAGGTGAGCGGCGAATTTGGGCCAGCCTTGGTGCATATTTGCCGTGCAGCAGCCAAAATTCGGTTCTAGGCCAAAGATGTTCGCGTCAGGGCCGTTGCTCGTGTAGATGCGGTCGTCGGCGACGCAGCAGATGACCTGGTTGGCCTGCTGGTCATATTGGTGCGCCCACATATCCGGCGAGAAGGTGGCCGGCAGGGCATTGAAGGCGATGCGTTCCAGGCGGTCGCCCAGGGCCGGCTCCCCCAGGATGCTCAAGAGGACCTCGAGCGAGAAGAGATACTCCACCACGGCGCAGAGTTCCGTTCCTTGGGAGGGGTTCAGCCCGGCATAGTGCTCATCCCCCGTAAAGACGCCGGTGGCCTGGCCGTGATAGGCATCCAGGCGTTCCATACTGAGGAGGGCGGCCTCGCGATCGGCCGCATCGCCCGATTGGCGGTACCACACGCCGGGCGCTTTGATGCCCATCGCCCCGTTGACCACGTGCGTCGCAAGGGTGCACTGGTCGCGCGGAGTGCGTTCGCGGTAGGGGAACTCGACCCAGTGCGCGCGCCAATCGTACCCCTGGGCGTGCACCTTGGCGGCCAAAGGCAAGAGCCAAGGCTCGTGCGTCTTTTCATAGAGCCAGTGTATGCTGAGGACCAAATCGGCCCAGCGATACTGCCCCCACACAAAGAGAGGGCGCTCGTCGAGGAGGGCATCCAGTTTGCGCAGGAAGCGCAGCATAGCCGGGAGAGCGCGAGGCTCATCAGCAACCTCAGTATATTGCCTCAGGGCTTTTAGGAAGATGAACACCGGCCACGGGTCATAGGGCTGATAGCGCCCTTTGGCCAGGTCTTGAATGGGGCCAAGCCAACCATCGGCCTGTTGATGGGCAAGGATATAATCCACCCAACGGCTCACCTTGGCCTGGAGGCGGGCATCTTTCAACAGGTAGGCGAGCGGGACGAGGCCATCTAGCCAGTAGGGGCCGCGCTCCCAACCCTCGGCGTCCCCGCCGATCCAGGCGCTTCGGGCCACATCGGGCCAGAATTCGTCCAAATGGCCGCTCAGGCCTTCGGCCTGAATGCGGAGTTGGTTGGCCAGCCAACCCTGCGGGCTAATGCTCCCCAAAGGGAGCGGCTCGAAAGCCAAGGGCAAGAGAGAGGTCATCGTCTTTCTCCTAACTCAAAAGGTGCACCGCCAGGGCGGCGTACACTTGGGCGGCGGATTCGATATCGCGCAGGCGCACTTGCTCATCCACAGTATGGGCGAAGCGTTCTTCCCCCGGCCCAAACCCGATGGTGGGGATGCCCGCCACGCCCATCGTATAGACGCCATCGGTAGAAAAATCCCACCGCACCAAGCGGGGGGCAAAGCCCAGTTCCGCTTCGACGACGCGCGAGGCGGCCACGAGGAGGGGATCGTCCTCCGAGATCATCCAGAAAGGGAAGGATTGCGGGGCCTCCACCGGCAGGCCCGTGTAGGTGGTGGCGCGGTAGGGGGGCATCTCCACGGTGGCCTTGATCCCCTCCCGCGTGAGGACGCGGCGCAATTCGGCCAGGGCCTTGGCCTCCGTCTCGCCAAGGGTCAGGCGGCGGTCAATGGTCAGGGTGCACACGTCGGGGATGACGTTGCGGCTCCCGGCCTCGGCATGGATGGACGTTACGGCGACCGTCCCTTTGCCCAGAAAGGGGTCTTGGTTGAACTGGGGGGCGAGGAGCGCCAACCCCACGATAAAGCGCGAGGCCTCATAGATGGCGTTGACGCCCCGCTCGGGCGCGGAGGCGTGGGCGGCGCGCCCTTCAATGGTTACTGCGAATTCGATGCGCCCCCTTTGGCCGCGGGCAATCTGCAAATCGGTCGGCTCTCCCAAAATGACCCAATCGGGCCTCAAGCCCCCCTCTTCGACGATGTGCCGCACGGCCAGGCCCTCGCAAGGCTCCTCTTGCACCACCGCGGCGACATAGAGCGCACCGCGTAAAGCGGCCCCTCGGCGCGCGAGGAGGCCCCCCGCGTGCACCATCGCGGCCAGGGCGCCCTTCATATCGGCGGCGCCTCGCCCGTAAAGGATGCCGTTCACCACCTCGCCGCCGAAGGGCGGGTGCTCCCAACGCGCGGGGTTCTCCACGCCGACGGTATCCATATGGGCATCGAAGAGGAGGCGCTTGCCCCCTTCGGGGCCGACGCGCCCGATGACGTTGCCCATCGCATCGGTATGCACGGCGTCATAGCCCAGGCAGCGCATCTCCTCGGCCACCAAGGCGGCCACGGCGCCCTCTTGGGTAGAGGGGCTGGGCGTTTGCACCAGGCGCTGGGCGAATTGGATGAGCGCATCCCGTTCATTCGGTGTGAGAGGGGGCATCGCAACGTCTCCTTTCGGGCCTAGTACGCCCCTTTGCCGGATAGCACCGTGGGAATCGTCCTGAGGAGGATGACCAGGTCAAGGAGGGGTGACCAGTTCTCGATATAGTACACATCCAGGAGCACCATTTCGTCAAAGGTCAAGTCGCTGCGGCCGCTCACCTGCCACAGGCCGGTGATGCCGGGGGCCACTTCCAGCCGGCGCAGGTGCCACGGCTCATACGCCTCCACCTCGGAGGGGATGGCCGGGCGCGGGCCGATGAGGCTCATTTCCCCTTTGAGGACGTTCCACAACTGGGGGAGTTCGTCGAGGCTCGTGCGGCGCAGGAATTGGCCTACGCGCGTGCGGCGGGGGTCTTCTTTGATTTTGAAAAGGGGGCCGCTGGCCTCATTGCGTTCGCGCAAGGCGGCTAGGCGCGCTTCGGCATCCACATACATCGAGCGGAACTTGTAGCAGGTGAACTCTCGACGCCCGCGGCCCACGCGGGTCTGCTTAAAGATAACCGGCCCCGGCGAATCGAGTTTGATGGCGATGGCCAGCGCAAGGAATAGCGGCGAAAGGGCGATGAGGCCCACCGTCGCCCCGAGGATATCCACCAGGCGCTTGAGAACGCGCTGCCAATCTCTCAGGGCCGGCTCGCCCACGCTGATGAGCGGCACTCCGTCCAAGTGCTCCACGACGACGCGATCCAGGGTAATCTGAAAGAGATCGGGCACGATGCGCACTTGGCGATGAGCCTTTTGGCACAGGTGCATCAGGTGCAAGATCTTGCGATAAGCCGTCCATGGCAAGGCGATGATGACCTCATCAATCCACCACTTTTCGGCGAGGATCGCGGGGAGATCGTCCGTCGTGCCCAAGCCCTGGAATTTGCCGATTTCTTTCTGGGCGCGTTCGGGGTCATCATCCACAAACCCCACGATGCGGTAGCCAAGGTTGGGGCGCGCGACGATGGTGCGCATCACCGAGCGGCCCATCTCGCCCGCGCCCACGATGAGCACGTGGCGGACGCCCTGCCCCTGCCGATAGCGATACAGGCGCAACGCATATTCGATGGCCCGGCTAGCCCCCAAAAAAAGGAGGAGTAGGACCCCCGTATAGCCAAAGATGAGCCGCGAATAGTAGGTGGGCGTGGCCAAAAAGATGATAAAGATCATAATGGCAATGCTGATCAACGCGCTGCGGAAGACGAGATAGAACTCGTTGAACAGCCCCCGGCCGCGCTCGACGCGGTAGGCGCCCTCCAGCCACAGGGTGGCGAGGAGGATGGCCCCAAGCGCGAGCATACTGGGGATGTACACGCGAAAAGGCACATAATAGCGCGGCTCCACCTCCAAAAACCACTGGAGGCGGTAGCGCACGATATAGGCCGTGAGGAAGGCCAGGCACGTCAAGGCCAAATCCACTACAGGTTTTAGGTAGCACCATGCGGTGCGGTCAGCCTGGGTTCTCGCTTTCGCTGGCATCGTTCCCCTGCAAGATATGATGATAGACGGCCGCCGTGCGCTGGGCCGTGCGGCGCCAGGTGAGTTGCGCGGCGCGTTCCAAACCGGCGCGTCGTAAAGTCTCGCGGAGGGCGGCATCCTCCAGAAGCGCGGCCATCGCCTCGGCGAGCGCTTGGGGATCATCTGGGTCAACCAAAAGGCCGGCCTCGCCTACCGCCTCCGGCAGCGACGACGCGCGCGAGGCGATCACCGGGGTGCCGCAGGCCATCGCCTCGAGGGGCGGCAGGCCAAACCCCTCGTAGCGCGAGGGGTAGACGAATATCTCGGCGGCGCTGTACCAATAAGGGAGATCGCCATCCGCTGCGTACCCCGCAAAGCGCACCGCTTGCCCCAGCCCCAAGTGCGAGGCGCGCTCAAAAAGGGCCTCATAATACCATCCCTTCCCGCCCACCAAGACGAGCATATGCGGCACGCGGTGGCGCGCCTTGAGCAGGGCAAAGGCCTCGAGGAGGAGGGAAAGGTTCTTGCGCGGCTCCAGCGTCCCCACAAAGAGGATGTAAGGGCGCTCCAGCCCTTGGCGCTGGCGAAAGGCCGCGAGGGCCGACGGGTCCGCGATGGGATGCAAGGTTTCCTCCACGCCCAAAGGGATGGCCGTAACGCGCTCTGGCGGGGCGCCCAAGATGCGGATCACATCCTGCCGGGTGGCCTCGGAATCCGCGATGATGTGCACCGCCTGGCGCGCCGAACGCCGCAGTTGCGTCTGCTGATAAAGACGCCGCGAGGGCCGATAAAGTTCTGGGAAGAGAAAGGGCGAAAGGTCATGAATCGTAACCACCGTGGGGCACGGTGCCCACGGCGGGATGACGTTCACCGGAGCGTGGAGCAGGGCCACGCCGGCCCGCCTGCTCTGCCAGGGCAAGCCGAGGAATTCCCAGGCGACGCGCGCCGGCGGCCAAGCCGTGCGCCATAGAGAGCGCCATCCTTCCCAGCCCGCTGGAGCGGTATGGCCCGGCGAAAGAAAGGCGATATAATCGCAAAAGGGGTCCACCTGGGGCAGCCATTCGAGGAGCCGCTCGATGTAGCGGCTGACGCCCGCCTTGCGGTAAGAGGTTTCATAAGATAGAAGGTGAGCGTTCAAGCCCACCCGTGCTCTCCTCACCGGGCCGCCTCCTGCGAAACCTTTGGGGTCGCTACGCGCCGAATCATCGAGAAAGCACCTCGCGATAGAAAGCCACCGTCTTGGCGGCGATCTGGGCTTGGGAGTAATGCGCGAGCACGCGATCGCGGCCCCGGCGCGCTAGGTCTTGGCGCAAAGCGCCATCGTTCTGGAGCCTCTCCAAGCATTGGCGCAGACGCAAAGCCTCCCCTTCGGGGAAGATGAGGCCGGCCTCGCCGATGACGTGGGGGATTTCGCCGGAATCCGAGCCGATGACGGGCACCCCACAGGCCATAGCCTCGATGAGCACGCGCCCGAATTGTTCCTTCCAATTGGGCCGCGTGCGCGAGGGGAGCACGAGGACGTCCATCTGCGCGAGGAAGGACGGCATATCGCGCGAGGGGATATACCCCGCAAAATGGGCGCGGGCGCCCAGCCCTGCCTGTTCCAGTGCCTTTTCCATCCGATCGCGATACGGCCCCTGCCCGCCGATGAGAAGCCGCCATTCGCCCCCCAGGCCGGCGAGCGCCTCGACCAACGTACCTAACCCCTTTGCCTCCTCCAGCCGGCCCGCATAGCCAATGGTAAAAGGGCGGTCGGCAGCCGGCTGGGGAGAGGGAGCAAAAAGGGTTGGATCCACCCCGAATTGGGGGATGACCTCAAGCGGCCCGCGATACCCCTTTTGGCGGAGCACCTCGGCGGCCGCGCGGTTGCCGGCGATTGCGCCATCCACCCCCGCATAGACGGCCTTCTCCAGCCGAGAAAACGGCCAGGGGTAGCGCCGCGCGATGTTCTGCCAGGTGAAAAGATGGCCTTTGCTCCCACCCGTCGCGCCGCCCGCAGGGCGTGATAGGTGGCCCAGTTGTAGGGTTCCTCGTCAATATGGCAAAGGTCGGGCCGCGTTTCGGCCAGAATCTGCCCTAGGCGGGGGTAAAAGTGCAGATGATAGGCCCCGTTGAAGGCCATCGGCGTGACGATGAGGCGGTACCCTTCGGTGTGGGCCTGCTCCAGCGCGATGCGCTGGCGGCCTTCGCGCCAATAGGGGGGCACGACGGCTGTGAGTTCCAACTCTGGGGCACAGCGGGCCATCTCGACGAGTTTCGTCTGGTAGGCGCCTATGACAAAGGCTTTGGAAATGAGCGTTACCCTCAAGTGCATCCCCCCGTTGGATCTTTGCACTGCCTTGAGGCGTGAGCGACGGCCACCATTCTAACCTTGCCGCCGAAGGGCTGCAAAAATCAATCCCGGCCGATTCCCTCTGTGGCCGGCGAGGCACCTCCGCACTCGGTTCTTTCGGGAGGGGCAGCGTGCCCAACAAGCGCTGGGGGGAGCAACCAGGCTTGAGAAGGCCGATGCGGCCCACGCGAGGCGCGAAAACAAGCCCCTGAGATGGGGTTCCCCACACCACCCAAGGGATTATACGGTCAAGTTGGCCGAAGCGTCAAAGTGCGGCTGTCGCCAAGGGTAAAGGTTGCATCTAGCCGCCCACCCTCTATAATGCCCATAGAACACGTGCTATAGGAGGGGCGCGATGCGCATCGTGATGTTGAGTTGGGAATATCCGCCCCATGTGGTAGGGGGCCTGGGCAAGCACGTGGGCGATCTATCGCCTGCCCTGGCGCGGCGGGGGGTTCACGTCCACGTCGTAACGCCCTGGGCCAGCCCGACGCAGCGCGAGGAACAGGCCCCCGGCCTTTGGGTGCACCGCCTCTCTGCCCCGATGGAAGGCGGATATGGCACTTCATTCTATGACCAGGCGATGGCAACCAACGCGGCCCTTTCGGCCGCCTTGCCCGAAATCGTTGAACGCTGGGGGCCTTTTGACCTCATCCATACGCATGATTGGCTCACGGCGCCCTGCGCCCGCGACCTGAAACACCGCTACAAACTCCCCCTCATCGCCACCATCCATGCCACCGAGCGCGGGCGCGGCCGGGGGCACCTTCCCAACGAGCAGGCGCACCGCATCAACGCCCTCGAGTGGGAACTCACCTATGAGGCTTGGCGCGTCATCTGTTGCACGCGCTATATGGCGCGAGAAATCCAAGATTACTTTGCCACCCCGCCCGATAAGATAGACGTCATCCCCAACGGCGTAGACCCCTCTCAATTCGACGCCCTGAACGGCCTCGACCTTTCGGCCTTTCGGGCGCGCTATGCCTTGCCCGAGGAAAAGATCGTCTTTTATGTGGGGCGCATCGTGGCCGAAAAGGGGGTGGATGTCCTCATCCAGGCGGTGCCCCGCGTGCTCGAGGGCTATCCTCAGGCCAAGTTCGTCATCGCTGGCCAAGGCCCCGAGTTGGGGCGCCTGCAAGCGATGGCCGAGGCCCTGAGCGTAGGGCATAAGGTGCTCTTTACGGGGTACATCTCCGATGAGGAGCGCAACCGCCTGTTCAAAGTGGCCGACTGCGCCGTCTTCCCCAGCCTGTATGAGCCATTCGGCATCGTCGCACTCGAGGCGATGGCCGCTGGCGTGCCCGTGGTGGTGAGCGAGGTGGGCGGCCTGGCGGAGGTGGTGCAACACGGCGAGACGGGCATCACCATCTATCCGAATGACCCGGCCTCTTGCGCCTGGGGAATCCTGCACACGCTCCAGCACCCCCATTGGGCACAGCGCCGCGTGGAGAACGCCCAACGCGTGGTGCGCACCGTGTACAATTGGGATACTATCGCCGCGCAGACGGAGGCCGTTTACCGCCGGATCATCGAAGAGCGCGCCCGCGTGGCCTGGTGAGGTTAAACGCCGCGCAGGATATCGTAAATGAGCGGGGGAGCCTGCACCGGTGCCTCCGCCCACTGGCAGGCCGCAAGGACGCGCTGCGCGGCCATTTGAGCAGAAGCCTCATCCGCCGCGTGGATGACCGCCAGCGGTTCCCCGCGGGGGATGTCCTCTCCCATCTTGTGCATCAGAGCGATCCCCACGCGGGGGTCAATGGCATCCTCCTTGCGCGCCCGCCCCGCACCCAGCATCACCGCCGTGAGGCCGATTTCCTGGGCATCGAGCGCCGCCAGGTACCCCTCGCGCGGCGCGGGAACGACCAGCCGATAAGGGGCTTGGGGCAACAGGGTGGGGTCATCCGCCACGCGGGGGTCCCCGCCCTGGCCAGCGATCCAGGCGCGGAACCGCTCCAAGGCGGCGCCGCTGGCGAGGGCCTGCTCAAGCGCCTGGCGCGCTTCGGGCACATCGTTCGCGGCCCCGCCGAGCACGGCCATCTCGCTCGCCACTGCCAGGCAGTGCTCGCGGAGATCGTGCGGCCCCCCTCCTCGGAGCGTTTCAATCGCCTCGGCCACCTCCAAAGCATTGCCCACGGCCAGGCCCAAAGGTTGGTTCATATCCGAGAGGACGGCCACCACCCGCCGCCCCACCCCTTGGCCGATGCGCATCATCAAGCGGGCCAGTTCGCGGGCGCTGGCCAGGTCCGCCATAAAGGCCCCCCGCCCCACTTTGACATCGAGCACGATGGCGCTAGCCCCGCCGGCGATCTTTTTGCTCATCACGGAACTCGCGATGAGGGGGATGCTCTCCACGGTGGCCGTCACATCGCGCAGGGCGTAGAGTTTGCCATCGGCCGGCACGAGGTGCGCCGTCTGAGAGGCCACCACGATGCCCGTGCGCCGTACCGTCTCGAGGAACTCTTCCAGGGAAAGTGAAACCCGCATCCCAGGGATGGATTCGAGTTTATCCAGCGTCCCGCCGGAAAACCCTAGCCCCCGGCCCGACATTTTCGCCACCGGCAACCCCACGGCCGCCACGAGCGGCGCCACGACGAGGGTCGTCTTGTCTCCCACGCCGCCCGTGGAGTGTTTATCCACCACGGGGGCGCCCAGGGCGCTGAGGTCTATCACTTCGCCCGAATGGACCATCGCCATCGTCAAGGCGATGATCTCCTCCTCGGTCATCCCCCGCAGATACACGGCCATCAGCCAGGCCGCCGCCTGATAATCTGGAATGTCGCCGCGCGCGTACCCCTGCACAAAGAAGGCGATCTCTTCCGGCGTAAGGGGCAAACCATCTCGCTTTTTGGCGATGATCTCCACGGCGCGCACGGTCTTCCTCCTCTCCCCTCAACGCGTTGTGATGAACCGGCCGCCCCCGCTACGCCACCAAAGGGCGATGCCCAGGATGGCTAAGGTAGCCTCTAAAAGGAGGGACGTCTTTGAGAAATCCCCCAGGCTGCTCCGCAGGCCCGTGGGGCCGGTGTGATACGTATAACGTTTGAAAGGCCACCAAGGGTAGATGCGCCCTGGGTTGAAATGGGCGTTCACCTCATCGCAGAGGAGGTGAACACCGTAGCCCACCGCCCACCCCTTGGCGAAGGATCGGCCCGCCAAATGGCCGGCGAGGTATGTCGTCGCCCCCCAAAAAAGGAGGCTATGCGCCGGGATGCGGTCGTTCGGGGTGATCCGCGTGAGCCAACGGATGGGTTTGTCAATCATATCGGGGCACATCGAAGCGGCCATAGCCCCTCGGGTAGGCACGCGGAGCGCTTTGCTCGCGATGAACGCGGCCGCGATATGCCCTGGCAAGATCATTGGCCCTTCTCCTTGGGGGGATTCTAGGGGGTGGGCGAGGCGCCGTCAAGTGCTTGGGTTTGTGAGGTTGCCCTGGCAATGTTACAATGCGCCCGTTCACCAACCGCGAGGGCCTGATGAAACGCCTTTTGCCCATCTTCTCCAAACTGCGCGCGTTCAGGATTCCCGATGTGCGCTCGAAGGTTAAAATCGCCTTCAAGCGCTCGCGGGGCGCCCTCACTGCAGCCCAAGAAGCGGCCTCTCAGGCTTTTGCGCTCCTCATCGCCGGATGGCGCGCGCTGTGCCTCCTTGGGCCGCGTTGGCCTCGGCGCCACCCAGCGCGCGCGGCCGGCGAAGGCGTGGGGCGGCGCTTTGCGCGAACCCTTTCCACAGCGTGTAGGGCGCTCCTGATAGGCCTCCTTCTCGGCGCGCTGCGCGTCAGCCGCCTGCGCATCCCCAAGGCGCCTTGGCCCCCAATCTGCCGTCGGATAGGGGCGCGCCTGGGGCGCCTTGGGCGAGGGCTTTTTGCAAGAGATCGGGGTATCTTTGGGGGTCTCCTCTTGCTCGCCGGCCTGATGCGTTTTATGGAGATGGACGCCATCCCCTTCGGGCCGGGAGAGGCTTATCCTCTGGCGCAGGCCGAAACGCTCCTGCGCTCGCTCGGCTCCTCCGGCCTCCCCGAAAGGGCGCCGCTTCTGGCGATCCTTCTTGCCATACCGGTGGCGCTCAACCGAGACCCCCGCTGGGCGGCTGGGTTTGTGGCCCTCCTCAACGTGGGCGCCCTTGCGCTCTTCTATGCCGCCCTACGGCGCTATTGGGGACGGCGATTGGCTGCGTTAGTAGGCCTCCTCGTGGCCGTTTTGCCGTGGGCCGTCTTGCCGGCGCGGAGCCTCGCCCCGGAGGGATTCCTCTTGCCGCTTGGGCTTGTCGTGTTCTCCGTCCTTTTGAGCGGCATCGAGGGGCGCAACCCTTGGGCCTGGGCAGCGGCGCCCTTGGCCGCTGGGTTGGCTTTCTTCGCCTCGCCGTGGGGCCTTACGCTCGTATTCATCCTCGCGGTGGCGATTCTCTTTTACTGGCGGCGCGTTCGCTGGGGATATGTGGCCCTAGGGTGCGCCCTCCTCGCCTTGGCCGCAGGACCCTATCTCGATTCGCTACTGCGGGCGAAGGGCAACCTGGCGGGCCTGTGGGCCTCATCTCCCGCCCCGAACGCCCCCCTCTTGGAGGGGCTTTCTCCCTTTATGGCCCTCTTGGCTCAAAGGGATGCCCTTTTGGAGGGCGTCGGCTATTTCATCTACGGCTTGTGGGGGGCCTCGCTCGTCCTTTCCGTCTGGGGGACCTTTTACGCCTGGAGCCACTGGCAAGCGGGGCAGCCCATCAGCCGTTACCTGTTGAGCGCCATCTGGAACGGGGCCATACTCCTCGCTGTGGCGCTCAAGCCGATGCCCTTGGCGCCGAGGGAATTGGCCGCCCTCTTGGTGCCCGGCAGTGCGGTGGGGGTGGCACTGATCCTGGACCTTTCGGCCCTTTTGCCACGGGGCCGGCACGCTCAGCGGCGCTCTAGAGCGGCAGTTTGGCTGGGGCTTATCCCGTGGGTTGTGTGCCTGGCCCTAGTGCTGTGGGGTGTATATGCCGTGGGGTTGATAGAAGCCTCTGCCACGGAGGGGTACCTCGCCGGCTATGGCAAAACTTACTATGCCTGGCGCGAGGCCCGCGAGGCCGTACTGCGCGAGGCCCGCACCGCCCAGGGCGACCAGGTATGGATCGTAGAAGTTGCCGCACCGGCCCCGTGGGAAGCGCAAGGCCAACCTCTGCGCTACCTCCTCGGCCAGGAGATGGGCGCTGCCACGCTCTACCAAAAGCCGGGGGCCATCCTTTTGCCGGCCGAGAGGCCGGGCGTCTATGTGCGCTTTGGAGAGGCGCCTTGGCTGGAGCGCCTCATCGCCTATTTGGGCGAAGGCACCTCTCTCCCAAGGCCCCAAGGCGACCTCTTGGTGAACATCCTACCCGCGCGAAGGGCCGAGGAGATGCTGGCCCTCATCCCCGAGCGAACCCTGTACTCGTTCGACGCGGGCTTGCACCTTGTGGGCTACCAATGGCCTGAGGCCCACTCGGGTGAGATCATCGCCCTCGCCACATACTGGGCGTTTTGGGATATTCCCCCGCGCGAGCAGGCCTTCGCGCACCGCCTCGTGCTCACCTTGGCCGATGCGCAAGGCCGCCCCCTCGCGCAAAGCGAGGGCTTGGGCCTCGAGGCGCACGATTGGCAAGAGGGTCTGCTCCTCGAGCAGTGGCACCTGCTCGACCTAGCCGGTGTGCCGCCGGGGGCCTATGCCCTGGTGGTGCGCCTCGAGCGAAGCGACGGCACTCTTTGCCTGTATGTGAGCGAGACGGGCACGCCTCTGGGGAGCGGCGTGGCCCTCGGGCCGGTGACCGTGCTGCCTCGCCTCAAGCCCTAACGATCCGAAGGCGGGCGTGAACCCTCCGAATGGATCCAGCGATCGGCGAGTTTGCCCATCCAATGCAAGATGATGAACACGAGCACGCAGGCGGGCACCGCCACCTCATAGACGCCGATGCCCACGGCATAGCCGATGGCCGCTGCCGCCCACAGCGAGGCCGCCGTAGTCAGCCAGCGCACCTCCGCCCGAGATTGAAGGATGACGCCCGCCCCCAGGAACCCGATTCCCTGGGCGATACCGGCCATAGCGCGCACGGCATCCAACGTTTCGCCCGAACGCTCGGCGGCAAAGGTCGCGCTCATCACATAGATGGTCGAGGCCAACGAAACGAGCATCACCGTGCGAAAGCCAGCCGGCTTGTGCTGTTTTTCGCGCTCCCAGCCGATGATCCCGCCGAGAAGCGCCGAGAGAAGCAACTTGCCGATGACCTCAAGCCAAATACCCATCGCTGCACTCCTGAAAGGGTCTCACAAAACTGCTTGAAAAGGGCCTGCATTTGGGCTAGAATGACGCCCAAGGGCGCCCGAAACGAGGGTTTATGAACCGCCGATCATGCCTTGTGCAATTGGTGTTTTTCATCTTGATTATGATCGTCATTGCGACGGCCATTCAGCGTTGCCGTACGCGCCCGGCCCTCGTCCAGAGCGCTCTCTCCCCTTCGCGCTCCAGCACGCCCTCTGCCCAAGCGCCCTCCTTGCTAGGAAGGCTCCAAGCCGCCCTTCCCTTTTTACAAGGGCGCTCGCCCGAAACGGCTGCATCCCCCACGCCAACGCCCACGCTCGACCTTGAGCATATGGGCATCAAAGGGTTGGGCCTGCCCGTCGTGCAACCTCTCCTCTTCGAAATTCCCAAAGTGCGTGGGCTGGAGGTAGCCGGAGAGACCCTGTACATCGCCGGCTACGATGGCGACCGCAAACTGGGCCTTCTCTACCAGACGAATCGCGAAGGCCGGGCCATCCTCCAAATGCGCACCTATGCCCAGGGCGCCCTCTATCGCCTGGGCGGCCTGCACCTCGGCCCCGAACGGCTCTGGGTGCCCCTTTCGGCGGAAGATGAGGCGCAAGCGGGCCTCATCCTCGGTTTGGACCCCCTCTATCTCACGGTTGCCCAAACGGTGCAAACGCCGGAGGGCATCCGCGCCGTGGCCCAGGTGGATGCCCATTCCCTCGTCGGCGTGAACGAGGCGGGGGATACGCTCTATCGCTGGGCGCTGGATGGCACGCTCCTCAAAAAGACCTCCGCCCCGGCGGATATCCAATATAAGGATATGGACGTCATCCGTGGGAGCCTCATCGCCGCAGGGAAGACGAACGACCGCCTCGGTGCGCTCGACGTGCTCGACCCGGCCACCTTGAGCCTCCTCGTGCGCTACCCGTGTTACGGGCGCTCGCCCGCCGGCGAACTGGTTACCAGCCGAGGGTTCGCCTTTGATGGCGAGCGCTTTTACTTTTTGCCCGAACAGGGCAAATTCCCCTCCCTGATGACCTACGAACTGGCCCAAGGGACTTTGGCCGATTATATCCCAAGCACCGCCGAACCGTGAAACGGGGCCTAGTAGGGCATTTTGTCTAGCGGGCTAAATATGATATAGTATAAGCGTAATCCCTGTGGTGTGCGTGATGCCTTTTTGGTATTGATCCAACACCTTAAGCAAGGGGGCCGTTCTCGCGAGAGACGGCAGGGGCCTTTAGCGCCCTCGTCTCCGGTAGGCGCCCACTTGACTCCAGAGGTTCACATACTGATAAGGCACACGGCACTATGGGGGTTACCTTTTTTCGCGCATACCCTCAGGGCTGGGCAGGTTCTGCCTCATCCGACCGCACGGCAAGGGCCTCTTGGCGCACTCCCTGGAAAATGGCCTCGATGAGAAGGGCCGCTGCCCCGAAGGAGGGTTTGCCTTCTTCTCCGCACAGGAGCACCTCTTCTGCGGCCAAGGCGCAGGCCGAGACGGGAGAGATCACCAGGGCCGAGGTCCAAGCGCCCTGCGCGCGCGCCTGCCGGATGAAGCGGGCCACTTCGTCGCTTTCGGGGCCAAGCGCCACGGCCACCACCGCACAGCCCGCCCCTACCTCAGGGAGGATCATCTGCAAAGAAAGGGCATCAGCCAAGGGGCTTTCTGCGCTCGCCCCTTGAGCGCGCAACCCGTATGCCAAGAGGTGTGCCAAAGCCGCCGAGGTGCCCTGGCCGATGACATAGATTCGCCGCGCCCGGCGCAGGGCCTGCCACAGCGCGGGCACATCGGCCGGCAGGTGGCTGAGGACCCTCTGGGCGCGTTCCACCTCGGCCTGGGCGTAGGCCCCCAGCCCCGCCTCAGCGCGGGGCGCCCGCTCTGCCTCCCGCAGGCCGAGTTCCTCGCGCACGGCCTGGGCGATATCGGCCATCATTTCCGGGTAGCCCCGGTAGCCGATGC
Source organism: Chloroflexota bacterium (assembly GCA_019873625.1). GTDB lineage: Bacteria > Chloroflexota > Anaerolineae > UBA1429 > UBA1429 > JAIOAW01. The sequence goes on from JAIOAW010000014.1 coordinate 20,857, forward strand.
GCTGGGCAAAACGGATGACCGTCGCCTCGTTCATACCCAACTTTTCGGCAAGGGCCGAGGCCGTGAGAAAGACCGCTTCGCGGTAGGAGGAGGCCAGGTAATCGGCCAGGCGTTGATGGCTTTTGGTCAAAAAGGGGTAAACTTGGCGAATTCGCTCAAAGATCATCCTGCCCCCTCGAAGCCGTTCTCGGCTGAGTATAGCAGGATTTATTTTTTAGGTCAAAGCCCAATGCAGATTTCCCTGCGCCTCTTGACAGGGGGGCACAAGTGTGGTAAAAAGGGGCGCACATTGCGCAATGCCTTGCGCTTGAGGCGGCTTGTGGCAAGGAGGATGGCCCGTGAGGATTGACCGCGTCGCGGAGAATGTATACGTCTTTATCAGCGACCTCTATGTTCAGGTGGTTTCCACAGCCATCCTCACCGCCGAAGGGGCCGTGGTAGTGGATGCGCTAGCCTTCCCTTCCGAAACGCGGGAGGCCATCGCCTTCATCGAGCGCACCTACAGGCCTGGCGCCATCCGCTACCTCATCCTCACGCACCATCACGCGGACCATACCTACGGTGCCTACCTCTTTGAGGGGGCCGAGGTGCTCGCCCAGGCCGGCTGTCGAGAGATGCTGGAGCGCGTCGGGCCGGCCACCCTGGCCCGCGCCAAGCGAGAGACGCCGGCCCTTGCGGAGGTCGAACTCCGCCTGCCGAATATGACCTTCGAGCGCGAACTGCACCTCCACCTGGGCGATGCCCATTTGCAGGTCTTTCATACGCCCGGCCACACGGCAGATGGCATCAGCGTCTTTTATACGGAGGAAAAGATCCTCATCACGGGGGATGCGATGATGCCCGTGCCGCACATCGTCCACGGCGATGTGCAGGCCCTCAAGGCGTCTCTCCAAAAGATGCTCGATTTGAACCCGGGTTTCATCATCCAAGGGCATGGGGAGGTCATCCTGCGGGGAGAGGTGGAGGAGGCCATTCAGGGGAGCATCGCCTACCTCGATACCATCGTCGCGCGCGTCTCGGAGGTCATCGAGAAGGGCGCTCCCCCTTCGACCTTGCGGGAGATTGACATCGAATCCTGCGGGCGCTCGCGCATCCCTTTGGATGGCCTCGTGAGCCGCCTGCACTTGGATAACCTCATCGCCCTCTACAAGCGTATGGCGCCGCGCTAATCAACCCGTTCGGGGAGGTTTAGCCACCCCCGGCGGGCGATTTCGCGGGCGATCCACTTCTGCCTTTCGGTAACAATCTCTGGGTTGCGGCCTACGCATTCTTCATAGACCAGCCGAGGATGGATGCTCCCAAAGGCAGGCGCACGGGCTACGCATTCGCCAATGGCCCGCGCGTCGCAGCGGAGCACGCCCAAGAGATAGGTGATCACCAGGCCCCGTTCGAGGTCGCTACCTAGCGGGCCGCGCCTCTCCTCGTACTCGCGGAGAAACCCGTCGAGGAGATCCAACAGTTCTTGGACGAAACTAATCGTGCCATCCTCAGCGATCATCATTCCCCCCTGAATCGAGCATCTGGCGCACGAATTATAGGTGGCGCGCGCCTTTGGGCAAGCCTTAGCGCTTTGGCCCTACGGACCAACGCAAATAGGCCTCGATGAACTCGTCGAGTTCGCCATCCAACACGGCGGTGGTGTTGCCCGTCTCGTAATCGGTGCGGAGGTCTTTGACCATACGGTAAGGATGCAGGACGTAAGAGCGAATCTGGTTCCCCCACCCCGCCGTGATGTGCTCGCCGCGCAGTTTGGCGCGCTCCTCCTCCTGGCGCTGGAGTTCCAAATCGTACAGCCGCGCACGGAGCACCGCCATAGCCCGCTCCTTGTTCTGCACCAGCGAGCGCTCGTTCTGGCAACTCACCACGATGCCCGTGGGCAGGTGCGTAATGCGCACGGCTGTGGCGTTCTTTTGCACGTTCTGCCCACCGTGGCCCGAAGCATGGAATACGTCAATGCGCAGGTCATCGGGATTGATCTCGACCTCGATCTCTTCGCCGATATCCGGGATGACCTCCACCAGGGCAAAGGAGGTATGGCGGCGCCGCGCGTTATCGAAGGGCGAGATGCGCACTAGCCGGTGCACGCCTCGCTCGGAGCGGAGCAGGCCGTAGGCATTGCGCCCGTGAATCTCTACCGTCACGCTCTTGAGGCCCGCCTCTTCGCCCTCCATCTGGTCAATGATTTCGGCCTCAAATTTGTGGCGCTCGGCCCAGCGCAGGTACATCCTGAGGAGCATCTCGGCCCAATCCTGCGCTTCGGTGCCCCCTGCGCCGGCATAGATGGAAAGGATCGCATCGCGCGCGTCGTGAGGGCCGCTCAAGAGGAGTTCCATACGCATTTCGGCCAGGGTGGAGGCCAGAGCCTCCATCTCGGCGCGAATCTCCTCGTTCAGGCCGTCATCCTGCTCCGCCTCAGCTAACTCCAAGAGTTCCTGGAGTTCGTTGATTTTAGCATCCACCGCGCGCCAGCGGTGGACGTGCTCCTCCAATTCGGCGAGCCTTTGCATCGTCTCTTGGGCGGCAGCGGGATCATCCCAAAAGCCCGGTTCCGCCGAACGCGCGTGGAGCGTGGCGATTTCGGCTTCATCGCGCGCGATGTCAAAGGCGCTCCAAGAGGTCATCCACCTCGCGGCGCATTTCCATCAGCATCGTTTTCGGTTCATCCATAGCATCACCTCCATAGCGAAAGGGTATTTATGCCTCGTCGCGGTCGAACAATCCCTCGACAAAGGCCACAGGGTCAAACGGCGCAAAATCATCGAGGTGTTCACCCGTCCCCACAAAGAGCACAGGCAGGCGCATCTCGTGGGCGATGGGGAAGACCATACCCCCCTTGGCCGTGCTATCGAGTTTGGCCAAGATCACGCCCGTCACACCGAGCATCTCGGTAAAGGCCCGCGCCTGGTTGAGCGCATTTTGGCCGTTCGTCGCATCCAACACGAGGAGCGTCTCGTGGGGGGCCTGGTGCACCTGTTTGCGGGCGATGCTGCTGATCTTGCGCAATTCCTGCATCAGGTTGTGCTGGGTGTGCAGGCGCCCCGCCGTATCAATGATCAACACGTCTGCCTGGCGAGATTGGCAGGCGCGGATGGCATCATACACCACCGCACCGGGATCGGCCTTGGGTTGGTGGGCAATGACCTCCACCCCCGCGCGCTGGCCCCAGATTTGCAATTGGTCAATGGCCGCCGCACGGAAGGTATCCGCCGCCGCCAAGATGACCTTCTGCCCGCGCGCCTTGTGATAGCGCGCCAATTTGGCGATGCTCGTCGTCTTGCCGGAGCCATTCACCCCCACCACCAAGATGACGTGCAACAGCCTCTCGCCCGGCAAATAGGGCCTTTGCACCGCCTTGAGGATGTTCACCAGTTCCGCCTTGAGGAGCGCCTTGGCCGCTTCGGGGTCTTGCACGCGAGCGGCCTCGGCCTGGGCGCGCACCCGGGCGATGAGATCCGCCGCCGTGCGCGCGCCCACATCGCTCTGGATGAGGAGCGCCTCCAGTTCCTCCCACGTCTCCTCGGTGAGATTTTGCCGGAAAAGCCGCGCAATGCGGCTGAAAAAGGATTGCCGCGTCTTGGTAAGGCTTGAGGCGATGGCGTCTTTCGAATCGGGCAAGGTCTTGCTCCTCAATGCAAATACACAATCCCAACAGCCCATTATACCAGCCGCGCCGAGCGCAGCCAAAAGATTGTGCTTGTGCCTAGAGGAAAGGGGTATATTACCTCGTGCCCCACAGAAGCCGGCCCAATCCTTGGCGTGCGAGGCTCCTGCTTCGCACGCGGGCCAGAGGCCCGCGCCCCTTTCCCTTGTGGAGTGCGCAAACCATCCTAGCGCGCAAAAAAGGGGCACGCGACCGCGCGCCCCTACGGGAACCAGCCCAAGACGAGGCCCCCGAATCTCTACCCTGCCCCAGGCGCAGTGCTCACCGGCACCCCCTGGGGCGCCAGAGGCAGGGTGAACGAAAAGGTGCTCCCCTTGCCCACGGTAGATTCAAGCCCCACCTTGCCCCCATAGCGCTCGACGATGCCTTTGAAGATAGAGAGGCCCAGCCCCGTGCCGTGCCGGGCGATGGCCTTCGCCTCTTCGGTGCGGTAAAAGGCCTCAAAGATGCGCTCCATCTCTTCGGGGTGGATGCCGATGCCCGTGTCGCTCACCGCGCCGTACAAATGGTCCCCTTCGCGCCGCAGTTCGACGGTGATGGAGCCGCCTTCCGGCGTATATTTGATGGCGTTGCTGATGAGGTTGATCCAAATCTGCTTCATATGCTCGGTGCTCAAGGGCGCTTGCGGCAGGCCCTCTTCTACGCGGGTATGCACATTCAGTTTTTTATCCTCAATGCGCGCTTGGAACATATCGAGCACATCGGAGAGCACCTTCGCGGCATCGGTAAACTCGGGCTTGGCCTGCGCGGAGGGCACATCCTGCAAGTGGGCAAAGTCGAGCAAGTCGCTGATGAGGTCCAGTTGATCCCTCGCGCGCTGTTCGGCCTTGCTGACGATCTCCTGCAAGCGCTCTGGGGGGACGTAACCATCCAAAATGAGCCGCAGATAACTCTGGATGGCCGCCACCGGCGCGCGCAATTCGTGCGTTACGAGGCGAATGAAATCCGACCGGCTGTTATCTAACTCGCGCAGGCGTTCGTTGAGGCGGGCCAACTCTTCGGAGCGCAACTCACAAGAGACGTTCGCCTCATACAACTGGCGCTCGCCCTCCCGCAACCGCTCGGAGACGTCTGCCGAGAGGAAACTCACGCCAAAGTTCGCCGTCACGAGGACGAAACTCTCGGCCAAGATGTGCCCCACCTCGCGATAGCGCATTGGCAGGCGAAAACCGACGAGGTTGTAATGGGGCAAAAACCCGGTCGCCTCTGCCACGAGTAGCCCTACCCAAAGGATGGAGGCCACTGCCGCGTAGAGCAGGCTGGCCCGTTTGGTCATCAACACGCTCCCCACGGCCACCAAGAGCACATAATAAGTCGAAAAGGGGTTCTCTAGGCCGCCGGAGTAGTGCAAGAGCACCGTCAGGGCGACGAGGTCGGCCAAGATTTGGGCGTGGAGCAGAATCTCGTGGAGTTGGTAGGGCGCCCCTGGCCCGATGAGCCGGTGGGCCACCACCCAGAAAATCCCGTTGTAAACGGCCATGGCGGCCACAGTCGCCCACAAGGCCTTGGCCGGGAGGATGTTCCCCAGCCACCAGTTGGCCGCGAGGATCATCGCCGCCGCCAAGGCCAGCACAATCCAACGCAGTGAGACGAGCCACCGCGCCCGCTCGCTCAATTCGCGGTTGACGGGAATGTGCAAGAGTTCGCTCACGCTATTCCCCCCGATCTTACGGCAGGGCGAACACGCGGTGCAGGGCCGCGACCGCCCGTTCGCACGCCTCTTCTTGGATGACGCACGAGATGGTCGAGATGGACGTGCTCACCGCCAAGATGTTGATGCCTTCCTCGGCCAAGGCGCCGAACACCCTCCCCGCGATGCCGGGGCGTTCGCGGAAATCCGGCCCATAGACGGAAACGAGCGCCACCGAAGGCGTAACGGTTACCTTGCGCGCCTTGAGGGCCTGCGCCACAGGTTCGATGACCTCCAGCGCCCGCTCGCGGTCGGCGTTATCGGTGCAAAAGAGGATGTGCGAATCGTTATTCAAGTCAATGCACTGGACGATGAATTGGGCGTTCAGTTCGGCCTGGCCCAACGCGCCAAAGATCGCGGAAGCCAGCCCCGGCCGGTCGGGCGCAGACATCACGCCCACCAAGCACAATGGGCGGAACTTCAGAATGCCCCCAACCCGTATTCTGGCATCGCGCGTCATCGTTCCCCCTATGCCCTGCGATCCAACAGGGCCTCTGTGCGGGCCAACAGGTCTTGTGGTGAGATGGGTTTGGAGATGAACCCGTTGATATGGATATACTCATCGGTGGGGAAGAGCGCCGCGTAATCCGTATTCGCGATGGAGGTTACCATCAGGATGGGGATTTGGCGCTTTTCCGGGTCTTCCGCCATCTGTCGGCTCATATGAAGGCCATCCAGCACCGTCTTCATAATGATATCCAAGATGACGAGGTCGGGCTTTTCTTGGGCCACCATCCTCAACCCCTCATCGCCATCTGCAGCGCTCACCACCGTATGCCCGGCGGATTCCAGCACGAGGCGCGTCGTCTCGACGAAATCGGGGTCATCATCCACGATGAGAATCTTGGCCATAGGGTCTCCTCCTTACCTATGCGGCGGCATGGGTAGAAGCGCCGGGCGCCTTTTCGCGGATGGGCGCCCCCTCTTGGTAGGGCAGGCCCAAAGGGCAGCGCTTCAACGCCACGTGGGCATGGAACTCTTCCATAAACTTGAAGGTCCCCCGCAGGGCGGCTACCAAGGCATCTCCCATAGGGCAGAACGTCTTGCCGGCCATACCATCCACCAAATCCACCAGTTGATCAATGAGCCGCGAATCCCCTTCGCCCGCTTCGATGCGCTCCAGGAGCCGCACGGCCTGCTGAGTGCCCACACGGCAGGGTGTGCAGCGCCCGCAGGATTCGTGGGCAAAGAACCGCGCCGTGCGCCGCGCCACATCCACAATGCAGGTATCCTCATCCATCACGATGATGGCGCCCGTGCCCAGGGCCGAGCCGACCGCCGCGAGGGATTCGAAATCCATCGTGACATCGAGTTCATCCCCCGTGAGGAGCGGCGTTGAGGCGCCCCCAGGGATGACCGCCTTGACCTTTTTGCCGCCCGGCACCCCGCCCGCGTGGGTATAGATGATCTCATGGAGCGGCGTGCCCATAGGGAGTTCATAAACCCCACGGCGAAAGACGTGCCCGCTCACGCAAAAGACCTTAGGCCCCGTGCTCTGCTCGGTGCCGATGGAGGCATACCACTCGGCGCCCCGGTTCACGATGTGGGGGACGTTCGCCAAAGTCTCCACATTGTGGACGAGCGTGGGCTGGCGCAAATACCCGATTTGCGCCGGGTAAGGGGGTTTGAGGCGCGGCTCGCCGCGCTTCCCCTCGAGCGATTCGATCATCGCCGTCTCTTCGCCGCAGATGTAGGCCCCCGCCCCGCGATGCACGGACATATCCAGGCTGTACGAGGTGCCCAGGATGTTCTTGCCCAAGAACCCACGGGCGTAAGCATCGGCGATGGCCTTGATCCACCGCTTGACCCCCAAAAAGAACTCGCCGCGGATGTACACAAAGGCCCTCTGGGCGCCCACGGCATAGGCCGCGATGATGGCTCCTTCGATGATCTGATGGGGGTCCTTTTCCACCAACTCGCGGTCTTTGAAGGTGCCCGGTTCGCCCTCATCGGTGTTCACGCAGAGATATTTCGTCACGTTTTCTGGCGTCATAAAGCCCCATTTCAGCCCCGTGGGGAACCCTGCGCCGCCCCGCCCGCGCAGTTTGGAGCGCTTGACGAGATCAATCAGTTCGGCGGGTTTCATCTCGAGCGCCTTGGGCAGCGCCTGGTAGCCGCCGTTCGCCATATAGACCTCGATCGTCTCCGACCGGGGCAAGGAGGCCCGCTTGAGCAGTACTGGCTCGAACATCATCCCTCCCCTCGCAGTGCTTGCAAAATCATATCCACCTTATCGGTGGTCAGGCTTTCATAGAGCGTATCGTCAATGCGCATCGTGGGAGACGTGCCGCACGAGGCCAGGCATTGCACCGTCTGCAAGGTGAACATCCCATCGAGCGTGGTCTCTCCAGGGCCGATGCCCAAGGTACGCTGGAGATACTCCACCAGGCGCTCCGCCCCCCCTGCCAGGTGGCAGGAGAGGCCCTCGCACACTTGGATGACGTGCCTCCCCACGGGCTTGAAGCGGAACATCGAATAGAAAGTGGCCGTCTCGTACACGTCTTCAGGGGCCATATTGAGGCGCTCGGCCACCCGCGCGATGGCCTGCGGGCTTAGGTAGCCGAATTGCTCCTGCGCGATGAACAACGCGGTGAGCACCATCGCCCGCTTGGCCGGATCTTGAACGGCGAACTTGCCTGCCTCCATCCTACCCTCCTTATGATGATGGAATAAGCCTCGCCACGCGTTCGAGCAAGGCCGAAGGTTCCAGCGGTTTGCTCATAAAATCATCCACCTGCGCCTTGCGGATCATCGGGCCGACGGAATCATCCCGATCGCTGACGATGGCCGAGACCATCATCAGGGGGATGTGCCGCAACTGCGGGTCGGCGCGCATCTCCTGGCAGATGTTCCAACCGTCCAGCGCGTACGAAATCATCACATCGGCGATGACAAGGTCGGGCGGGTTGGCCCGCATCATCTCCAGGCCGGTGCGGGCATTGGCCGCCGTCTGCACCTCGTAGCCATGCGCGCCCAGGATGATGCCGACGTAATCGAGAAAATCGGGGTCATCATCGATCACCAAGATGCGCTTTGGCCTGGTCATCCGTTGCCGCGCCCCTTTCGCCCACGATGGGCGGCGTGAAGAACCATCAAGGATTGGGCTTATCGTTCGCTAGGGTGGGTTCCCCCACCAGCCGGCGGACCTTGGCGAGCAGGTCTTGCGGTTGAACGGGCTTGGAGAGCCACAGGTCTATAGGCAAATATTCATCGGTCGGGAACATCCCCGCCATAGGGCTATTCGTGATGGAAGAGACCATAATGATGGGGATGTGCCGCGCGCCCTCTTCCTCAAGCGTGCGGGCCACGTGCACCCCATCCAGGATGCCGCGCATCATCACATCCAAAAGGATGAGATCGGGCGGGCGCTCTCGCACCTTGCGCAGGGCCACATCGCCGCTGGGGGCCGTCTCCACCTCATAATGGGCGCTCGTCAGGATGAGCCGCGCAATCTCGCAAAAGTCGGGGTCATCGTCGACCACTAGAATTCGCGTCATCTCGCCTCCTAGGCTCGCCGCCGGCTCAAGAGGCGCCTGACCTCGGCGAGCAACGTCTCAGGCGCCACGGGCTTGGAGATAAAGTTATCAATCAGATGGTCCTCATCGGTGGGGAACATCGAAAGGTAATCGGAACTCGTGATGGAACTCACCACGAGGATGGGCGTGTGGCGCAGTTGCGGGTTCGCACGGATGCGCCCGCTCGCATCCCACCCGTCCAGGATGCCATCCATCATAATGTCGAGGATCACGAGGTCGGGCGGCGTGGCGGTCATCGCCCGCAGGGCCTCTTGGCCGTTGGCCGCCGAATGGACGTCATACCCCTCGCGTGCCAGCACCATCCGCGCCGCCTCGACGAAATCGGGGTCATCGTCCACCACGAGGATGACGGGCGTGGGATGGAGGGGCACCACCCAATCGGCCGGCTGTTTGGCCACCCGCAGGATATGCGCCGTGTGGCTGCCCAACACACCGGGGATGCGCCCCACCTTCTCGCTGAGGAAGGCCATCAGGCGCTCGTTGGATTCGAACACGGCCTCCACCGCCAGGTCATACCCGCCCGTGATGACGTAAACCGCCATCACCTCGGGGAATTGGCTAAGGTGCCGCGCCGTGGCATCTACGCGGGGGAGTTCCACGTTTAAAAGGATGAGGGCACGCACGGCATAGCCCAGGTGACGCGGGTCCACCACCGCCGAGACCCTCAGGACCCCCTCGCGGATCAGGCGCTCCACGCGTTTGCGCACCGTCCCTTCCGAAATGCCCAACTCGCGGGCGATTTCCACATTGGAACGGCGGCCATCTTCGCGCAGCAACTCGATAATCTGTCTATCCAGCAGGTCCATCGCACCCCCGTTCGGCCTTCATTGGCCCTTTTCGTGATTCACTATAGCACAAAATACGAATTTCGTCAATAGGTTTTCATCAAAATTCGAAAAATTTACGCGCGGCATTTGGGAAGGCCCCAAGGCCTTATTGCCTTCTGGCTAGGCTGTGATAAACTCATTGCGAGCCACAAGGCCGAACCCTTAGGAGGCGCGAGATGCAGGCCCTGCTCGTGTGCGATGATTACGATGAGTCGGCCATCCTCAGCCTGGCGATGCAGCGCGTCGGCCTGACCGTGACGGCCACCCAGGATATCGAGCGCGCCAGCCGCCTCTTTGCCGAACACGGTTATGAATTCATCCTCCTCGCCGTGCGCATCGGCCGCCCGGCCGACCAGGTGCGGCGCTTCCGCCGCGAGACGGAGGTGCCCATCGTCATCATCTCCAACTCTTCCAATGAGGACGTCCTCTGCCAGGCCCTCGATGCCGGCGCCGATTGGGTGCTCACGCGGCCTTATAGCGCCCGTTTGCTCATTATGCAGTTGCGCGCCCTTTTGCGCCGCACCAAAGATACGGCCTTTTTGCGCCTGCCTATTTTGAGCGTGGGCCAGGTGCGGCTGGATCCCTCCACGCGCACCGTGGCCGTGGGAGAAAAGCCCTCGCGGCGCCTCACGCCGCTCGAATTCCGCCTGCTCTATACGCTGATGATCCACCGTGGGCAGACGGTGCCCACCCTCACCCTCATCGAACGCGTGTGGGGGTATGAGGGCGAGGGGAGTATGGAATTGGCGCGGGGCCTGGTGAGCCGCCTGCGCGCCAAGATCGAAGAGAACCCCAAATCGCCGCGCTATATCCTCACCGTGCCGGGCATCGGGTATATGCTCACCAACCCGGAGGAATGACCCTCGCAAATCTTGCACATCCTTCCTTTTTTAGGCCCGTTCTTTGTATGCCCCTTTTACCGAGTTTGCACAATAGCGCGCTATACTGATCAAAGAAACCGTGCTATGCTATCCTTTCAGCGGGAGGTGCCTATGCCCTATGCCATTTGCCCCGAGTGCGACGAAGACATTTACATCCGCCATATGCCCAAACTGGGAGATATCGTCTACTGCCCTTCGTGTGAGACGCGCCTCGAGGTCGTGAACCTCAACCCCCTCGAGTTGGATTGGCCCTGGGATGAAGACGAAGAGGAGGAAGAGGAGGATTTGTTCGAGGATGAGGACCTAGAGGACGAGGATTTGGAGGATGAAGACCTGGGCGATGCGTAAGGCCCTTTCCCTCGCCCGTTTGGGGAACGAGGGCTTGTAAACGCAGGGGCGGCGTGGCATACTGCCCCTGCGTTCATTTTGGCTCGGCCTGAGCCACGGTGCAGATTCCCTAGGAAAGGAGTGCCCCTTGGAACGGCCCAATATCCTCTTTATCCTCGTAGATGACCTGGGTTGGCGCGACATCGGCTGTTACGGCACCGCGTTTTACGAGACGCCCCATATTGACCGCCTCGCGGTGGAAGGCATTCGCTTTACCGATGCTTACGCGGCCTGCCCCGTCTGCTCGCCTACGCGCGCCAGCCTCCTGACGGGCAAATATCCGGCCACGGTGGGCGTTACGGATTGGATTGACTGGGCCGGCGCCATCCACCCCGCCCGAGGCCGCCTGGTGGACGTGCCCTACCTCAAACACCTGCCGCGCAGCGAATTCACCTTGGCCCACGCCCTGGCCGAGGCGGGCTATGCCACCTGGCATGTGGGCAAATGGCACTTGGGCGGAGAGGGGTCCCTGCCCACCGACCACGGCTTTCAGGTGAATATCGGCGGGTGCCATTGGGGGTCTCCGGGGAACGAGGGCTACTTTAGCCCCTGGGGCATCCCCGCCCTCAAAGACGCCGACGTGCCCCCCGGCACCTACTTGGACGATTACCTCACCGATCAGGCCATCGCCCTCATCGAAAATCATCGCGGGCGCCCCTTCTTCCTCAATCTGTGGTACTATCTCGTGCACATCCCCTGCCAGGCCAAAAAGGAGACCATCCGCAAATACCGGGCCAAGGCCCGCCGTTTGGGGCTGGATCGGATCAACCCCTTTGAGGAGGGGGAGTTCTTCCCCTGTGAGCACAAACGCCATCTGCGCATCCAGCGCCGGCGCTTCCAATCGGACCCGGTCTACGCCGCGATGGTAGAGCACCTTGACGAAAACGTGGGGCGTTTGCTCGCCGCCCTTGAGCGCACGGGCCAGGCCGAAGACACCCTCGTCATCTTTACGTCCGACAACGGCGGCTTGGCCACGGCGGAGGGTTCGCCCACCTGCAATGCGCCCCTCGCCGAGGGCAAGGGGTGGATGTACGAGGGCGGCACGCGCGAGCCGCTCCTCATCCGCTGGCCGGGGGTCGTGCGGCCGGGGGCCGTGTGCGAGGTGCCCGTCACCAGCCCCGATTTCTACCCCACCCTGCTTGATTTGGCGGGCCTGCCCCTCCGCCCCGAGCAGCATACGGACGGAGTCTCGTTTGCGCCCCTCTTGCGGGGCGAGGCCCAGCCTCTCGAGCGGGAGGCGATCTTTTGGCACTATCCGCACTATGGCAACCAAGGGGGCACGCCCGGCTGCTCGCTGCGCGCCGGGGATTATAAACTCATCGAGTTCTTCGAAGACGGCCGCTTGGAACTCTACAACCTGCGCGAGGATATCAGCGAGGCCCACAACCTAGCCGAGGAGATGCCCGCCTTGGCGCGCTCTCTCCACGAGCGGTTGATCGCCTGGCGCGAGCGCGTCGAGGCCAAGATCCCCCAGCGAAACGAGGCCTGGAAGGATTAGGCTTTCCCATCTTCCCATCGAGGAGGCGCGATGAACGTCATCGTCATCTTGGCAGATTCTCTCCGTTACGATCACCTGGGGTGCAACGGCAACCCCTGGATTCAAACGCCCCACGTGGATGCCTTTGCCCAAGAGGCCATCCGTTTTACGCGGGCCTATTCCGAAGGCCTGCCCACGCTCCCCACGCGCACGGCCTATTGGACGGGGCGCTTCACCTTGCCCTTCCGGGGATGGCAGTCGCCCGTCCCCACCGATCCGCTCCTCGCAGAACTCCTGTGGGGCCACGGCTATACCACGGCCCTCGTTACGGACGTATATCATCTCCACTGGCCGGGGATGTCGTTCAACCGGGGGTTCGACACCGTGCGCTTCATCCGTGGGCAGGAATACGACCGTTGGATTGCCCTGCCCGATGAGGCGGTGGATATCCAGACCTACCATCGCCTCAACGGCATCCCTGAGGATGACGCCCTGTGGAGGCCGCGCTTTCTGCAATATATGAAGAACATCAGCGTGCGCCAGGGCGAAGAGACCTATTTTGCGCCGCAAGTGGTGAACGCGGCCATCGCGTGGCTGGAGGCCCAAAAACAAAAGGATCGCCTCTTCCTGTGGGTGGATCTTTTTGACCCGCACGAGCCGTGGGATCCCCCTGCCCCCTTCGATACGCTGTACGACCCCGGCTATACCGGCCAGGTGCTTATTGACCCGGTGCCCGGCTTTGTGGAAGGCTATATGACGCCGGAGGAGGTGCGCCACACGGCCGCGCTCTATGCCGGGGAGGTCTCGTTTGTGGATAAATGGGTGGGCAAACTGTTTGAGGCCATCAAGGCGCTCGATTTGTGGGAGAACTCGCTCATCCTCTTTACAAGCGACCACGGGGAATTCCTGGGCGAGCGGAACTGCATCCGCAAGGCGCGCCCCTGGCCTTATGAGGAACTGGCGCGCATCCCCTTTCTCGTCAAAATGCCCGGCGGCGAAGGGGCTGGCCGCACGGTGGAGGCGTTCATCCAAACGGCGGACCTTGCCCCTACCCTGTGCGACCTGTTGGGCCTGCCGCCCCTGCCCGGCGCCACGGGGCGCAGCCTCTTGCCCATCCTGCAAGGGAAAGCGCACGCCGTGCGCGATGAGGCCATCAGCGGCTGGTATGGGCGCTCGTGGAGCATCCGCAATGCCGAGTGGAGCCTCTACCTCTGGCTGGAGGGCTACGGCCCTCAGCCGTGGGACCCCCGCCAGCCCGGCCAGCGAGAACTCTACGCCCTGGCCCAAGACCCCGGAGAGACGACCAACCTGGCGAGCATCTACCCCAACGTGGCCGATGCCCTCGAACTCAAACTGCGCCGCATAATAGACGGCCTCACGTGGGAACCCGCCCCGCCACCCCGGTTGTGAGAACAAGGCCCCCGCTAAAAAGCGGGGGCCTAAGCATCTATCGCCGACGATTACACGACGTCAATGTGCGGCGGCCCCTCGAGCACCTCGCCGATGACCCACGTCGGCTGGCCGAACGCCTCGGCGCGCGCCCGGTAAGCCTCGGCTTCCTCCGGCGGTAAGGAGAGGAACAGCCCACCCGAGGTCTCCGGCGAGAAGCAGAGCATCTGTTCCTCGTATTCGAGGGCGGGCGCAAAGGAGACGTGTTCCCCATAATCGCTCGCGTTATGCCCGGCCATCGCCGGGAAAAGGAGGTCCTCCGCATACTGCCGCGCGCCCTCGATAAAGGGCAGCGCCTCAAAGTGCACGCTCAAGCGTACGCCGCTCCGCTCGGCCACTTCCCAGGCATGCCCTAAGAGGCCAAAACCGGTGATATCCGTTACGGCGTGGGGCGGCGGGCCGCCCCGGAGGGCCTCGGCGGCGGCCTTGTTCAGGCGCTTCATCCATTCCACCGCCGCGGCGAGGTGTTCCCAATCGGCCGCATCGGCCTTGGCCGCCGTGGTGATGAGGCCCGTCCCCAGTGGCTTGGTGAGGAGGAGAACATCCCCCGGCTGCGCGGCGCCCTTGGTGCCCAGGCGCACCGGGTTCGCCCACCCCAGGGCCACCAGGCCGAACTTGGGTTCCTCGTCGTCTATCGTATGGCCACCTGCGATGACAGCCCCGGCCTCTCGCACCTTTTCGGCCGCACCGCGAAAGATGGCCGCGATCATCTCCTCCGGCAGATGGGCCGGCATCGCGGCCAGGTTCAGCGCCAGGAACGGCTTCCCGCCCATCGCGTAAATATCGCTCAAGGCATTGGCCGCCGCGATGGCCCCATAATCAAACGGATCATCCACCACGGGGGTAAAGAAATCCGCCGTGATGACAAGCGCGCGCTCCTCCGAGACGCGCCAAACGGCCGCATCATCGGGCACGGCCAACCCCACCAACAGGTCGGGGAAATCCGCCGCGCGGAAAAAGTCGCTCAAAGGGCGCGTGACACGCGCCAGCGCGCCTGCGGCGCGCTTACCCCCTCAACCGGCCGCCTTGGCCAGCGCCGTTAGGCGAATCGTTTTTCCATCGGGTGCCCTCGGGGGCAGATCGCAACCCATCGTCCCTCCCTTTCGCCCCAGTATACCATACCTTGGCCCCTAGGGCGAGAGGCGATAATGGCCCTCGCGCCAAGAGGCTGCTAGCGGGCATCGGTGAGGGGCCAGGAGTTCAAGAGCATTCCCGCCCCATATGAAGATGCCCAATCACCCATATGGGCGATTGACCTTTGGGGCCTTTATCGTATAAGATGGAGGCAGGAAGAGATGGCCTAGTCCGCGTTTCGAACGTGGACTCATTCGAAATGCCTAAGGAGGGCGATATGAAGCGAATTTTGGCGGTGATTTTCGTGGTAGGGCTGCTGGCCTCGCTCCTCGTGCCGATGGCGGCCTCGGCCCAAGGCGCCTTGACCTACGAATCGGCCTGGCAGGTGCAGAACCTGGAGAACCAGCCGGGGTCGTTGGTCATCTCATTCTACGATGAGAACGGCGACCTCATCTCGGCGGCCACCATCAACGATACGATCGCGGCGAATGGGTCGAACAACTATTTCGCCATCAAGAATCTCAACCTGCCCACGCCCTTCCAGGGTTCGGCGGTGATCGCCTCGGATCGCGAACTGCGCGTCATCCATAACCTGATGGCCCATAACGCACAGGGCGTGCTCTATGGCGCAAGCAGTGGCGGCTATACGAAGGGCGCCACCGTTGTGAACCTGCCCCTCATTATGCGCAACAACAACGGGTATAACACCTGGTTCAGCGTGCAGAACGCCGGGGATGCCGACACCGAGGTGACCGTCGAGTTCAAGGCCGGCCCAGCGGGCAACAACTATACGGCGCCCAAGGTAAC
Organism: Chloroflexota bacterium; assembly: GCA_019873625.1. Classification (GTDB taxonomy): domain Bacteria; phylum Chloroflexota; class Anaerolineae; order UBA1429; family UBA1429; genus JAIOAW01. The sequence goes on from JAIOAW010000014.1 coordinate 36,646, forward strand.
CATCAAGCCCGGCGGCGCGGTAATCTTTGACCAGGCAGCGCCGGGGATGAGCGTCTTGGGCACCAAGTTCGTGGGCGCGGTCAAGATCACGTCTGACCCGGAGCCTGTGGTGGCCACGTGCGTGGAGGTCAGCCCGACGGACTTGATGGCCTACGATGGCTTCGGCATGGGCACCGAACTCGTGGCGCAGATCGGCTATGCCAAGTTTGTGGGGCCGATCTTCCACTATGACAACCCCGTGAAGGATGAGTACTGGAGCGGCGTGCAGGTGCAGAACGTGGGTTCGCTCCCCACGACCGTCACGTTGGAGTTCGTCCCGCAGGATGCGTCTTCAGGCCATTATTGCACCGAGACGCAGACCATCCAGCCCTGGTCTTCAGGGACGTTCGGCGTGCTCAGTTTCGCGGGCCATCCGGCGGCGCCCCCCAATACGTGCTATGCGAACAACCTGCGCAACAAGTTCGTTGGCTCGGTGGCGGTGCTCTCGAACTCGGCCAACCAGCCCCTCAACGCCATCGTGAACCAGACGAACCAAACGCGCCGCAAGGCGGCCTCGTACAGCGCCTTTATGGAGGAAGAAGCCACCCGCTGCGTGAGCCTGCCGCTTATTATGGATCGCAACTATGGCTATGACACGAACGTGACGATCTATAACGCGAGCACGGTTACAGCCACGGTGGATATCACCTACACCGCCGAAAAGCCCGAGAAGGCCATCTACAACCGCACCGATACTTACACCATCGCGCCCAAGACCTCCAAGGTCATCGTGAACGGTGGAAATATCGGCCCGGGCTTTGTCGGGTCGGCCTTGGCCTGCGACCGCGATGCGAATGGCAAGTTACTCGCCATCGTGAACGAGATTCGCCATGCCGAGTATGGGGATTCCTTCTACGTCTACAACGGGTTCAACCTCCAAGGCCCGTGACCTGGGCATCGCGCCACAAGCCGTAAGCGATTCGAAGAGGGGGGCCTAGTAGGTCCCCCTCTCTATGCAAAAGGGCATAGGAATTACGCAATTTTTACGCATCGCGGCCTTGCTTTGTGATAAAGCGCGGATGTATAATGCCCTTTGAGAGGGTTCGCTATGGGATGCGAACTCGGACGCTCTCTTCAGTAGGCTCGAAACCCATAAGGAGGAAAGGATGAGGAAGACGGTACAAATGGTGTTGCCTTTGGTCGCGCTCTTGGCGCTGCTCGTGGCGCCGATGGTGGCCTCCGCCGATGCCAACGGCGACACGGGCGAGTGGACCACGGTCGTGAACGCGCGCTTGGGGCTGCGGGTGCGCTCCGGGCCAAGCCTCACCGAGCCAGTGACCTTTGTCCTGTATAATGGGCAAGAGGTCAAGGTGGTGGGGGAACCGGTATGGTACCAAGGCATCCGCTGGGTGGAGTTGGACTTTGACCGGTGGGATGGCGTGCACGTCTCCGGCTGGTGCGCCTCCGCCTACTTGGCCAACTACCCCGGCTATGAGGAGCCGCAAGATGGCTACACCGGCGAAGAGGGCTACAAGGTGACCTCGAGCATCGGCCTGCGCTTGCGTTCTGGCCCCGGCCTGGGCTATGCCGTTCAGCGCATCGTGCCCTACGGCACCATCTTGGAGCGCACCGATACGGCAAGCGTTACGGCGGATGGGTTGACCTGGGTGGAACTCGACGTGAATGGCACCGGCCTCTGGGCCGCGAGCGAGTATCTCACCAAAGTGCCGTAAATCACATCTCGGCCAGCAGATCGTTCAGTCCTCCGTGGAGGCTCTCCACGGAGGACTTTTGTTGACAGGTCGTCCTCATCTCCCCCGGAACTGGTAGGCTCGCCCCTTCCAGACCGTGCCGGGGCCGAACAGGCTGTGGGCTACCGAATCCATAGCAAAGAGGATGGCCACGATCACAGTGAGCGCCATCAAAAGGCCATAGCGCCTGGGCACCCCAAAGCGCTCGTGAATGGCCCCCAGCGCAAGGCACACAAGGAGGATCTGCACGAGCGGAAGCCCCAAATGGGGCCAATCTACCCAGCCCAGACGCAACGCCCCATAAACGGCCACGTAAGGCCCAAGGAGGGCGGTCCCCAACACGGCAACGGCCAAGACCAGCCCCAGCAAGGAATAATCAAAGGCGGCAAAGGCGCTCTTGGCCAAGCCGTGCCAAGCCTCGGCAAAACTCTGATAGAACTCGACGCGCAAGACCGAAGCTCCCTCCACAAGCGCGACGCGCCCCCTGACCCTCTTGACCCACCGCGCGATGAATACATCATCCACAATGTCGCGGCGCACGGCCTCGTATCCGCCGAAAGCCTGATACACCTTCTTGCGAAAGAGCATAAACGGGCCAAGAGCCGCCGCCAGGTTCGGCGAGCGGGCCTCGGTAAAGAGCCAATGCGGCACGCACGCCATAAACACAAAGGGGATAATCGCCATAATGACGCGCAGGCCAAACGTCTTGAGGCCCATATCGGGCAAGAGGCTCACGAGGTCAAAACCGCGCGCACTGGCCAGCGCCACCGCGGAAGAGACGGCATTGGGCTGGTGGCGCGTATCCGCATCGGCAAAGAGGAGCCACTCACCCTGAGCCTCCTGGCCCAGTTGATAGCAGGCCCAGGCCTTGCCGTGCCACTCTGAGGGAAGGGGCCGCCCCCGAATGAGGCGAACGTGCGCATAGCGCGCGGCCATCTCTTCGACGATGCGCGCCGTCTCGTCGGAGGAATCGTCATCTAATACGAGGATTTCGAGGTTGGGGTAATCCTGCGCGACGAGGGATTCGAGGCAGGCGCCAATGTTGCGCGCCTCGTTGCGGGCCGGTATCAAGACGGATACGAGCGGCAGGCCCTCGGGCAGGGCCTCGCCCGAAGGCAGGCGCGGCATATGGCGCAAGTTGTATAGGGTCGTGCAGAAAATGTACAAAGCGATGAGGGTCATCCCCAGTTGGTAGATCATCACGCCCCCCCAAAGATGTTAGGTGTCGTTGTGGCGGCGCGCTTGGCGCGCGTGGGCCAGGCCCTCGATCCAGCCGCTCTTGGCGCGGATGGCCCGCTCATGGGGCAAATCAACCAGTTTCTTGAGGCCGGCCATCCCCAAAAAGAGGACGATGAACACCAGCCCCTCGACATTATTCCCCTCCCATAGGGTCAGGAAGGGAAAGGCCGCGCCCGCCACGGCAAAGGCAAGGTTGAAATCGGGGATGATCCTCCGCGCCACGATGAGGATGACCACCGTCGCGAGCACCGAATACGGCCACATCGGCAAGAGGAACCCGCTCGCCGGGCCCAGGCCCTTGCCCCCTCGCCACCTCAGCCACACCGGGAAGCCGTGCCCCAGCATCAAGGCAAACCCCGCCAGGTACAGGACGATCTGGCTAGACCCCCAGCGATGCCCCACATAATACGCGGCTGCCCCTTTGCTCGCATCCAAAAGGAGGGTGGCCAGGCCCGCTACCGGCCCAGCCACGTGAAGCACATTCCGCGCGCCGACGTTTCCCTCGCCCTCAAAACGGATGTCTTTGCCCGTCACCCAGCGCGTGATGAGATACGCAAAGGGAATGGAACCCAACAGATACCCTGCCAGCACGATGGCGATATCGCGAACCATGATGGCTCCCCCCTATTCTGTTTTGGGCTTCATCTTCTATAACCCGATGGCGCAACGCAAGTTGCCCCATCGGGGTGAAAATCATCATATTCTGCCGGGCCGATTTGTAAAGAAAACGCGTCGCCCTATTCAGGCGATTCTTGGGCGATTTTGTTTGCTTTTTCGTGAGGCTATGGCTATAATGAGTTTACCCTAAACCCTAGGGTGAGAGGGATGGCGCAAGCATCACGCATCAACGTACATGGGAGGAAGAGCGATGGATGAACAGATCACCCGCCTCAAGAACTGGGTAAGCCATGGGACGATGCGCCAGTTTTACACCGAGATGCAGGCCAAACTGGCCAACACAGAGTACACGGTAGAACTCTCGGGGGATACCGTTACATTCTACCGCGTGCGCAAAGAGGGCGGTTTCTTGGGCCTCTTTGCTCGCCGTGTGCGCGAACAACTCTTGCAGGTCTCCCGCCAGAATGATCAGATCGTCATTGCGGAGGGGGCCAACCCGGAGTTCCTTCAGTACGTCAACGGCCTCTTGAAGCAGCACTAGGTCCCACACGGGTGAAATTTTGAGAGGCCATCTAAAAGGAGTACAGAGGCAGCCCACTGGGGTATGCTCACCTTGCGATGACCCTTCCGTTGAGCGGCGAAAATGGGCGGTTCTCGACCGGTTCGCCAGCGCTCGATGCCCTTTTCGAGGAGGTGCGCGCTGGCGATAATGTTGTGTTCTATTCAAACGGCGTCCAAGACTACCGCCCCTTTGTACGTTCGGCGGTTCGCTTTGCCCTGGGCGAGGGCATTCCTCTCATCTATGTGCGCGCCTCCGGCTCGCTCGACGATCTTCTCCTAGCCCACGAAGGCATTTCGGTCTGGGAGGTGGCCCATCTGGCCGAAGAAGGCCCCATCGTGCAAGCCTTTGTACGCCGCGCCGTAGAAGCGCCTTCTTTGGCATATTATATCTTTGAGCCGCTCATCGCCCTGGCCCCTTGGCTCCCCGACGAGGCGGAGATCGTCCGCGCCTTTGAAACCTGGTGCCCCCTCCTTTACGAACGACGCTCGGTGGCCTATTGGGAACTCACGCGCGGCTACTTTGAAAAGAACACCATCGCGGCCATTCGCGATTGCACGCAAATCTTTATCCGGCTGGAGCACGACGCGCACGGCCTCACGTTGATGCCCCTCAAAGTCTGGGGGCGCTATGCCGAAAGGATGTTCCAGCCTCATCGCGTCGAGGTGGTGGATGGCGAGATTCGCATCGTCCCCATCCCGCCCGGCGCGGAGGGCTATGAGGAATATGTGCGCGCCCTCGCCGATAAGAACCGCGAACTCGCCGAGATACGCGATGCCCTGCACGCCGTGAACGCCACGCTGCGCCGGCGCAATGAGGAACTCGCCGCCCTGAATGCCCGTTTTCAGGAACAGAGCCGCCTGTACGAATCATTGCGCAATAACTTGGAAAGCCTACTGGCCCTCTTTCGTGTGAGCCGGGAGATCGGCTCCAGCCTGGTCATCGAACAGGTATACGAGGCGATCTTGGCGGCAGCTATGCGCCTGTTTGACGTAGAGGCGAGCGCCCTGCACCTGCGCAGTTTTGGAGAATGCCCACCGGTCGAGATGCTTCGCGGCGAGATGCCTATGGAGGGTATGGAAGAGGCCCTCGCCCCAATGCGCCGCGAGGCGCTCGAAAGGCGCGAGGTTCTCTCCTTGGAATGGCCCCGCGAGGCCGCCCTGCCCGCCAGTGCGGCCATCGCGCCGATTATCCTCAGGGGGGAATGCCCCGGCACGGTGGAGGTCTATGCCCCCGATGGGCGCCTGCATAACGAAGGCTCGCGGACGCTCCTCGGCTATTTGGCCTCCGAGGCGAGCATCGCTTTGGATAACGCCCACCTCTACCGCGAGAGCGACCGCCAAAAGGCCCAACTGCGCTCCTTTGTGGATAGTTTTATCCTCAAAGTGGAGCAAGAAAGCCGCCAACTGGCGCTTGACCTGCACGATGGCCTCGTGCAGTTGATCGTGGCCTCCTTCCAGCATTTGCAGACGGCGCAAGCCTGGCGCGGGCGCGACCCAGCCGTCGAAGAGAAAGAACTGGCGCGCGGTACGCAGATTCTTCAGCAGGCCATTTATGAGGCGCGGCGGCTCATCGGCCAACTGCGCCCGGCGGGGCTGGATGATTTCGGCCTGGCCCACGCCCTGCGCACGTTTGTCTCTCAACTAGCGGCCGAAGAGGGTTGGCGCATCACCTTGGAGATTGATCCGCGCTGGAAGCCCCTGCCCCCCACGCTAGAGGCGGGCCTCTTTCGCATTGTGCAAGAGGCCACGAACAACGCCCGTAAATATGCCGAGGCCGATCGCCTACACATCGCCCTGCGGGTAGAAGGGGAACACCTCGTCCTCTCGGTGAGAGATTGGGGCAAGGGATTTGACCCAGTATCCGTCGCGGCGGAACCGGAGAAGGGCCTGCATATCGGCTTGGTGGGCATTCGCGAGCGTGCGCTCCTCTTTGGCGGGGAGTGCCTCATCAAGAGCGCACCCGGCCAGGGGACGACGATCACCGTTCGCCTGCCGCGCCCTAAAATCGCCGCCCCGGAGGCTAGATGATCCGCGTGCTCTTGGTAGATGATCAAGCCATCGTGCGCGAGGGACTGCGTTCGATGCTCAGCCCCGAGCCGGATATCGTCGTGGTGGGGGAGGCCGGAGATGGCCACGAGGCCGTGCGCCTGGTCGTGGAACGTTCCCCTCACATCGTGTTGATGGATGTGCGTATGCCCGGTATGGATGGCCTCGCCGCCCTGGAAGCCATCAAGCGCGTCTCCAGCCGCACGAGCGTCATTATGGTAACCCTCTATGACGATGCGGATTACCTGATGCGGGCCGTCTCGGCGGGCGCCGCGGGCTATATCCTCAAAGATGCCTCGCGCGATGAATTGGTGCGCGCCGTCCGCGTAACGGCCGAGGGCGGCGCGATCATCGCCCCGAGTATGCTCCCGCAACTCCTCAAACGGATGAGCCACCTTATGGCCGAAAACGCGCCCTCCAGCCCGCCGAGGGTACGCCTTTCCGAGCGCGAAATCGAGGTCCTGCGCTTGATGGCCGAGGGCCTTACCAACCAAGAGATCGCCGAACGCCTTTTCCTCAGCCCCACCACGGTCAAGACGCACGTGCAGAACATTCTCCAAAAACTGGACGTTTCAGACCGCACCCAGGCCGCCGTCTGCGCTGTGCGCTACGGGTTGATTGACTGAGCGGCACTCCCCATCCTCCAAATGGAGTAGGCCGCAGGGCCACAATCCCCCATTTGGAGGATGCGAGAAGGAATAGATTGTGCTATAGTAACGGCGGTTTTGCCCCATCTTTAGGCGAGTGGTACACTCGCGCGGCCACACTGCAGGTGGCCTCCCCTCAGCGTTGTGGATTCCCCAAGGTCGGTGTTCCCCCTATGGTTGATCCTTCGCCATAGCGCGCCAATGCCCTTTTGGCTCGCCGTGGTCAAGGCCATTTTAGAGAGGAGATGCTGAAGACATGGGAAACTTGGCTCGACCTAACTCGAACGACATCACGCAGACGACCAACCGCTCGCGCGATGTTGTGCCCAGTTCGGGGCTTTGCACCCGCTGCATTGATGGCTGCACAGGCAACTGCGAAATCTTTAAAACCACCTTTCGGGGCCGTGAAGTCCTCTACCCTAGCCCCTTTGGCACCGTCACAGCCGGCGGCGATAAAGACTACCCCGTAGATTTCTCGCACTTTAACATCCAAGGGTACGCCTTGGGCGCCTACGGCCTTCCTGAGGATGTGGAGCCTTCGCCCGATAACACCCTGTTCACGATGGTCAATACCGAAACGGAGATCGGCCGCGAGCATCGCGAAAAACTGCGTATGCCCATCATCAGCGGTGCGCTCGGCTCCACCGAGATCGCCCGCGCCAACTGGGAACACTTTGCCGTGGGCGCGGCCATTTCGGGCGTGGTGCTCACCTGCGGCGAGAACGTCTGCGGCATTGACCCCGGCCTCCAGTTGAACGATAAGGGCAAGATCGTCGAATCGCCCGAACTGCGCCGCCGTGTGGAAATCTACCGCCGCTGGTACGAAGGGTACGGCGATATCCACGTGCAGATGAACGTCGAAGATACGCGCTTTGGCGTGGCCGAATATGCCATCGAAAAACTGGGTGTCGAGACCATCGAACTCAAGTGGGGCCAGGGCGCCAAATGCATCGGCGGCGAGATCAAGGTAGATTCCTTGGAGCGCGCCCTCGAACTCCAGCGGCGCGGCTACCTCGTCACGCCGGACCCGTCCTCGGAGGCCATTCAGAAGGCCTACCGCGATGGGGCCATCAAGCAGTTTGAGCGCCATTCGCGGTTGGGCTTTGTGGACGAAGAGGCCTTTGGGCGCGAGGTGGAGCGCCTGCGCAAATTGGGCGCCAAGCGCGTCACCCTCAAGACGGGCGCTTACCCTATGCGCGAACTCGCGATGGCGCTCCGCTGGTCTTCCGATTGCGGGGTGGACCTGGTAACCATTGACGGCGCCGGCGGTGGCACCGGGATGAGCCCCTGGCGTATGATGGTGGAATGGGGAGTGCCCACCGTCTACCTCGAGGCGATGACCTATCAACTCTGCGAGAAACTCGCTGCCCGTGGCGCCTACATCCCCGATATTGCCATCGGCGGCGGCCTATCCACTGAGGATCATATCTTCAAGGCGCTCGCGCTCGGTGCGCCGTACGTCAAGGCCGTCTGCCTGGGGCGCGCCATTATGATCCCCGGTATGGTGGGCAAGAATATCGGCCTTTGGCTCAAACAAGGCAACCTGCCGCGCACCGTTTCGGCCTACGGCAACTCCATCGAAGAGATCTTCATTATGTACGAGACGCTCAAGGCCCGCTACGGCTCTGCTGTGGATGAAATGCCCCTCGGCGCCATCGGCTGGTACACCTATGTGGATAAACTCCGCGTCGGCCTCCAGCAACTGATGGCCGGCAGCCGCAACTTCTCGCTCAAGACGATTTCCCGTCGAGATTTGATGGCCCTCACCCGCGAGGCCGCCGACGTGACCGGCATCGCCTACGTGATGGACGCCTACCGCGCCGAAGCCGAAGAGATCATCTCCCGCTGATTGGCGCTCCTGAACCCCTTGCGGCCATCGCCCTCCGCAGGCCCTCGCGGAGGGCGATGGCGTTTCAGGCAAGGCCCATAAGCACCTCCCCACGTGCGAAACTCTCCGATAATTTGACGCAAGGGCCAAGCCGCCTATAATAAGCACGTCCTAGGCATTTGAGAAGGTGCCCTGGCAAAAGGCATTTCGGGCCGCTAGCTCAATCGGCAGAGCCACTGACTCTTAATCAGTTGGTTCCAGGTTCGAGTCCTGGGCGGCTCATCGGCGGGGAAGGGCGGTTCCCCCGTTCGTGGGGAAGTGTCGGAACTGGCAGACGAGCGTGACTTAGGATCACGTGGAGCAATCCGTGAGAGTTCAAGTCTCTCCTTCCCCACTGGTTCACATTATGCGGAAGTGGCTCAGTGGTAGAGCATCTCCTTGCCAAGGAGAGGGTCGCGAGTTCGAATCTCGTCTTCCGCTCAATGCGACGTAACGGCCCGTTTTACGGCGCTGGTTCCCGGAGGTCGCCCGCGAGCCAGCGTTTTTCTTGAGATTTGTTCTCAGCGCTCTTTTCGGTGCACGGCGCCGAAAAGTGCGCTATCCTACTATGGAGGCATGGCGTTGAAAGTTACCACAGTGCCGATTGGCCCCAGAGAAGTGGAATTGACTATCGAGCCGGATGCGGATTTCTTGGCCCAGGCGATGCGCCAGGCCGCTCAGCGCATCTCGCGCTATCGGCCCGTGCCAGGCTATCGGCCCGGCCGGGCGCCGTATGCCTTGGTCGAGCGCATTTATGGCCGCGAGATCATCCTCAACGAGGCCCTGGATCACGAAGCCCGAAATATCTTTGAGCAGGCCATCCGAGAGGCCGCCATCGAGCCGCTTACGCAGGAACAGATGTCCATCGCCAGCCAAGACCCCGTCACCCTCAAAGTGCGCGTCTCTCTGGTGCCTGAGGTCACGCTAGGAGATTACAAGAGCATCACGCTCGAACCCAAACCGCCCATCTCCATCTCTGAAGAGACGTTGAACGAGATGTTGGAGGATATCCGCCGGCGCCACGCCGAGGTCATCACGGTGGATCGCCCTCTCGCTTTGGGTGATGAGGCCCTGATGAATATCCGTGGCGAAGTGGAGGGCCAGACGGTCATCAACCGCCCCGAAGTCGCCCAAGACGTAACGGCCGAGATGGAGCCGCCTGGCTTTGCCGAGGCGATCGTCGGGATGAAGGCGGGTGAGACGCGCGAGTTTACCCTGAGTTACCCTGAGGATTACGAGGATAAAGAACTCGCCGGGAAGCAGGTGGCCTTTACGGTAACGGTCCTGCGCGTTTCGGAGGTCAAACTGCCCCCCTTGGATGATGAATTGGCCAAGTTGGAGGGCGAGTATGACTCGTTAGAGGCCCTGCGCCAGCACTTGGCCGAGGTTGTGAAGCGCAATGAGGAGCAAGCGCGGCGCGCCCAAGAGATTGAAGAGGCCGTCGAGCGGCTCATCGAAATCAGCCAGTTCGATTACCCAGATGTGATGCTGCACGACGAGTTGGATCGCCTCATCAACGAACGCCGGGTGATGGCCGAGAGCCTAGGCTATTCGTTCGAGAACTATTTGCGGCTGACGGGCACCAATGAGACGAGGCTCCGCGAGGAATTGACGCCTCAGGCGATGCGCAACATCGCGCGAGACCTGGTCCTTTCGGAATTGGCCAAGGCGGAAGGGTTGACCCTTTCCGAAAAAGAGCAGAACGATGCCCTCAACGCCTGGTACTTTCGCCTGTATATGACCTACGGCTCCCAAGAACGGGCGCAAGAGGCGGCGCGAGAGATGCTGCGGCGCGGCGCGATGATCAGGATCTTGAGCCGTGCGCTCTCTGAAAAGGCGGCGACTTATCTCGCCCTGCTCGCGACGGGCCGCCACGAAGAGGCCGCCGCGCTCAAGGCCGGCGAGGCCCCTTCTGAAACGCAAGAATCCGCCGCCGAAGCACAGCCCCCGGCCGGCGAGGCAGAAGATTCTGCCCAAGAGGCCGAGGCCTAACGGTTTTTAGCCCCCAAGGCGGGGGCGAGAAGGAGGGAACATATGGACCCCAGAGCACTTATTCCGATGGTTATCGAATCCACAGGGCGCGGCGAGCGAGCCTATGACATCTACTCGCTCCTGCTCAAAGAGCGCATCGTCTTTTTGGGCACGCCCATTGATGATAACGTCGCTGGGCTGATCGTAGCCCAAATCCTGTTTTTGGATCGCGAAGATCCCGAGCGCGAGATCAAACTGTACATCCAATCGCCGGGGGGCGTCATCTACGCGGGCCTGGCCATCTACGATACGATGCAGGTGGTGCGGGCGCCCATCTCCACCATTGCCATCGGGAGCACGGCGAGTATGGGCACCGTCCTCCTCGCCGCGGGCACGCCCGGCCGGCGCTTTGCCTTGCCCAACGCCACCATTCACCTACATCAGCCCTTGGGCGGGGCGCGCGGGCAGGCCACCGATATCCAAATCCAGGCCGAAGAGATCTTGCGCTTGCGCAAACGCCTGAACGAGATCTTGGCCTACCACACCGGCCAGCCGCTGGAGCGCATCGAGCGCGACACCGATCGAGACTTTTTTATGGATGCGGAGATGGCGCGCCAGTACGGCATCATTGACGAAGTGATCAAGCCCTTTCCGCGCGAAAAGCGCCAGGAGAACAAATAATGCGTGAACCTTCTCTCGAGCCGCGGTGCTCCTTTTGCGATCAGCCGGAGCACCGCGTGCGCCGGATGATTTCTGGCCCGAACGGCGTGTACATTTGCGATGCCTGCGTCAACCTCTGCAAGCAGATTCTCGACGCGGGTCTTGCGAATGCCAAGAACACGCCGCCGATTACCCGGGTCCCTTCTCCCAAAGAGATTTACCAAGCCCTTTCGGATTACGTCATCGGCCAAGACCGCGCCAAAAAGACCCTGGCCGTGGCCGTGTATAACCACTACAAGCGCATCTTGGCCGGCCTTGACCGTAAGGAGAAACAGACCACAGCCCAGGAGGATATCGAGGTCCAAAAGAGCAACGTCCTCCTCATCGGGCCAACGGGTTGCGGGAAGACGCTGCTTGCCCAAACCTTGGCGCGTTTTTTGGACGTGCCCTTCTGCATCGCCGATGCCACGGCCCTCACCGAAGCGGGTTACGTGGGCGAGGATGTCGAGAACATCCTCTTGAGGCTGATTCAGGCGGCCGATTACGACTTGGAGCGCGCCGAACGGGGCATCGTGTACATTGATGAGATTGACAAGATCGCCCGCAAGACGGGCGATAACCCCTCCATTACGCGAGATGTGTCCGGCGAGGGCGTTCAGCAGGCCCTGCTCAAGATCCTCGAGGGGACGGTGGCGAACGTCCCCCCGCAGGGCGGGCGCAAGCATCCCCATCAAGAGTTCATCCAACTCGATACGACGAACATCCTTTTCATCTGCGGGGGGGCCTTCGACGGGTTAGAGGATGTCATCGCCGAACGCGTGCATACCAAATCGGCCTTGGGGTTCCGCGTAGAGGCCGAGGCGCGCACTCGCCCCGAGGTGAGCGATCTCTTGCGCCAGGTTACGCCGGATGATCTCTTGCGCTATGGGATGATCCCCGAATTCGTGGGGCGGCTGCCCGTCATCGTCACGGTGGACGCCTTGACCGAGGATGACCTGGTGCGCATCCTCACCGAACCTAAGAACGCCCTCGTGCGGCAGTATCAAAAACTGTTGGCGCTGGATCACGTCGAACTCGAGTTCACCGAAGAGGCTTTGCGCACCGCCGCCCAAGAGGCCCTGCGGCGCAAGATGGGCGCACGTGGGTTGCGCACCATCATCGAAGAGACGCTCCTCGACGTGATGTACGAACTCCCCTCGCGGCCCGATATCCGCAAGTGGGTCGTTACGGCCGAGGCCATCCGCAACCGCCGCGAACAGCGGTTGGAACTTTCCAACGTCGCCTGATAGGGGCGCATAGGTATGCGCCCCTACGGGGCTTATTGGCTAGCCTGGGCGGGCCGAGAGGCCCGCGCTTTTCTTTTCTCGCGGTGGGGGCGTGCGGCGCCTGCCTTACGAGCGGGTTTACGGCTCCGCGCCTTTTCCGATTGCCCTCTACCCTCACCCCTTTGACACGGCGCCCCCCTTCGGCTAGAATCTCGTACGTATGGATACCAAGTAGGGGAATCGTATGATAAAGAGTGCCGAAATTCGCAGCCGCTTTCTGCAATTCTTTGCCGATCGAGGGCATACCATCGTCAAGAGTTCTTCCCTCGTGCCGGCCAATGACCCCACGCTCCTCTTTACCAACGCGGGGATGGTCCAATTCAAAGACGTCTTCCTCGGCTTGGAAAAGCGGCCCTACACGCGTGCCGCCACGGCCCAAAAGGTCCTGCGCGTGAGCGGCAAGCATAATGACCTCGAATCCGTAGGCCCCTCGCCTCGGCACCACACCTTTTTCGAGATGCTCGGCAATTTCTCCTTTGGCGACTATTTCAAGGCCGAGGCCATTGCCTATGCGTACGAGTTCCTGACGCAGGATATCGGCCTGGACCCCTCTCGCCTGTATGCCTCCATCTACCAGGAGGATGAAGAGGCCTTTACCCTCTGGCATAAGCGCATCGGCCTGCCGGCCGATCATATCATCCGCTTGGGCGCCAAAGATAACTTTTGGGAGATGGGCGATACCGGCCCTTGCGGCCCCTGCTCCGAGATCTTTTACGATCGCGGGCCGCGCTTTTGCTCCTGCGGCCGGCCCGATTGCTCGCCGGCGCACTCGTGCGACCGCTGGCCCGAGTTGTGGAACCTCGTCTTTATGCAGTATGAGCGCCATGAAGATGGCAGCCTCACCCCCCTGCCGCGCCCCAGCATTGATACGGGCCTGGGCTTTGAGCGCTTTACGGCGGTGTTGCAGGATGCCGAAAGCAATTACGATACCGACCTCTTTATGCCCATCATCCGGCGCACGCAGGAATTGCTCGGCCACAGCGATGAAGCGCGCCGCCGCCATTATGTGGCTTACCGCGTCATCGCCGACCACAGCCGCGCCATCACCTTCCTCATTGCCGATGGCGTGATGCCCGGTAACGAGGGGCGCAATTACGTCTTGCGGCTCATCTTGCGGCGGGCGGCGCGCTACGGCCGGCGGTTGGGGTTCACCCAACCCTTCCTCGCCGAGACGGCCGACGTCGTCATCGAGACGATGGGCGGCCACTACCGCGAACTCGTCGAGCGCCGCGATTTCATCCGCCAAGCCATTACGCAGGAGGAAGAGCGCTTCCTGCCCACCCTAGATGTGGGGCTGGCGCGGCTCGACCAACTCATAGCGCGCCTGCGCGCCGAAGACCGCCGCGAGATTGCCGGCGAAGAGGCCTTCCGCCTGTATGATACATACGGCTTCCCCTTGGAATTGACGCGCGACGCCGCCCAAGAGGCCGGTTTTACGGTGGATGAAGACGGCTTCCGCGCGGCGATGGCCGCCCAACGCGAACGCGCCCGTGCCGCACAGCGCTTTGCGGCCGATGCCGAGGCCGCCCTCTACCGCGAGATGGGTTTGCCCTCCACTACCTTCCTGGGGTATGAGCGCCTGGAGGCCGAGGCACACGTCGTGGCCATCGTGCAGGATGGGCATATGGTGGAATCGGCCAAGGCCGGGGAAAGGGTGGATCTCGTCCTCGACCGGACGCCTTTCTACGCCGAATCGGGCGGGCAGGTGGGCGATACGGGCCTCATCACCCACGCCGAGGCGCGCCTCGAGGTTACGGATACCGTCAAACCCATCCCAGAGGTCATCGTGCACCGCGTGCACGTTTTAGAGGGCACGGTGCGCGTGGGAGATGCCGTCTATGCTGCCGTGGATGTCGAGCGCCGCCTGGATATCGCCCGCAACCACACGGCCACGCACCTTTTGCACCGCGCCTTGCGCCAGGTGCTCGGCGAGCACGCCGCCCAGGCCGGGTCGCTCGTGGCGCCCGACCGGCTCCGTTTTGACTTTGCTCACCTCTCGGCATTGACGCCCGATGAACTCCGCCGCGTCGCCGAAATCGTCAACGCGGAAATCCGCGCCGATCGCCCTGTGCGCACGCGCATCACCTCGTTCGATGAGGCCACGCGCGAGGGCGCCATCGCCCTATTCGGCGAAAAATACGGCGACCAAGTGCGCGTGGTGACGGTGGAAGGGTTCACCAGCGAGTTATGCGGCGGCACGCACCTCGAGCGGACGGGGCAAATTGGCTTTTTCCTCATCGAGAGCGAATCGAGCGTGGGGGCCGGTTTGCGCCGCATCGAGGCGCTCACCGGCCGCGGCGCGGAGGCCTATGTGCGCGAACTGCGCGAGCGTATGCAGGCCCTCGATGACATCCTTGCGGCTCGCCCCGGCGAGGAATGCCAGCGCGCCCAGGAACTCGTCTCCCAATGGCGCGAACAGCGCCGCACCATCCAAGACCTTCAGCGCACCCTGAGTGCGCTCACGGCTGAGCAACTCCTGGCCCAGGCCGTCGAGGTTCAAGGCACCCGCGTGCTCGCGGCGCAGACCTCCGCCGTAGATGCCGACGCGCTCCGCGAACTTTCCGATCGCCTACGCGACCGCTTGGGCAGCGCCGTGGTGGCCTTGGGCGCCGTGATAGACGACCGGCCTTTGCTCGTGGTGAGCCTGACGCCTGACCTCGTCTCCAAAGGGCTGCACGCCGGCCGCCTGGCGAATGAGGCGGCGCGTTGCCTGGGCGGCGGGGGCGGCGGGCGCCCCAATATGGCCACGGCGGGCGGCAAAGAGGCGGCACGCCTGCCCGAGGCGCTGAACCAGGTGGTAACCTTGGTGCGCCGCACCCTTGCCTAGGATGATGACGCCAAACGCCTTCGCTGCGGAATGGGAATGGTCTTGCTGAGCCGAACGCCGAAAGTAGGGCCGATGCCGGAGATGCGCCACCACACCCTAATGACATGGGAGCACGGCCACGTGCGAGCGGCGGTGCTCCAGTTGAACGAGGGCACCGCCGAGATTATGGGCGTGGCGGCGGCGCCCGTGCACGGCATCGGCGGGACGAACCTGCCCGACGTGGAGCGCTGGTACATCGGCGGCGAGCGCGCCCTCACCCAGGCCGAGGAGATGACGGCGCATTCCAGTTCGCGCAAGGTCGTGCCCGATGACGTCACAATGTGCATCCCCTCCGAGGTGACGCGAGACCTTCCGGTTACGGTCTCTCAGCGGCGCCGCAACGCGAAACGCCCCATCTCCCTCGAAGAGATGGCCGCCCTCTTGCGGCGGGGTTACCGCACCGCGCAAGATCGCGCTCAAGACCAGGGCTATAGCGCCTCGGAGGATATCGTCTGCGGCTGTTTGACGCGCCTCACCGTGGATGGGCAAAGCGTGCTGGACCCCATAGGCCTTTACGGTGAGGCGGTTGAGGCGCAGTTATGCTTCTTCTTAGCCCCCGTGGTTTGGATTCGCGCCCTGGAGGCCGTCGCCGCACGGTTGGAATTGGCCCTGACTTCCATCGTACCGCATCATATGGCCTACGCCGCACCCTTGGGCGAACCCGAGGCGTTGATGGTCCTCTTGGATGAGGATCACTCGCTGATGGCGCTCGTGCGCAACGGTCGCATCGAGTGGACGGCGCGCGCCCCTGTGGGCGCCGGGAAAATGCTCCAAGGGGCCACGGAGGATTTCAACCTCTCCAGCCCTCAGCATATCGCCCTCCTGATGCGCGCCTATCGGGCCGGGCAATTGCGGGAGGATTTCGAAGAGACGCTGGCGCGGGCCTTCTGGCGTGAACTCCGCCATTGGATGACCGCCCTAGCCGAACAGGCCCAACGGGCTGCGTCGGTTCAGCACTTTCCGCCGCGCCTCTTTTTCTTCGATGTGCCCCGGGCTGTGCCCGAGGCGCGCCTATCGCTGGAAACGCCTTTCTGGGAACGCTGTTTGCCCTTTGGCCGCTGCCCAGAGGTGCTCGAAATGGAGACCTCCAACGTGCGCAACGTCTTGGATTGGACCTCGCGGGCCGGTGGTCCGGCCTTTCTCCTTCTGCGCTCGGCGGCGCATCACATCGCCCGCGTGTACGCGCCGAGCCATGCGCTAGAGCGCCTACTCATCGAGATGATCCACTGGCGCCGCGCCGCCGCCAAGCATCCCTCGCGGCGCGGGCGCTAGGGCTTAGGAGGTTTGTTTGCACGAGACACAGGTCATCCGCCTTTCGCGGAGGGATACCCTCGATGCCCTTTGCCAGGTGATCGAAGACTCCCCGCCGAACACGAGCCTCTGGCTCGTGGCCCCTTGGCAGTGGGGCATCACGCGTCGGTTGTTCAACCTCAAACGCTTGGCCTACGCCGCCGAGCGCGCCCACGTGGCCTTACACCTCGTTTCGGCCCATCGCGAAACGCGCCTGCTCGCACGGGAGGCCGGGCTAGCCGCCCATTGGATGCTCCCGTTTCGCCTGCGCCGCTACGCCCGCCGCCTTGGCAAGCCGCACGGGCGGCCCAGTTCGCTCGTGGCGCGCCGCGCCATCGTCGAGGGCGTGCTGGAAAAGCGCCTGGGCTATCGCCGCCGCTTGAGCCTAGGGGGCGCCCTGGCCGGCCTCTTGACGATCGCCTTGCTAGCAGCCACCGGGGCGGCCACCTTCGTGGCCCTCGTGCCCCAGGCCGAGGTGCAGATCCAGCCCGTGGCGCAGCCCGTAAGCGTCTCCTTCCGGGTGCGCGCCAGCCCCGTCTACCGCGAGGTAGATTACGGCGCCGCCGTCATCCCGGCCCGGCCGGTGCAGGTCATCGTGGAGGAACGTGCCGAAGAGCCGGCCACCGGTGGGTTGGATGTGCCCGATGGCTATGCCTCGGGCGAGGTCATCTTTGCCAACCGCACCGATCAGCCCGTGCTCGTGCCCAAGGGGACCATCGTGCGCACGGGTTCGGGGGTGAACGCCCGCTTCGCCACGGTGAGCGACGTCGAGGTGCCCGGCCAACTGTACGCCCACGCCCGCGTGGGCATCGTCGCGCTTGACCCCGGCCCCGTGGGCAACGCCCAGCCCCTCACCATCAACATCGTCGAGGGGGATATCGGCTACAAGGTAGATGTGCTGAACACCAGCCCCACCCAAGGGGGCACGGTGCGGCGCACCCCGGTCGTTACCGCGGAGGATTTCGAGCGCCTATCGGCGAAACTCCTCGAACAACTTACGCAAGATGCTTACGCCCAACTGGTGGGCGAACTCGAAGAGGGCGAATTCATCCCTGCGCAGAGCCTCGATGTGCGCATTATGTCTCAGAAGTATGACCAAGTGGTAGGCCAGCGGAGCGCCGTGGCCTCGATGACGATGAAGGTGGTGGCGCGGGGCACCGCTGTGGATGGCAAGGCCCTCGAACAACTCGCCACGCAGTTCCTCATCCAGCGCCAAAGCGAGGGTGAGGAATTGCAGATTATCCCCGATAGCCTGGTGATCCGCCGGGGGGAAGAGATCGAAAAGGATCGCGACGAAATCCTGTTCGACGTCCAGGCGCGCGGGATGGTTACGCCGGTCATCAACATCGCCCGCCTGCAAGCCCACCTGCGCGGTAAGACGGCGCCTGCCGCCGAAGACTGGCTGCGCGAAAACCTCACCCTGGCCAGCCCACCCGAAGTCTCCATCCAACCCACCTGGTGGGAGCGCCTGCCCTGGCTGCCGGCGCGCCTCAAGGTACACATCCTTGCGGGAGAGACGTAAATGCGCTACCTCGCCCTCGATGTAGGCGACGAGCGCATCGGCCTGGCCATCAGCGATGCCACCGGCCTCTTGGCGCGGCCGCTCACGGTCATCGCGCGGCGCCCAGGGCCGGGCAGTTTTCGGCAGATCGCGGCCCTCGTCGCCGAGCACGGCGTTGAGGCCCTCGTCGTGGGGCTGCCGCTTCTCCCCAGCGGCGAAGAGGGCAAACAGGCGGCCTCGGTGCGCGCTTATGTCAAGGGATTGATAGAATATATCGCGCTCCCCATCTATTGGCAAGATGAGCGCGATACCACCCGCGAGGCCGAGGCGATTATGGCCGAGACGAGGCGTTCGGCGCGGCGCCGCCGCCGCTGGCAAGATGCAGTGGCCGCCGCGGTCATCTTGCAGGCCTTTTTGAACGAACGGAGGGAAAATCCCCTGTGAGGACGGTTCGTCTGCTCCTGCGTTTCATCATCACGGTGCTGGCGCTTTCCGCCGTAACCTTTCTCATCACGGGCGGCTTTTGGTATATGTGGCAAAACGCCCGCGGCAAAACGCCCCAAATTCGCTATACAATCACCTCTGCCAAGTTGGAGCGCGCCGCGCTCGGCCTGTATTTGCGTTACCGGGGGAGCGACGTAACCGAACCCGCCAACCCCAACGATAACCGCGAGGTGATTTTCACCATCGAGCCAGGCGACCCTGTCATCACCATCGCCTATCGCCTGCAGAATATGGGCCTGGTGAAAGATGCCGAACTCTTTCGACGGGTGGTGCAATATTGGGGTACTGACGCCACCATCCAGGCCGGCGTGTACATCTTGCGGCCCAATATGACGATGGAAGAGATTATGCGCGAACTCCAGCACGGCCGCCTGCCCAGCGTCACGGTAACCATCCCCGAGGGCTGGCGCGCCGAGGAGATCGCCGCCCTCCTCGAGGAGAAGGGCGTTACCACAGCCGAGGCCTTTATGGAAGCGGTCCATGGGGGGCGCACGGACCTCCCCTTCCTCCAAGACCGCCCGCCCGAAAGCGGCACCAGCGTGGAGGGGTTTCTCTTCCCCGATACGTACCAGTTCCCCGAAAACACGGCGCCGGAACGCATCGTGGAGATTATGCTGCAAAACTGGGGCCTGCGCGTGCCAGAGAGCGTCTGGCGAAAGGGCGCGCAGGAGCGGGGTATGACTATCTATGAGGTGGTGACCCTCGCCTCCATCGTCGAGCGCGAGGCCGTGGTGAGCGCCGAACGCCCCATCATCGCCGGCGTCTATTTGAATCGCCTCAAGCAGGGGATGTATCTCCAGGCCGACCCCACCGTGCAGTATGCCAAGGGGTATGATCCCAAGACGGGCAAATGGTGGAATACAATGCTCCAGGAGGAAGCAAACACGGTCATCTCGCCCTATAATACCTTCCTCCACGGGGGGTTGCCGCCGGGGCCTATCTGCAACCCCGGCCTAGGGGCCATTATGGCCGTGCTCCAGCCCGCCGAGCATGACTACCTGTTCTTCTACGCCAAGGGGGATGGTTCGCACGTCTTTGCCAAGACGTACGAAGAGCATTTGGAAAATCAAAGGCTCTACGGCGGGCGGTAAACATATAGGAGCGCGGGAAGCCCGGAAGTAACCTCCCGCAGGTTTGGAACCTGCGGGAGGTTACCTTGCCCTCTCTCTGGCCTTATGGAGCGCGAGGCGCTCTCCGTATGGCGTTCCCTCTCCCACGTTGAGTGGGAGAGGGTGAGGGGGAGCGGAGGCTCCTGCTTCGCATCGCGGGTCGGGAAGCCCGCGCTCCGGCAATAGGTAAGGGAGCGCGAGGCGCTCTCCGTATGGCGTTCCCTCTCCCACGTTGAGTGGGAGAGGGTCAGGGTGAGGGGGAGCGCGAGGCCCCTGCCTCGCGCTGCGGACCGGGAGGCCCGCGCTCCGTCTACTTATCCTCTCCCGTGCGCCGCGAGGTAGGCGTTGGCCTCTTCCCACGTGGGCTGGCCGTTGAAGCCGCCCACCTGGGCCACCGTCAGCGCGCCGCAGGTAACGGCCAATTCCACAGCCCGCCTGAGGGGTTCGCCCTTTAGCCAGCCGGCCAGGAACCCGCCGTCGAACGTATCGCCCGCGCCGGTCGTATCCATCACCTGCACGGGCCAGGCCGGCACGCGGATCCTTTCCTCCCCGCGCACGGCCACGGCCCCTTCCGCGCCGAGTTTCACCACCAAGGTCGGCACGCGCGCCGCCATCTTGGCGATGGCGCGTTCGACATCGCGCTCGCCGGTGATGGCCATCACCTCATTCTCGTTCGGCATAAAGACGTCCACATATTCCAGAAGGTCATCCACCTTCCATTCTTCCGTCGGGTCCCAGTTCGTGTCGAGCGAGACGGTCATCCCTGCCTCGCGCGCTAGGCGCATCATCTTGGGCATATCGGGGCGCAGGGCGGTGAGCAGGAAGGGGCTGGCCACATGGAGATGTCGCGCCATATGCACCCAATCTTCGCCCAAATCTTCATAGCAAACCTTGGCGATAGACCCCAAATACGTGAGCATCGCGCGATCTTGGCCCTTGGAGAGGATGATCGTCGCGCCCGTTTTGATGGTGGGGTCTATCTTGACGCGCGCAACATCCACCCCCACGGCGCGCATCGCATCGAGCATAAAGTGCCCAAATAGGTCGTCTCCTACGCGGCTCACGTAGAGCACCTTGAGGCCCATCTTGGCGGCGCTCGCGGCAAAGATGCACGCCGACCCCCCGGCGGAGAGGGTCATATCGTCCACGAGTTTTTCCACCTGGCCGAATTCAGGCTCCACATCGCCTTTGAGCACAAGGTCTATGTTGAGTTCGCCGGCTACGATCACATCATAAGGGGCAGGTCTGCTCATCCGATCATCTCCGTACCGGTTAGTCGGATCGCCATCACCACATTGCGGGGGCGATCGGGGTTCAGGCCTTTTTTCATCGCGCGGTAATAAGCCAAGAGTTGAAGGAAAGGCAAATAGAGCACACTGCGCGCCCGCTCCGAAACGGGCGCCTCCAGCGCCAAGGCCCCGTCGCACACGGCCTCCAATCCCTCGGTGGCATTGGCCAGGCCAAAGACGCGCGCCCCGCGCTCTTTTAAATCTCGCAAGACGGCCACTTCATAGGGGCGCGCCGCCTCGGAAAGGAGCCCCACGATGAGATGCTCCTGGCCCACGAGCGCCATAGGGCCGTGGCGGAACTCCATAAAGTGGTATGGCTCCGCCACTGTTTGAGACATCTCTTTGACCTTTACCGTGGCCTCGCTGGCCAGGCCGTAAAAAGGCCCCGTGCCCAAATAGGTGATGCGGGCGATCGTCTCATCGGCACCCACTTTTTGGGCCAGAGGCTTGGCGCGCTCGATGACCCCCGAGGCCAACGCGGGGAGGCGGCGCGTCTCTTCCAAGAGTGCCGCATCTCCGGCCGCGAGGGCGGCCCAGGTTTGCACGGCCACGAGCATCCCGGCAAAGGAGCGCGTCTGCGCATAACTCTCCTCGCGCCCCCCTGGGATGGCGATGGTCATCGTCGAGGCGCGAGCGAGGCCCGTATCCTCGTAGCAACTGATGGTCAGCGCTTCACAGCCGCGGGCGCGCATCTTTTCGACGGCAAGGATCGTCTCGCTCGTCTCTCCGGAGCGCGAGAGCGCCACGATGAGGGGGGCCTCGCCGGGAGCAAGGAGGGTCTCCGTCTGCAAATAGAGTTCTGACGAAGGCGCGGCGCGGCATACGCGCCCCGTGATACTCTGAAAATACGGCGCCGCCCACAAAGCCAGGTAATGCGTCGAGCCGCAGCCGATGAATAGGATGCGACGCCCAGTATGACGTTCGAACAGGGCAAGCAGTTCGCGGCGTTGGGCAAGGGTCGCCTCGATGGCCGATTGCCAACTGGCGCCCTGGGTCGTGATCTCTTGATATGAGAAGGCCCCTGGTTCCGTCATATCCCCTCCCGTCTTCAAGATGAGCCTTTTATACCACACCGCGCGGCCTTGGGCAAACATCCAAGGCGGGGCCGGCGTTTCGATGCTTGGCAGGAGGCGCCAGGGCGCTATAATGGAGGCGCCACCACCTAAGGAGAGCCATCGTGGGCCTGATCCTTTTGCGCTATGGAGAGATCGCCCTAAAAGGGCAGAACCGGCAAGAGTTTCTGCGCTGTTTGCGGCGCAACGTGCGCCGCTGCCTGCGAGAGCATCACATCGCGGGCGAGGTCGAATCGGTAGGCCAGCGCCTCTACGTGCGCACCGAGCAGGTCGAAGAGGCGCTGGCGCCGCTCAGCCGCGTGTTCGGATTGGTCTCCCTCAGCCCCGTGCGAGAAGTGCCCCGCGATGTGGATGCGATCATCGCCGCGGCCATCGAAGAGGCCCGCGCCGCCGGCTTGAACGAAAACTCATCGTTTCGCGTGCAGGCGCGCCGCGCCGATAAGACCTTCCCCCACACCTCGCCCGAAATCAACCGCCTGGTGGGCGAAGGCGTGGCCCAGGCCCTCCACGCCCGCGTGGACCTTTCGGCCAATGCGGATATAACCCTCGGCGTCGAAATCGCCCAGGATGCGGCGCTCGTCTTTGCGCGCGTCATCCCCGCGCCGGGCGGGTTCCCCATCGGCGTGGAGGGGCGCGTCGTGGCGCTCATCTCCGGGGGGATTGATTCCCCCGTGGCAGCCTGGATGATGATGAAGCGGGGGTGTTACGTCATCCCCCTCCATTTCAGCCAAAATGAGGTCGAGACCTCCAAAGCGCTCGATAACATCGCCCAACTTAGCCGCTACAGTTACGGCTGGGAATTGCGCCCCTTCGTCCTCGACCACGCCGCCACGGTGATGCCTACGTTGGAAAAGTTGCGCGCCATCGGCGAATCCCGCTGGAACTGCATCTTTTGCAAACGCGTCCTCATCGCAAAGGCCTGCGAAATCGCCGAGGAACAGGGAGCATTAGGCGTGGTGATGGGCGATGCCTTGGGCCAGGTGGCCAGCCAATCTCTGGCGAATTTGGCCGCCATCTCCTATGGGGCGCCTTTGCCCATCTTACGGCCGCTCCTCGGCCTCGATAAGACGGAGATCATCGCCCTGGCGCGGCGCATCGGCACCTTTGCCATTTCAACGCGCGCCCAAGCGCCGTGCGCCTTTTTGCCTAACCACCCCGTCACGCGCGGCTCCCTATCCAAATTGCGAGACATCCTAAACCGCCTGAAGGCCTTGGAGGCAGAACCCTATGAACCCTCGATTTGATTCGCACCCCCCGTCGTGGGCTGTGCGGTGGGCCGTGGCCCTCATCATCGCCTTCGCCTTTTCCGGTGCGTTGACGGCGTGCAGCGGCTGGGGCCTCTTGCGGCCCATAGCGCCTAGCCCATCTCCCACGGTGCCGGCCTCTCCACTGCCCCCCACGGCTACAGCGGAGGCCACCCTCGCGCCCACGGCGCCGCCGGCCACCACAACGCCCACGCCCCGCCCCACCTTGCCCGCTCAGCCGATGGTCATCGGCCGTTTTGCCCTGCCTGGCGTACCCGAGCCGGGCCTGGGGCCTGTGGGGGTAGCCATCGTGGGCGAACGGGCCTATGTGGCGAATGCGAATACGGATAACGTCTCGATTCTCCAAGGGAACGCGGTGAAAGCCGTGGTGCGCGTAGGGCGCGAGCCGCGCGCCATCCTGGCAGACCCCTCCACGGGCCGCGTTTTTGCCCTGAGCGAGCGCGATAGCGCCATCGCCGTGCTGGAAGGCGAGGCCGCTCAGGCCACTTGGCCCCTGGCGGACCCGCCCTATGCAGCGGCCCTTGCCCCCAATGGCCTGTGGGTGGCCAGCCTCTATAACGGCATCCTCACCCTCCTTTCGCTAGAAGATGGCCAGCCCCTTCAGCGCATGGCCCTGGCCGACGCGCCCACCCTCTATGGCCTGCTCTCCTCGCCCGATGGGGCCTTCCTCTACGCCGCGGGGCCTTCGCGGCTCTACCGGATAGACGTGGCCCGGATGCGGGTTGACGCGGCGGATATCGAGAATTACCAGGCGATGGCCCTCTCTCCCGACGGGCGGACCCTTTACCTGGCCCGCTATGATGAGGCCTCGCTCCAGACGGCCATCGAAATGCGCGATGCGGCTACGCTGGCCGTCATTGGCCAAGGGCCATCCCTCCGGGACCTTTCGGCGCTCGCTCTCTCGCCGCATGGAGACCGCCTCTACGCCCTTTCGAGCACCTCCGGCGAACTGTGGGCCTGGAATCTGCCCAATTTCTCCGAGGCGGGCCACCTGGTCGTGGGGCTTGGCCCAGCGGCCTTGGCGCTGAACCCCACGGGGTCGCTCGCCTACATCGCCAATTATGAGGCGGCGAGCCTCGCCGTGGTGGACGCGATGAGCCTCCGCCTGGTGGATACGGTGCCCCTCGCTCCCCTCATCGAGGACTTGGCCGTTCACCCCACCGAGGGGAGTGTGTACGTCGCCTTGAGCAGCGCCGACCGCGTGCTCGTCTACCGCGAAGGGGCCTGGCAGGCCGCCTGGCGCGTTCCGCCCTACCCCTCGCGGCTGGCCTACATCGCCCCCTTGGGGCAACTCGCCGTCTTGAGCCGCGCCGAAGGCACCCTCGCCTTCCTCGATGGCGAGGGGCGCGCCGTCGCGCGCTATACGGTAGGCGCCAAACCGCAGGGCCTCGCGGTGGATTTGGCCCATCGGCGCGCCTATGCGGGCGGTGCCATGGTGGATTGGGAAAGGGGAACGACCACCTTTTGGTATGTGCCCGACGCCCTTCAGGCCGAATGGCCGCCCATCCACATCGTACTGGATACGCGGCGAGATATACCCTATGCCGTCGCCTTCAACGGCATCCCCGGGTCGAACGGCGGTTACATCATCGTCCGTTGGAACGGCGAACGCTTTGACCGCTCCCTGCCCGCGCCGGGCAAACTGAGCGTGGCCCAAGCCCTTTATGACGAAAAGATGGATCGGTTCTATTCGACTTACGCCCGTATGGGGACCTTTGGCTTGCAGGTGGCGAACGCCGAAGATGCCGCCGAAATCGCCGATATCCCTCTGGAGCGATACCCTACGGCGCTCGTGCTGAACCCTAGCACGTGGCATCTGTGGGTGGTCCTGCCCGCTCTGGGCCAAGCCGAGCCGGGAGATACGCTGGTGCGCGCCTACGATACGCGCACCTTGGGCCTTGCCGCCGAAATGGTCCTCCCCGAGCGGCTGGGCGCCGCCGTGTTGGATGCCTCCAATGGCCTCCTTTATCTCGCCAGCCAACGCCGGGGCAACCTGTTCATCGTGCAGGATGTGCCCTTGCCGGCCCCGCCGCAAGCGCTCGCCCAGCCCACGGCCACTTCTCAGCCGCCTAGGCCCAGCCCTTCGCCCACGTTCACGCGCACGCCCACCCGCAAGCCCTCTCCCACAGCCACCAAGGTGCCCCCGCCCCCCACGTGCGTGGGCGAGGCCGACGCCCGGCTGCGCAAGGCCTGGCAAGCGCTCGGCGCAGACGCGGGGATGGGCTGCGCCTACACCTTGGCCGAAGAGGGGCCTTGGGCCACCCAGCCCTTCGAGCACGGCACCCTGTATTGGTATGGCAATGCGCAGCAGATCATCGCGCTCCTTGAAGATGGGCGTTGGATGGCCTATGACGACCTCTGGCGCGAAGGGATGCCCCCCGAAAGTTGCCAGGCCCAGCCGCCGGCCGGGCGTTATGTGCCCATCCGGGGGTTCGGTCACCTATGGTGCCGCGAAACTTTTCTGCGGGACGCCCTAGGTTGGGCCACCGCGCCCGAACAGGGCTTTCAAGGAATCTATCAAACCTTCGAAAAGGGGGCCATCTTGCGCGAGCCAGACGGGAGCGCCCGGGCCTTTCGCAACGATGGCACGTGGCAAAAGTTCAACCCATAAACGCGTTCAGGGCGAGGAGGCCGAGATGAAACGAGAGCGTGCTTCGGGCATCCTATGCCACCCTACCTGCTTGCCGGGGCCTTCGGGCATCGGCGACCTGGGCCGGGGGTGCGACCTCCTGCTGGATTTTTTGGCGCGGGCTGGGCAGACCATTTGGCAAACCTTGCCGATTGTGCCCACGGGGTATGGAGATTCACCTTATCAGCCCTTTTCCGTTTTTGCGGGGAACCCGCTCCTGATAGACCTCGAGCAACTTGCCGATTGGGGCCTGCTCACGCCGGCGCAGGCGCGGCCCCCAACCCCCTTACCAGAGGATTATGTAGACTATGGCGCGGTGATCGCCTTCAAAGATGGCGCCCTGCGAGCCGCCTTTCGCAAGTTTGCCCGTTCGCCGGGGAGCCTTGAGGGGGAATTCGAGGCCTTTTGCCGTGAGCATACGGCCTGGCTGGAGGATTACGCCCTGTTTATGGCGCTCAAACGCCACTTTCGCTGGGCGCCGTGGACGGCGTGGGAGCGCCCCATCGCCCGCCGAGATGCGCAGGCCCTGGCCGCCTGGCGCGAGCGGCTCGCGGAGGAGGTGGCCTACCAGCGCTTTATCCAATTCGTGTTCGAAAAGCAGTGGCAGCGCGTGCGCCAGGCCGCCCAGGCGCGCGGCATCCGCATTATGGGGGATATGCCCATCTTCGTCGGGCATGATAGCGCAGACGTCTGGAGCCACCAGGCCTTGTTCGAACTCGACGAGGACGGCATACCCCTCGCCGTGGCCGGCGTGCCCCCCGATTACTTTAGCCCCACCGGGCAACTCTGGGGCAACCCCCTTTATCGCTGGGAGGTGATGCGGCGCGACGGGTACGCCTGGTGGATCGCCCGGCTCAAGCGCGCCCTCACCCAGGCCGATATGGTGCGCATTGACCATTTTCGCGGTTTTGCCGCTTATTGGCGCGTGCCCGCCGGCGAAGAGACGGCCATCCATGGCGAGTGGGTGCCCGGCCCCGGCGCGGACTTTTTCCACGCCGTGCGCCAGGCCCTAGGCAGCCTGCCCATCGTCGCCGAGGATTTGGGCCTCATCACGGAGGACGTCATCGCCCTGCGCAAGGCTTTCAACCTCCCTGGGATGCGGGTTCTGCAGTTCGCCTTCGACTCCGATGCGACGAACGAACATCTGCCCCACAACCATTCGGCAGATTGCCTCGTCTACACCGGCACGCACGATAACGACACGACCGTGGGCTGGTACTCTTCGCGGGACCCGCTCACCCAACACAAAGTGCGTCTGTACACCGGGTCCGATGGGCGAGACATCCATTGGCACCTCATCCGGTTGGCGATGACCTCCGTAGCCGATTATGCCATTATCCCCTTGCAAGACGTGCTGGGCCTCGGCAGCGAGGCCCGCTTCAATACGCCCGGCCGCCCATTCGGCAACTGGGCCTGGCGCTTTCGCGAGGAGGCGCTCCAGGGCGCCCTGGCGGACGCGCTGAGGGACCTCGCCCTAATCTCCGGGCGTTGGTGGCCGCCCAAAGAGGAGGAAAAGGCAGATGCTTGTGATGATTTGCCCATTGTATAAAAGGACGGCCTTTTCTATAATGAACGCGCCAAGGCTAGCCTATTGAACGAAGGAGGCAATGCGATGACGGGGAACGATGCGGGGTGGCTTCGTGCCCATTCTGACGAGGATGAAGAGTGGCAACGCCAAGAGGCGAAACCAGCCCATTATGTGGATTTCGCCATCCACACCCATTATCTGCGCGAATTCCTTAAAGGGGGCGAACGCGTGCTCGAGGTGGGCGCTGGCGCGGGGCGCTTTACGCGCACATTGGCCCTCATCCCCACGCGCATCACCGTGGCGGATATTTCCCCCGCCAAATTGCAGCGCAACCGGCGCAATGCCGAGGCGCTGGGCTACGCCGAGGCCATCGAGGCCTGGTGCGAGTGCGATATGTGCGACCTCAAACCCCACTTTCAAGAGGGCGCTTTTGACGCCGTGGTCTGCTATGGCGGGCCGCTCAGTTACGTCTTCGACCGGCGCTTCAAGGCCATCCAAGAGTTGGTGCGCGTTGTGCGGCAAGGGGGGTTGCTCTTCCTCAGCGCCCGCAGCCTTTGGGGCACGCTCCATGCGGATTTGCCGCATATCCTGCGCTATGACCCGCGCATCAACCGTGAGATCATCGAAACGGGCAACCTGGGGCCAGATAAAGTCGCCCTGGCCTCGCGCTTCTGGCACGCTTACCGGGCCGACGAGTTCAAGGCCTTCATCGAAGGGGCCGGGGCAGATATCCTCGTCCTCTCGGCGAGCGACGTTCTTTCCGCCACCTGGCAGGACCTCCTCCCCGCCTGGCGCGAAGATCGCCAGGTGTGGAACCACCTCCTCGAACTCGAACTGGCCGCCTGCCGCCAACCCGGCTGTTTGGATATGGGGTCGCACATCTTGGCGGTAGCCCGTAAACGATGAAAACCGTAAAACCCTCCCGCAGGTTTTTGAACCTGCGGGAGGGTTCACTCTGAAAACCCACCGCTCTATCGCGTCCTTTCGCTACACCTCTAGCCGCCAACCGTCGTAGGCGACCTCGATGCCGTGCGGCGCAAAGAACTCCACGAGCGCCTCATGGTGGGGGTTGGCCCCATGCGAAAAGTGGTGCGCAATAAAGCGCGCCCCCGGGCGCAGCAGGCCCTCCTTTTCGAACAAGGCCCGATAGTCGAGGACGGCGTCCATCCCTAGGTGCTGGCTATCCCCATTCGTGGGGACGGTGCCCATCGTCTCATCCATAATGACCACGTCGAAGCGCTCTTCGCAGATCATCGCCCACGCCTCAGGCGTATAGGGGCCTGTATCCGTGGAGTAAAAGAGGGTGCGTGCCCCGTCATTTATGATGTAAAGAAGGGGATCGGCCGTGCCGTGCGAGGCGTGCACGGCGCGAATCGTATAGCGGCCGCTCTGCCAGCGATCTCCCGGCGCCACCTGAAAGGCGCGGTAGCGCACCTCCTCGGGCGAGCGCTGCACGCGTTCGCGGAGCATTTGAATGGCGTCATAGGGCGCGTAGATGTTCAACATCGGCACGGGCGTCAGGGCGAACGGCCGTGCGCGGATAAAGAACTGCTCGGGCTGAAAGTGATCCACATGGCTGTGGGTGATGAGAAGCGTCTCGATGGCCGAGACGTCCACCCCGTATAAGGCGCTGGCGGCGACAATGTCATTGTAGTCAATGAGGAGATCATCATTGACGAGGAGGGATGACCTCAGGCGAATGTTCCGCCCGCCCCGAGCGCGGGCCTCTTCGCAGTGCGCGCAATGGCAGAACGGCGCAGGATATCCCTCCGCAGCCCCCGTTCCCAAAAAGGTGAGACGCATCGTACCTACTGTGCCTCCGTATGGGATGTTTTCTCAGCCTCTTCGTAAGCCTTTTCGGCCAAAAAGCGTTCCGCCTCAATCGCGGCCACAGCCCCCGTGCCCGCGGCGATGACCGTCTGCCGATACCAGGGGTCTTGCACATCCCCCGCGGCAAAGACGCCCGGCACATTCGTGCGCTGATGTTTATCGGTGATGATGTAGCCGTTCTCATCGAGCGCCAACTGCCCCTCAAAAAGGCGCGTGTTAGGCACCAAGCCGATATAGACGAACACGCCATCCGCCGGGATGATGCTTTCCTCGCCCGTCTTGACGTTATGCACGCGCACGCCCGTAACGGCCGTATCGCCCAGCACCTCATCCACCACGGTGTTCCACACGAAGCGGATTTTGGGGTTGGCCTTGGCGCGTTTTTGCAGGATGGCGCTGGCGCGCAGTTGGTCTCGCCGGTGGACGATGATCACCTCTTTGGCAAAGCGCGTCAGGTACAGCCCCTCGTCCACGGCGCTATCTCCACCGCCCACCACCACCACGGTTTTATCGCGGTAGAAATACCCATCGCAGGTGGCGCAGAAAGAAACGCCTCGCCCGATGAACTGGCGCTCGCCGGGGACCCCGAGCGGCCTCGGCGAGGTGCCCGTCGAGATGATGAGCGCCTTGGCGCGGTAGGTCTGGTCGTGCGTCTCCACCAGGAAGGGATAGACCTTGAGGTCCACCCGCGTAACCTCTTCGTAGCGAATCTCGGCGCCGAAGCGGGTGGCCTGGGCGGCCATCTGCTCGGTGAGGGCCATACCGCCGACGCCCTCGGGGAAGCCGGGATAGTTCTCCATTTCGCTCGTCGAGGCCGCCTGCCCCCCGAGCGACTTGCCCACCAGGATGAGCGGTTCCAACTGCGCCCGCCCGGCATAGATGCCGGCCGTCAGCCCTGCCGGCCCCGCCCCAATGATGATGAGGTCGCGCACCGTTTCTTCCTTTTCTTCGGCGCGGGGTTCCTCTTGCCCAAGCCGGCTGAGATCGAGCGAGAACGATAAATCCATCATCTTCAATCCTCCCCTGATATACCCATAGGGGGTATGGCTATCGGACCTAGTTTATCACAAAATAGGGGCAATGTCAAAGAAGGGTTGCGGGAGGGTGTTGGCGCCTACGCACCCACAACCTTCCGGTTCAGAAGGTGCGGGAGGGCGTATAGACGCCCAGCCGCCTTTGGCCTATAATAGCCTCTACAGGCATCGGCGATTTCTATTGAGGAGGCTTAGGTGTTCACAGCGCCCAGAGGCACCCTAGATATCTTGCCGGAGGATCAACCCTATTGGCAATACCTCCACCAAGAGATCCTCAAAGTGACGGCCCTATATGGCTACCAGCGCATTGACGTGCCCATCTTTGAAGATACGGCCCTTTACGTGCGCGGCGTGGGCGAGGGCACGGATATCGTGGATAAGGAGATGTATTCTTTTGTGGATAAGGGCAACCGCGAGATTACCCTGCGCCCCGAGTTCACGGCAGGCGTGATGCGGGCCTACATCCAGCATGGGATGAAATCGCGGCCCCAGCCCGTCAAACTCTATACCACGGGGCCGATCTTTCGCTATGAGCGGGTGCAGGCCGGCCGCTATCGCCAGCATACCCAGTTCGATATCGAGTGCATCGGCGAGATGGACCCGGCCGTAGACCTCGAAGTGATGTCCATGGCCTGGCACCTTTTCTCAAACCTCGGCTTTCAGGGGCTGGCCTTTCAATTGAACAGCACGGGTTGCCCCGCCTGCCGGCCGGCGTACATCCAGGTGCTGGTGAGTTACTATCGCCAGCATGAAGGGGAAATCTGCGAGGATTGCAAGCGCCGCCTGGTGCGCAACCCACTTCGCCTATTGGATTGCAAGGTCGAGACCTGCCAGCCCATCATCGCCGGCGCGCCCCACATCGGAGATTACCTCTGCCCCGAGTGCCGCGAACACTTGGATACGCTCCGTGCCTATCTCGATGCCTTAGGGCGCCCCTACACCATCAACCACCGCCTGGTGCGCGGGCTGGATTACTATACCAAGACCGTCTTTGAAGTGTGGGCGCAGGGCATCGGGGCGCAGAATGCCATCTGCGGCGGGGGCCGCTATGACGGCCTGGCCCAGGCCCTGGGCGGCGACCCCACACCGGGCATCGGGTTCGGATCCGGGATGGAGCGCCTCGTCTTGGCAATGAAGGAGCAGGGCATCGCCGTGCCGGGGGCGCCTATGCCGCAGGTGGCCTTTGTGTACCTGGGCTATGAGGCCAAAGTGCGCGCTCTGCAACTCTTGAACGATTGCCGCCAGCGAGGGATTCGCGCCACCATCGGCTTTGGCGACCGCAGCCTGCGCGCCCAACTCCGCGCGGCCGATCGCTCTGGGGCGCGTTATGCCGTCATCTTGGGGGAGGAGGAGATGGCCCACGGCGAGGCCACCGTACAGGATCTGCGCAGCGAAACGGAGGCGCGCGTTCGCCTTAGCCAAAGCGCCCTGGTCAACGCCCTCCTTGCCCGATTGGCCGCCGAAGTATGAGGACGATAGGCCTTCTCTACCATCCGTCGCGCCCCGAATCTCAGGCCCTGGCCGAGGTGCTGAGCCGAGCGCTCTCCGGCGCGTGCGTACAACGCTTTGCGGCAGATGATGACGCGCCTTTACGCCGGGCGGCGCCCGCGCTCGACCTCCTTATCACCCTGGGAGGAGATGGCACCATCGTCCGCGCGGTGCGCAGCGTGGCCGAGGCCGGCACGCCCGTATTGGGCGTGAACTTGGGGCGGCTGGGGTTCCTCGCCGAGGTGGACCCCGACGATATCGCAAAGATCGTTCCCGTGCTTTTGCAAGGCGAGTATGCCATCGAAGAGCGGATGATGCTCGCCGTGACGATGGAACGCGAGGGGAGGCGCCTTTTCGAAACGCAGGCCATCAATGACGCCGTGCTGGCGCGGGGGGCCATCTCGCGGACGGTGCGTGTCTCGGTGGAGGTGGATGGCCGCCATGTGATGACCCCCGTGGCCGATGGCGTCATCGTCTCCACGCCCACGGGGAGCACGGCCTACTGCCTGGCCGCCGGCGGCCCCATCATCGCGCCGGACCTAGATTGCCTCGCCATCACGCCCATCGCGCCGCACTTGGGCATCGTGCGCTCCTTCGTCATCCCGGCGCATCGGCGCGTCTGCCTCACGCTCGTCAAAGGGGAGGGCGCCATGCTCACCGTGGATGGCCAGGTGGATCAACCCGTCTCGCCGGGAGACGTGGTATGCGCGACGATGAGCGAGCGGCCGGCGCGCTTTGTGCGGCTAGGGGGCGCCGGCTACTATTACGAGTCCGTCTTGCGGCGCTTGGGCTGGGCCGATCGGCCCGAAGTGCCATAAAACCATAGGGATGGGCCTTTTGCCCACCCCTATGGTTTTGCTGCCGAGCGGAGTTAGGCCACGCCGCGGCGGAGTTTATCGAGCATATCGCGCACCAGGGCGATCTGAATGGCCACCTCGGTGAGTTCATCCTTGCCGGAATGGTGCTCCACGCTGTAATACCCCTTGTAGCCCACGTTCCAGAGGTTGCTCAGTTTCTCTTTGAGCATCGCGGGGTCAAGGCAGATGTTCCAAGGGATGTGCGTGTGGCACACCCAAGGCGCCACGGCGCGGTCGGCGGCGATTTTCTCCTCCTCCGTACCGCCCCACCCGTGAAAGTGGCAAGAGACGCCAAAGGCCGGCGAATCCACCGCCTCATACACGGCCTTGAGGTTGGGCCACATCTTTTCCGGCCCCCAGTGGTTCTCGATGCCCACCTTGAAGCCGTGGTCATAGGCGAACTGGGCATATTCCTTGTAGCGCTTGACGATGAAATCGAACTCCTCGTTCGTCCAACTCTCGTTGCGGCTGCCCGCGTCAATGCGCACGAACTTGCAGCCCAAGGTTACAGCGATCTCCAAGAACCGCTTGGCGCGCTCGTAATTCTTTTGCCGCACATCGGGATCCTCATCCCATACGTGGGCGCCGTCTACGGCCATATCCGCCAAGACGAGGTCGCGCTCCTCCAGGGCGTTTTTCACCTTCTGGATGAACTCCTCATCCGTGGTGGGAAAGTGGCCGCTCCACAAATCGGCGGCCTGCAGGCCGTAGCGGTAGCGGCAGGCCTCTAGGTAGCCAAAGATATCCATCTCGCCCGCTTGAAGAAGGCCACGAAACGAGTACGAAAGAACCGAGATATTCATTTTGCCTCCCACATCCAAAGTAGCGACCTTGGGTAAGCCGCGGCGAACCCAACGAAAAGGGGCCTGCGCGCCGCAGGCCCCTTTATCTTACCCCTTGATGCCCGTGATGACAACCCCTTGGATGAACATCCGCTGCGCGAAGAAGAAGGTGATAAGGAGGGGCATTGTAATCAACACCGACATGGCCATCAACTGGTTCCACATTGGGTTATAGACGCCCATGAACAGGTAAATGCCCAAGGCCAGCGTGGAGTGCTGCATACTCTTGAGATAGATGAGCGGCCCCATAAAGTCGTTCCAACTCCACATGATGTTAAAGATGGCCACCGTGGCCAGAGCCGGCGCGCTCAAGGGGAGCATAATCCGCCACCAGAGTTGGAAATAGCCACAACCATCAATGCGCGCTGCATCGTCATAATCCAATGGGATGGTCATAAAGAACTGCCGCAAGAGAAAGATGTTATAGGCCCCTCCGCCAAAATATGCTGGAATGATGAGCGGCCTCATGCCGGGGTACCAGCCGAGTTTGTAAAAGAGCAGGAACTGCGGGATCAGGGTGACGCTCCCGGGCAACATGAGCGTAGCAAGGACCAAGAGGAACAAGATGTCGCGATCCTTGGCTCGCAGCCGCGCAAACCCAAAGGCTACGAGGGAGGCACTGAGCACTGTGCCGACAACGCGCCCTAAAGCCAGGAAAATCGTGTTGCGAAACAGGCGGAAGAAGGGGATCGTCGTTACCGCCTTCACATAGTTATCGAACATAAGTTTTTCCGGGATCCACACCGGGGGCGAGGCATAGATCTCTACATCGTTCATCAGGGAAACGGCGATCATCCAGTAAAAGGGGATCATGATGATCACGACGCCCGTCAGCAGGATGAGCATCACCACAATTTTGGTGATGATTTCCTGTGCGTGCTTTCTCTGCCACCAATAGAGACGCCGGGGAATGCCCTCATCTCTTCTTCTCGCAAGCACTACAGTTTCTTGAGCCATCGGGTCTCCTTTTCTCTCCGCTTTGCCTTTGAGGTTATTTTCTCATACCCTCGTAATAGACCCAGAACGACGAGCTGCGAATGATGAGCAGAGTCAAGAGCATAATGACAATGAAGAGCGACCAGGCCAGGGTTGAGGCATACCCCATAAGGAGATCACGGAACGCTGAGAAGTAGATTCTCAGGCCAATGAATAGAGTTGCATTCTGGGGACCACCTTCCGTCATCACAAAGGCCGTCGTAAAGGTCTCCATCGCATGGATGACACCCATGACCAGATTGAAAAAAAGGATGGGCGTGATCATCGGCAAGGTGATGTTCCAGAAGCGGCGCCAACGACCGGCCCCGTCAATCGTCGCCGCCTCATAAAGGGCTGTAGGGATACCCTGCAGGCCCGAAAGGTAGATGATCATACCCCCACCGATACCCCATAGGCTCATAACGATCAGGGCCTGAAGCGCCCATTTGGGGTCATAGATCCAGGCCGGACCCTGTATTCCAACGATGCGAAGCATCGTGTTAATGATTCCGTTCGTGGGGTGAAAGGCCAGCCGCCACAAGACGGCCACTGCCACGCCTGAAAGAACCGAGGGGATATAATACAGCGTGCGCCAAAAGGAAATTGCAGGGATCTTGGAGTTTAAAAGAAGCGCCACAATAAGCCCTGCGACCAATTGCAACGGCACCGCTGTAAAAGCGTAAATAAAGGTGACCTTGAAGGAATGGTAAAAAAGGTAATCCTTTGTAAACGCACGTACCCAGTTCCCCAGACCAACCCATTGGGGCGGTTGCGAGACGTTGTATTTGGTAAAACTCAAGAGAAGGGAAGCAACCATTGGCCCCAAAGTAAAGACGACGAACCCGATGAGCCATGGTGAAATGAAAAGGTGAAAGGCGATGGCTTCTTTCCGAGCCATCGAGTTTTTGCGTTTTGCACGCGCTACTGTGGCCATATCTATGCCCTCCCACACTTTATCCAAACGCGAACGGACATCATCGAAAAAATCCCTTTCAATGATGAGGGCGGGCAGAGTAGGGGTTCCTACCCTGCCCGCAACGCTTACGCGTTAAAAGGTGAGGCGCGGTGGAATCTTGAGGTCCTTAAACTGGCTGTAGTACTCGTCGAACATCTTCTGAATCGTCTCTTGGCACTCGGGCCAGACCTCGATGCCCTTCTTGTTATTCAATCGGACGGCATCGCGCGCCGGATTGTAGATATCCTCCCAGCCGATCTGCGGCGCCCAATATTCCTCATAATGGGCATAGGCCAGCGCCTCGGCGACCACATCACCATCCACATCGGGGATCTGCATAGCCAGCCGTTCGCCATACTTGGGGATGGCCGACTTGCGACAGGGCAGACATTGACGCAAGTCCACCGAGAAGCGGAAGGCCATCTCCGGCGAGGCGCAGAACTTGATCCATTCCCAGGATTCGTCGTGATATTTGCCCGCCTTGAACATCGCCCCCTGATCCATGCATAGGCGGGAGACGTAACGATCCCGGACTAGGCCGTGGGGCGACGCGGCAAAGTCCCACTTGAAGTTCTTGATACCCGAGAGACCTTGGACGTCCCACGTGTGCCGATAGGCCATGGCTACTTTACCCGTATGGAAGGGCGAGGAAAGGGTGCCTTGGAATTCTTGCTCCTGCACGGGCTTGAGCATATAGCGTTTATTGTAGACCCAATCCACCCATTGGTCGCATCCTTCGATGTAGGGCTTTTCGCCAATGTAAACGTGATAACGATCGGTGGGGTGTGTGCGGATGCCCTCGCCTCCTCTTATCCAACTATAGAATGGATCCATGTTCGGGTCGTAATAGCCGTACTGCACGACTTTTTCTGGGTCGAACCCCGGCTCTCCCGGATGTTTGCCTTTCTCATCGAGCGTCAACTGGTTAGCGAGGGTGATAAGCGCATCGATATCCCACTCATCCGTGCCCCACTCGTGCGGCGGCTCGGGGACGCCGGCCTGCGCGAATAGATCCTTGTTGTAGACGAGAAAGCCAGTAAACAACTGCACGGGGAGACCGTCCATTGCGCCTGTGAAGGGGTTCTTGGCAGAAAAGATGGCATGGTCATGAAAGTCGGTCATGTCGTAATGGTCACGTTCGATAAGCGGCGTAATATCGAGCCACTTGTCAAAATCCGGGGCGCGCCAATAGTTGATGGCCCCGCCAATGGGCATGCAGACCTCCGGCGGATCTCCCGCGGCTTCCATGGTCTTCAACCGAGCGACGTACTGCGCACCAGGTTGGAAGAGGTACTCAATCGTGATGTGCGGGTTCTGTGCCATGAAGGTCTGCGCGAACGATTCGTAAAGGGGGATCATCGGGGCAGAGGCGCCCCAAACGATATTACGAACGAGGACCTTTTGTTTGGGGGCGGCGGTCGGCTCCTTCACCACGACGGTCTCTTTGACGACCTTCTCCACCACCTGCGGGGTGCCGGCCACGACGACCGTCTCTTTGACCACCTTTTCAACGACCTGGGTGACGACCTTCTCCACCTCGACGACCTTGGGCTGGCAAGCGGCCAATGCGCTCCCTAACCCGGCTACAGCCGCCACCTTGAGAAAATCGCGCCGTTTGAGCGTTTGCATCGTCTCTTCTCCTTCTCATCAGACAAATGAGGGGGTCCCCAAGATATGGGGCACACTGTCCGATTCCACCGCGAAAAAACGCTCATCCAGGAGTAGACGATCTCACCGATATGCCGCCTCAACCTCCTTTCTGAAAGGGGAGAAAAACACCAACCAGGCCTTGGCCTTGGCAGATGATGAGGGTGGAATGATGAAGGAGACGATGCATCATCTCGTATGGGCGGCAGACCCATACGCGCCAGCGGTCGAAGGCGAATCCATACTCATTATAGCAGAACATTTTGCAAAAAGTCAAGGGGTTTTTTTTCGGACATAAAACATTTGTTTTCGAACTTTACCGCACCGTCAGGCTCTCCCCCGCCCGCAGCGTCAAACCCTCCGCGAAGGTGAGGCAGGCCCCCTCGGCAGAGGCCTCGACCTGGCCCACCTCGCGCTCGCCGAGTTGCGCGCGCGAGGGCGCAAAGGCCAAGCGGCCGAGTTCCAGGCGGCGCAGGGTTGCCTGGCCGTAAAGCACCTCCAGGTTCGCCTCCCGAGCGCCTTGGCGATACAGGCCCCAGGCGCCATCCACCGACCAGAAACAGGTGAAATCCTCCACCCACAGGCGCGGCGCAAAGCCGAGCACCCCTTGGGACATATCGAACCGAAAGCCCGAAAGCGCTGTGAGCAGGCTCCAGGAGGCCAAACTGCGGGCGTAATGGCTGCCGCATTCGAACTCGTTCCAGGGGTTGCGGCGCGCGCCATCGTGCCGGGCGCGCACGCCCTGCACGATGGTCAGCCCCTCTTGCACAAACCCCTCGTAGATGAGGTGGCTCGCCACCTGATACTCGATGCCACACCACACCTCATCGGAATAGACAAAGGGGAAGGCCGGCCGCCCACCGCGTGGCCAGGTGCACAAAAGCAGGCCCTGTTCATCGTTCAGGGCATAGATGCGCTGGGGGTTGGCGTGCTCCCAGAAATCGGTGCGCCAGTTGTGGCAAAAGATGGCCCGCAGGGCGCTTCGCACGTGCTCCGGCTCGAGGAGGTAGCCCAACCCCACGAGGTGGGCAAACCACTGGCCGATGAGGTGGTCGGATAGGCACCCCGTGCCATATTGATATTTGGGCGCTGTGGCCAAATCCACCTTCTGGATGTAATACTCGCCGTTATAGAGTTCCGCCTCGATGCGCTCGCGGCCCTTCTCAAAGAGGGCGCGGTACACTTGGGCTGATT
This sequence comes from Chloroflexota bacterium, assembly GCA_019873625.1. GTDB lineage: Bacteria > Chloroflexota > Anaerolineae > UBA1429 > UBA1429 > JAIOAW01. Next base: position 75,186 of record JAIOAW010000014.1, read on the forward strand.
CGAGGTCGCCCAAGTAGCGGGCCATCTCTTCGGCGGCGCGCAGGGCGCCCAGGTACCAAGTGCCCATCATCGTGTTCGGGCCGACGAACTCGATATCGTACGTATTATGCTGGATGCCCTCCATCACGCCGTCGCGGTCAGCATCCCAGGCGACCCAGGCATACTCGAGCGCCTTTTTCACCGAGGGCCACAAGCGGCGCAGCCACTCGTCATCGCCGCATAGTTTCCAATCTCGATAGGTCTTGAGGATGCCGCCCATTTGGCCATCGGCGGCGGGGTGGAACTCCCACGGGGGGCTGCCCAAGGGGAGTTGCAGGCGGAAGCCCATCCGCCCATCGGGGCGCATATTGTAGCGGTAATCCGCCTCACGCTGCGAGCGCTCCAACGCGGGGAAGAGGAAGGCCACCGCCTGCGCATAATTCCAGACGTGCGTGCAGGTCCCTTCGCAGCAGCCGCTCTCGGCGTGGCAGCCCTCCCAGCCGTAAAAGGTGCCATCCTCCAGGCGCAAGACGGTGGGCGTGTGCAGGATGGAGCACTGGCTGGAAAGGGCGTCCAACACGGCGCGCGGCAGGGTAGAGGCAAAGAGGGCCTCGTGAAAGCGGCGCGTCTCGCCATAGAGGTAGACCTCTTCCCGGGCGTACGCGCAGGCCACATCGAGGGCATCCTTCCACAGGGTGGCATAATAGTTGCGCCAAACGGCGCGCTCGCAGCAGCCGGATGCGCCCTCGCCCCAGTATTTCACGAAATTTGGAAAGTGCCAGGCGATGAGGATGGGGAAGGCCACCTCCTCGCCCGGCTCGAGGTAGGCCGTGAGGCCCAGCGTGCCCACGTCGCTTTCGCCCTCCGCGGAGGGGCCATAATCCCGTTCGGGCAGGCGGCCCTCTTGGGAAAAGTGATCCCAATAGTCGTGCATCATATCGAACCACCCGCCGCGCAGCCAGGCGCATTGATGCCACCCTTGCGGCCAGGTGGTGGCAAGGGCCATCGTCCCAAAGGCCGGGTCATCCGGCGAGAGGCGTTCTGACGTGAAGAGGAGGCCCCGCACGCCACCCTGTTCGACGAACGTGTTCACGTTGCCGCCCAGCCAGGCCCGCGTTTCGCGGCCCACCATCGGCCCATAACCGGGGTAGCCGATGATGTTCTTCATATTCATCGCCAGGCTCACCTCCACGGGCCTTGGGCCGGGGTTGTGGATTTGATAGTAGAGCACCGCGATGGGCATACCGGAGGCGTCGGCATCCATAGGGATAAAGGGGCTGTAGGCCTCTAGGCGCACTTGGAGGGGAAAAGTAGGATCGGCGAAGGCGATTTCGGCGAAAGGGAACTCGCCGCGAAACGTGGCGCTGCGCAGGTGGGGGAACCCGGAGCCATCCTCCCGCCGCACCCCAAAGCCGATGCCGGCGAACTCGACCTTGCCCTGCCCGCTGAAGGGCGGCCTCGGTGGGGCCTGGACGATCCGCACCACGGGCGCTTGGCCCTCCGCCTTAGCCCAGAGGGCCGCGAAGGCATAGGGTAAGATGGCTCCTTTGTTCGGCCGGTTAAAGATTTCCCAATCCACCAGCGCGCCGCGCCCATCGAGCGAGACGCACCCCGCCCCAATGCCGCCCAGGGGGAAGGCAATCTCGTTCAGCCGCTCGCCTTCGTAAAGGAGTGGGCCGCCTTTGGCATAGAGCGCCTCGCGAGGATAGAAATCGGCCTTCGATGGCATCGTCTCACCTCCCAATCCCAGGATGTGGTGAGGAGATGCTAACACATTTTCCGCGCGGAGGCCAGCCCTACCTAATGGCGTTCAGCGGGTGGAGAGTACGGCTCGACGTGCACAAAGGCCCGTTCCACCTCGGGCAGAGCCTCGAGCGCCGCCCGCACGGCGTGGCTGAAGCGGTGGGTCTCTTCGAGGGTCTGGGAGCGATCGGCCAAGACGTGGATATCCACCCATACCCTGGGGCCGACGAACTCG
>JAIOAW010000015.1 GCA_019873625.1 Chloroflexota bacterium
GCACCGTTGGCCCTCCCTCTATGCGCTCGATGCGGAACGCCTCGTCGCCACCTGGGTAGAGCGTTGGCAAGGCGCCCTCGACGCCTGGCGCCGCCCGGTGAGCCGCCTCTCGCGCGATGGCGAGCACTGGGGGATGGAACTCTCCCTAGCCGACCCCGCGCAGACGGATCGGCGTATGGCGCTCGTGTACGATTCGATTGGCAAAGTGCTCTACGCCGCCAACGCCGAACGGGTGATGGCCGCCCAGGTGTATGATCCCTTTTTGAACCGCCTTTCGCACGTGGGGCCGCTCGAGGTGCTCGCCTACCGCGCCCTCGGGCAGCCCCACCTGCCGGGGAGCCTGCGCGCTGTGGTGCTCGATGCGGAGGGAGCGTTGAGCGCCATCGGCCAAGAAGGGAGCGCGGCCCAGGCGCTGCGCCCTCTCAGCCGGGTTATCCTTGCGCGCGACTACATCACCCCTGAGGGCGCTGAGGAGGCGCCCTTGGCGCCCCACTATTTGGTGCGGGCGCGGCGCACGGTGGGCCTGGGCGGGGGCCACGTCGAGGTGGAGGCCGTGGATGCGTTCGGCCTCCTCAACCTCTGGACCCCGCCTGAACCCTTGGAATGGGAGGGGCGCACGCTCCGGTGGCTCGCCGCAGAAACTTGTGCCCAAGTGGGCCTGCCCTATGTGGATGACGGCCGGCCCGAGATGAACGCGCTCTTGGATCGCTTTACTTGGGGTCCAGGGCAGACGGCGCGAGGCGCCCTGAGCGCCATCTTGAGGTTGGCCGGCTATGCCGCGCGGCCCAGCGCAGACGGCGGCATCGAGGCCTTCCACCTGCCGAGCCATCAGCCGACCACCGTGCCGACGCTGGGCGAGGTGGGGGAGATCCTTCACGGCGCATACGGCGTGGGCTGGCCAGGGGCGACCGCCGTGCGCGTGGTGGGGAAAGAGGTTTGGGCCGCCGGCGATGACCTGGCCCTGGGCGGCTGGCTGGGGATGCGGCGGCATCGCATCATCGAGGATGGGCGCATCCAGAGCGCGGAGATGGCCGAGGCCGTGCGCGATGGCCTGCTCCTCGTAGAGGGCCTTGGCGCCTGCGCCGACGAGGCGACCCTTTTCCTCCGGCCTGACCTCGAACTGTGGGACGTGGTCGAGATTTCGGGCCTGGGCCAGCGCATCATCACCGCCCTCACCGAGCGCTACGACGCACCCCGCGGCCTTTACGAGACGCACATCGAACTGGGCGCCTGGTGAGATGGCCATAAAAAGAGAAGACAAAGCGGCCCTGACCCCTTGACTTTGGCGCCGATGAGATGTATAATATTATGTGAAGACGAAAGGTCTTCTATAAGTTTCGTCCGTAAGGAGGTGAACCACTTAAAAATACGCGTCCGTGCCGTGATCGAAGGAATCCATCGGATGAATGGTTGCGACAAGGAGGTCCTATCATGATCCCTCGGATGAATCGTCGGCAATTCCTGTTCACTTCGGCAGTGGCCGCAGCGGGCGTTGTGCTCGCTGCCTGCGCGAAAAAGCCCGAAGTCGCCGTCCAGCCCACCGTAGCACCCACCACCGCACCACCGACGGCGGCGCCCACTCCCACCCCGGCACCGAAGCCTACGAATACGCCCATTCCCACCAAACCGCCGGCCACACCCGTACCCACGGCTGTACCTGCCAAAGAAGCGCCTATGCTGCAAGAACTGGTCAAGGCGGGGAAACTACCCCCCTTGCAAGACCGTTTGCCCAAGAACCCGCTCACTCTCAAGCCGATTCACAAGATTGGCAAGTACGGCGGTACGCTGCGCCTTTTCGATGACAACTTTGACCGCAGCGTGGAACAGGCCCAATATGGTCACTCGCCGCTCCGCTGGATTGACGACGGCCTGAACATCGCCCCGGGGATGTGCGACACCTGGGAGACGAACGCGGATAACTCGGAATGGCTCTTGCATATCCGCGAGGGGTTAAGGTGGTCAGACGGCCAGCCTTGCACGGCGGATGACGTCATCTTTGCCTACCAAGACCTCATTATGAACCCGGATTTCCCCGACCGGCCTACCGAGTTCTACACCCCTGGTCCGGTGAAGATGCTCAAGGTAGACGATTACACCGTCAAGATGGTGTATCCCGTGCCGGCCCCCCTTACGGCCAAGCGCTTGGCAATGCGCGTCAAGGCGGATTCGGTGTGCCGGTGGATCGCCCCCAAGCATTACTGCATCCAGTTCCATCCGCTCTACAACTCAGCCGTCAAGGAGTATCAGACGCTAAACGTCAACATCACCTGGCGCACCAATCCGGATTGCCCCGTCTTGAACGCCTGGCGTTGCGAGAGTTACGAGCCGGGTAAACGCTTGGTCTGGGTACGCAACCCGTATTACTATGGCGTGGATACGGAGGGGAACCAACTGCCCTACATTGACCGGTGGGATCATGCCTGCATCGAGAACAAAGAGGTGCAGATGCTCACCATTATGCAGGGCGGGGTGGATTACCTGGCCTCTTGCCATCATAAGGGCGGCCTAGAGGATATCGCCCCGCTCAAGGCCAGCGAAAAGGAGGGCAAGTACCGCCTCATCCTGCTCGATTCGGGCGGCGGCTCGGGCCATTACTACTTCTGGAACTGGGATGCGCCGGAGGAGAACTACCGCTGGCTCTACCGCAACCCCAAGTTCAAGATGGCCTTCAACTATCTGCGCGACCGCGAGCGCATCACCAAGACGCTTTATTATGGCCTGGGCGAACTGACCACGGGCACGATGAGCCCCAAGGCCATCGAGTTCAACTACAACGACGAGGCCCGCGCTTGGTACCGCAAGTGGCGCGATTGCTACATCGAGTATGATCCGGAGAAGGCCAAGCGCTTGTTGGACGAGATCGGCGTGGTAGATAAGGATGGCGACGGCTGGCGCGAGTTCCCCGACGGCACCAAACTCGAACTGCGCGCGGATTTCAACGCGACGGCCTCCAAGACCTGGATGGACGGCCACGAGATCACCATTGCCGACTTTGCCAAGGTGGGCCTGAAGATGATCACCAACCAGATGCCGGATGCCGAATTCGGCCAGTTCTGGCCGAGCGGCAAGGGGCACATCCGCGGCAACTGGGGCGTGGGCGACGGGCCGGACTGCTTGGTGTATCCTTCTTGGGTGGTGCCCAACGAGCCGGCCCGTTGGGCGCCGCTCTGCGGGAACTATTACCTAGCCCGCAATACGGAGAAAGAGAACTCGGAGAAGGATAAAAGCCCCTGGGATCGTCAACCGCCGCGCTGGATTGCCGACGAGAAGGAGCAGATCGGCGAGGTGGTGTTGAAACTCCAGGAGTTGTTGGATACAGCCCTGGCCGAGCCGGATGCGATGAAGCGGATGGAACTGGTCTGGCAGATGATCCAGATTCACATTGATCAGGGCACCTTCGGCTCCGGCACCACGGCAAACACGCCGACCATCTTTATCTACGGGAATAACCTCATCAACGCACCCGCCCGCGAAGAGTTGGCCACCGGCGGATTTACCGGCCCGTGGATCGTGCCGCATCCGGCCATTCACAACCCAGAGACGTTCTCTTACGCCTAGAAGGTATGGCCAAACCTCCCGCAGGGGTTCCCCCTGCGGGAGGTTTTTTGTGGTTAGCCCAAGGGCCAGGGTGCATTGCCTACGGCCTCACGCTTCGAGGGTATGACACGAACCACGGCCTTCCAGTGGGCAAGGCGGGCGAAAACGGTTATACTTTGGGGGCATATCCCATCTACCGAGGACCCCCTATGCCCGAACTCTATGAACAGGTCCCGCCGGCCTCCTGCCACCGCTTCGAGGCCGTGCCCGATGACCTCTACGCCGTGCCGGTGGAGAACCTCGCGCGCCTCTATTGGCTCATCGCGCTCATCCGCGCCTTTGAAACGGCCGTCCTCGCCCTGAAAGACGAGAACCTAGTGCACGGGCCGGCCCATACAAGCATTGGCCAGGAGGCCGTGGCCGCGGCGGTGGCCGTTTCGCTCAGGCCAAGCGATCTCATCGCCTCGACGCACCGCGCCCACGGTCATTTTCTAAGCAAAGCCATCCTTTACTATGCGCCGGAGGGTTACTCGCCCCTGCGCGATGCGCCCACACCGCCTATGCGCGAGGCCGTTTACCGCACGTTGGCCGAAATTATGGGCCTGAAAGACGGCTGGTGCGGTGGGCGCGGCGGCTCGATGCACCTGTATGACCGCGCTTCCGGCAACTTGGGGTCGAACGCCATCGTAGGCGGGGGCATTCCCCTCGCCACGGGCGCGGCCTGGGGAGAACGCCTCCAAGGGCGCGATACGGTGGTCATCTCCTTTTTTGGCGATGGCGCCATCAACCAAGGGTGCTTCCACGAGGTGGCCAATATGGCCGCCCTGTGGCGAATTCCCATCCTCTATCTGGTGGAAAATAACCTTTACGCCGTGGGCACCTCCACGCGCGAATCCTCCTTTGTAGAGGATTTGGCCCTGCGGGCCATCGGCTACGGCATCGAAAGCCTCATCGTGGATGGGATGGACCCCGTGGCCCTCTATCTCGCCTTGCAGACCATCGTGCCCACCTTGCGCCGCCAGCCCAGGCCCTTCCTCCTGGAGGCCAAAACCTATCGGCACGTCCACCATGCCGGGAGCCTCCCCGGCAGCGCCTTCGGCTACCGTTCCAAAGAGGAGGAGGCCTTTTGGAAGGCGCGCGACCCGTTGATCACCTTCCCCCAACGCCTGCAAGAGGCCCACCTCTTGAGCGATGGCGCACTCAAGAGGGTGCAAGAGGGCGCTGAGGCCCTGGTGAACGAGGCCCTGGTGCGCTGCACTGAGGTGGTCGAGGGCAAGCGCACCATCCCGGCCGCGCTTTGGCCGGACCCCAAAACGGCCGCTGAAGGCCTGCGCGGGCCAGATCCACAGGGCGTGCGCTATATCGAGCGCGAAGAGATCGCCCTGCGCCCGATGACACTCGTCGAGGGGATTGCCCTGGCCATCCGCCGGGCGATGGAACGGGACGCGCGCGTCATCGTCTTGGGAGAGGAGGTGGCCAACCTGCGGGGCGGCGCCTACGGCGCCACGCGCGCCGTGGTGGAGGACTTTCGCAGCCGTTTGTTCAACACGCCCATCTCCGAGGCGGGCTTCTGCGGCATAGCCGGCGGGGCCGCCGCCGTGGGGATGCGCCCCATCGTCGAGGTGATGTACCCCGATTTCGCACTGATGGCCTCGGACCAACTGTTCAACCAAATCGGCAAACTCCGCCATATGTACGGGGGCAAGGCGCGCTTCCCCGTCATCTTGCGCACGCGGGTGGGCATCGGCTTTGGCTACGGTGGCCAACATTCGATGGACCCCTGCGGCTATTTCGCCCAATTCCCGGGGTGGCGGGTGGTGGCCCCTTCGAATGCCTTCGATTACATCGGCCTCTTTAACACGGCGCTGAGGATGGAGGACCCCATCCTTTTCGTCGAGCACGGGCAGTTGTACAACGAACCGGGCGAAGGCCCCGCCGAGGACCTCGATTATTGCGTGGCCTACGGCAGAGCGCGCATCGTGCGGCCGGGGAACGATCTCACCGTGCTCACCTATATGACGGGCGTGCGCCTATGCCTACAAGCCGCAGAACACCTCGCTCAGGAGGGGATCAAGGTCGAGGTGCTCGATTTGCGCACCGTGGACTATTGGGGGATGGATTACGCCGCCATCGGCGAGAGCCTGAAAAAGACGGGCGCCGTGCTCATCGTCGAGCAGGCCCCGCGCAGTATGGGCATCGGCGCGCGCCTGGCAGAAGAGATTCAGGCTCGCTGGTTTGACTGGTTGGATGCCCCGGTGGCCCGCCTCACCGCGCTCGACGTGCCTCCGCCCGTCTCGCGTGTGCTCGAAGCGGCCGTCTTGCCGGATTTAGCGCGCGCGGAAGAGGCGATGCGCCGGGCGGCGCGAAGGGAACGCTGACGCATTCCACTCATTTTCGGAGGTTTCAATGCCCAACTCGCTCTCGCTCCTCTGTCTTCTCGCCAGCCCTCGGCGCGGCGGGAATTCGGATATTTTAGCCGCCGAGGCCTGCCGCGCCTTTGAGGAGGCCGGCGGCCTCACGAAGCAGATCGTCCTCAACCGCCTAAACTTGCACGACTGCCGCGGCTGCGATTGGTGCAAAACGCCACACGAGGTGCCCCACCCCTGCGCCCAACAGGACGATATGCAGGCCCTGTATGTGGAGATGACCCAAGCCGATGCCATCCTTTGGGCCACGCCCATTTACTACTGGTCGCCGGCGGTGCCCCTCAAAATGGTCATTGATCGCCTCTTTTGCTGGGGGGAGTGGCAACCCACGCGCCACGCCAAGGCCCTTCAAGGCAGGCCGGTGGGCCTGGTGCTCGCCTTCGCCGATGAAGACCCCGCTTCCGCGGGGTACATCCACGCCTATTCCATCTGCAAGGCGGCCGTCGAGAGCAGCGGCGGCACCTGGGCCGGCTGTGCTTGGGGCGTGGCCACGGATAAGGGGGAAATCCAACAGCACCCCGAGGCGCTGGCGCGCGCTCGCGCCCTGGGCGCCAAACTCTATACCTTGGCCCAGACCCGCAAGGGCCTCTAAGCGGGGCGCACCCCTGCGACGCCCACCATCCCAGCGCCCGAATGGACCGAGAGGCCCGCGCCGAGTTCGACGATGAGCCTTTCCGGCGGGCAGGGGAGGCGCGCGCAGAGTTGCTCGGCGAAGGCTTGGGCCGCCTCCGGCACGGCCACGTGCAGAATGGCCAGCCGCTCCGGCGGCACGCCGTTGAGCGCCTGCGTTGTCAGTTCGATGACGCGCTCCCAAGCGCGGCGTTCGGTGCGCACCCGTTCCAGCATATCGAGTTTGCCCTCGCGCACGGTGAGGATGGGTTTGACGTTGAGAAGGGTGGCCATCCCCGCGGCCAGGTAGCCCACCCGGCCGCTCATCGCCAGGTATTTGAGCGTGGCCAGCGAGGCATAGAGGAACGAACGCTCCCCCACATCGCGGGCGCGCGCTTCGGCCTCTTCCAAGGTGGCACCCGCTTGGGCGGCCTCCGCGGCGGCCAGGGCCATAAACCCTTGGGCCATCGAGAGCGTGCGTGAGTCGAGCACGCGGATGGGACGGCCGCGCCAAGGCCCTTCTTCCAAGGCTTGCGCGGCCACCAGGGCGGCATTATATGTGCCGCTGATGACGCTGCTCACGCAAATGCAGAGGATGGCCTCGGCCCCCTTGGCAAAAGTCTCTTCAAAGGCGCGTTGAAAATCGCCGGGCGAGGGGGCGGCGGTGGTGGGCAGTTTGCCCTCGCGATCCACGCGGGCGAACACTTCGCCATCGCCGATTTCGATGCCGGAGCGCAGAGTCTCTTCGCCAAAGTTCACGAGGATCGGCACGAGGCCGATGCCGTACCGCGCGGCGAGGTCAAGGGGCAGGCTGGAATCCGTATCCGTGATGACGGCGAGGCGAGGCATCGTCAGGCCCTCCTTTTTCGTGGGTTTTATCTTTTTTGGATAACCCCACACCGCGCTATACGTTGTGCGCGTTTCTTTCCCTGCCCGCCTTGGGAGAAGATGCCCTTCCGTGGTAAGATGGGGTTACCTATGCGCATCTATTTCGAGGTCATTGGCTGCAAACTGAACCAGGCGGAAGTCGAGGCCCTCGTGCGCCAGGCCTTAGCGGCCGGCCACCGCGTGGTGCAGGATCCTGCGGAGGCCGATTGGGCCGTGGTGCACACCTGCACCGTAACCCACGTGGCAGCGCGCAAGTCTCGCCAGGCCATTCGGCATCTCCATCGCCTGAACCCCGCTCTGCGGATCGCCGTCATCGGCTGTTTTGCCGAGATTTCGCCCGCCGAGGCCGCCCGCCTAGAGGGCGTGGCCTTGGTCCTCCCCAACGCCCGCAAAGAGGAGGCCTTGTCGGAGATCGCCCTGCGCTCTGGGGAGGCGCCGCCCCAGCGGCGCATCGAGGTGAGCGCGCCCCTTGTGGGCGGGCACACCCGCGCCCTGGTCAAAGTGCAGGATGGCTGCGATAACGCCTGCACCTATTGCATCGTCTCCACGGCGCGCGGCCCCTCGCGCAGCCGCCCTCCGGGAGAGGTCCTGGCCGAGGTGCGGGCGCGCCTTCAAGAGGGCTATCGCGAGGTGGTGCTCACGGGCGTCAATCTCGGCGCTTATGGGCGAGATATCGCCTCCCCCACCCCGCCGAACGAGGGCCATTGGAGCCTGGCCAGGCTCGTGAGCACCCTCCTAGACCTGCCGGGAGATTGGCGTTTGCGCCTTTCGTCCATCGAGCCATGGGATGTCACCCCGGAACTCCTCGCCTTGTGGCCGCACCCTCGGCTGTGCCGCCATATGCACCTCCCTTTGCAGAGCGGAAGCGACGCGATTTTGCGGCGTATGGGGCGGGGCTATACCGCGCGAGATTACTGCGACCTCGTGGCCACCCTGCGGGCGCGCGTGCCCGAGGTGGGCCTTTCGACGGATGTCATCGTGGGGTTCCCCGGCGAGGGCGAGGCGGAATTTGCCGAGACGTGGGCCGTGGTCGAGCAGTGCGCCTTCTCGCGCCTGCATATCTTCCGCTATTCGCCGCGCCCCGGCACTCTCGCCGCGCAAATGGACGGGGCCGTGCCGGCCACGGTGGCCCAGAAGCGCAGCGAGGCCTTGGCAGCCCTCGGCCGGCGTTTGGCGGAACGCTTCCACTGTCAGTTCGTAGGCCGCGAGGTGAGCGTACTTTTCGAGGCCTCCAAAAGGCGCGGCCCCGACCTCGTGTGGGATGGTTTGACGGATCATTACATCCGGGTGGGGGCGGTCTGTCCCCGCCCCTTGGCCAACCAGATGCTCACCGTACGCATCTTAGCGGCAGACGCTTCGGGCCTAGAAGGGGTCTTGGCCTAGCCCTCGGAAGGTACGGGTGGCAGGATGAAACGCGGGTCCAACCCCTCCACGGCGCGGAGGTTGCCGTGTTCGTCGGCGCGGAATTCGTAGGTGCGCCCCTCCACGCTGAGCACGAGGCGGTACCCCCGCGTGAGCACCTGCGCGCAAAAGACGCCCTCCCTATGCAGCCCAAGGCACGCGTCTGGCCAGGTTACGGCGCGCACCTCCACAATGTGGATGGCGTCCATCGCCACGCCAAGCCGCAGAGCGAGTTCGCGCCGCGCTGCGGCAAGGATGTCGGCGCGCTTTTCCTCTTCCATCAAGCGATCATAGACCCCCGCCGCCCAACGGGCCACCTCGGCCTGCTCCTCAACGCCGGCGGCGCGCTGCCCTCGCCCTTCGAAATGGAGGCGCACCGTAGCGCGCGCCCATTCGGTCAGGGGCTCCTGCACGGCGTAATCAAACGGCGCATAGCGCGCCACGAACGTCAGATAGGCCGCCAATTCCTCCGGCGTGAGGTAAGCCAAGCGCGTGCCCTCGTCGCAGGGGCCATAGTGGGCCTGATGCTCGGCGTCTATCTCCAAGCGGCCGCATTGGCCGGCGAGTTCGCCCTGGCGCAACCAACTCAGCCCCGGCGCTTTGATAGGCGCGGCCGTAGGCGTGACCACGGAGAGTGGCTCCTCAGGGGCCATCGTTGGCGTGGGGCTAGGCAGGGGCCGCGCCAAGGCGCCCCCGCGCAAGGCCGCCCCCACCAAAAAGGCCGCGATGAGCAAAAAGGCAACGGCGAACCCCAAGATAAACCAAACCCCCTTAGGCATCAGGCTCCCTCCCACCGTGGGCTTGAAGTGAGGCGCTGCTTTTAGAACGCTTTATAGGCAGAAAAGGTTCCCTTGGGCGCAACACGGCGCCACCTCGTGCGTATATCCAGTGAACGGAACTCGAGGAGGTACGCTATGGGCGAGGAGATCAAACGCGAGGAATTCAAGGTATCTGGCTCGGAGTTGGTGGAAAAGATCAAGTCCCTCATCCACGAGGGGAACATCCGCCGCATCGTCATCAAACAGGATGGCAACACGGTGATGGAACTGCCCCTCACCATCGCCGCTGTAGGCGTGGTTCTCGCGCCGGTGCTGGCAGCGGTCGGGGCCTTTGCGGCGCTCGCCACCAATTGCAGCATCATCGTCGAGCGGATCGTCGAAGAGTAACAGGCACCCCACCGCCACCCCTTACCCCGAGGCTCAGCGAACCTGGGCCTCGGGGATTTTCTGTATTGACAGCATTCTTTTTTATGAAGTAAACTTAATACCAAGAGTTCAAAGTGCGTTTAGCCAGATGATGCATTTTGGGGAAGGAGGAAAGGGAACCATGTATTGCATGAATTGTGGCCAGAGCATAGCGGATGCCGCCGTAATTTGTCCTAAGTGCGGTGTTCCGCCACGTAAAGAACGGCACTTTTGCTATAATTGCGGAGTGCCAATTCAGCCTAATCAAGCCATATGTGTACAATGTGGAGTAAGCCTTGCGGCAAAACCATCAAAGAGTCGCGTAACAGCAGGTGTTTTGGCTATTCTTCTTGGTAGCCTAGGAATCCACAAGTTCTACTTGGGTTACAACAAAGAGGGTGTCATTATGCTGTTACTGAGTCTTATTGGTGGTGCAATAACACTTGGTATCATTTCAGGGATAATGGGTTTAATTGCCCTTATTGAAGGAATTATATACTTGACAAAATCTGATGATGATTTTGAGGAAATCTACATTCTTTCGACGAAAGGATGGTTCTAGGGCATATATTTCTTTAGCTTTTTACTAAATACGGGATGGTCTGCGGCCCTTCGGGGAGGACGCAGACGCGCGCCTCCGGGCCGTGCTTCTTGAGGAGGGCCGCAAGGGTGGCCTGGAGATCGGTGCACGGCTCAAAGAGCATACCGCGCGTCTGGTCGGGGGTTAGGCCGTCGGCATAGACGTATACCTCGGCCTTTTGTTGAATGCGCACCTGCAAGAACGCCTCCCACATATCGTGGCGGCGATAGCCGGGCTGGCTGACTAGGTCGAGCACCCCTTGCACCGACCCGCCCTCGTGGATGATCTTTTTATATTCCCCATATTCGGGGATGCCCTCGGCGCATTCGGCGGCGATGAGGATGCTCCCGCCGGGTTTGACGATCTGCGCCGCGGCGGACATCCCCTTGGCGGCCTGGTAGAGGTTGATATCGAGCGGGTAGCCGTTGTTCGTAGTGATGACGATATCGAATGGCTCCTTCACGCCCACCATCGCTACCTCACGCCCAAAGGCCACCCCTTGGGCGTGGGCGGCCTCCATCTCCCCGGCGAATACGCCGGTGATCTCGCGGCGGCGATTGATGGTCACATTGAGGAGAAAACTCGGCCGCGCCATGCGGGCCACCTCCAGCATCTCCTCCCATACCGGGTTCCCCTCGGTGATGCCCCAGGTGGCCCTCGGGTGGTTCAGCATCGGGTAACTGTGGTTATCCATAATGGTCTCTAGCCCCGCCACGCCGGGCAAGATGGCCTTTGGCCCCCCGCTGAACCCCGCGAAAATGTGCGGCTCGATGAACCCCGTGAGGATGCGCACCGTGGCCGAGAGGTAAAGGCGGTTGATGAAGACACGGTGGCCAAAAGAGGTGAGGCCGATCTCCACCATATGGGCCTCATCGAAGGCGTTATGTTGGGCGATGCGATAGCCCTCGACGATCTCTTCGCCGAGCATCTCGACGAGTTCCTCACGCGTTTGCGCGCGGTGCGTGCCCGTGGCGTTGAGGAGAAGGATATGCTCACGCGGGATGTGGCCGAGTTCCTCCAAAAGGACGGGCAGCACACGCCGGTTAGGCATAGGCCGCGTGAGGTCTGAGAAGACGATGACCACCGTATCCTCCGGGCGCACGCGGTCGCGCAAGGGGGCGCTCCCGATGGGGGCGCGCAGGGCGGAACGGATCGCCTCCGCCTCATTGGGCACTCCGGGCACCTCTTTGGGCCTCAGCACGGTGGCTCCATCGGGCACTTCGATCGTCAAACCTCGGCGGCCATAGGCTAGTTCAACTTGCATCGGGCAACTCCTCTGTGGGGTTATGCCGATTCTACCGAAACCCCCTTCGCTTGCCAAACGGCCTATATAACCCAACAAGGCACACCCCCCAGGCCCCACAAAAAACTTCTCCCGCACCGTTTGGTGCGGGAGAAGCAAACCATCTCGTTGAGCCTAGGGGGCAGGCTCACGCCTACCCCCTAGGAGGAACCGCGTTACGGCCGAGGTGGCAGGTCGTCAAACGAGACGCCTTGCCCCGCGATGGCCGCGTGCCCGGCCCCTTCAGACAGGCGATAGAGGACGCGCGTCGCCCAACGGATATTGTCATACGGCCCGCCGTAGGCCTCGTGGGTCTCGATGACCGTACCATAGTTGGTCTCGGGGTTCCACGAGTCCACTTGGGCGAAGACGATATCCCCTGCATTGAGCGGCCAGGCGATCTTCGGGTAGGAATCATCCACCCGCAGGATCAGGAGGTCGCCCGGGTTGAGCGGCAGCCAGTTGCCCGTCACCCCCCAAGCCAACCCTTGGCAGATCGGGAAGTCGCAGTAGGTGCCATCACCCTCTGGATCGTTCCAGATCTGGTTCACGCGGGTCGGCGTGGCGGGCGGGTTGACGTACAGGTCTACCCAGAAGCCCTGGTAGGCCGGGGCATCGCCGATATTCCGCACGTCCACCTGGATGCCCGTCTGCGTAGCCACGATGCGCTCCACCACGAGGTTCGGCAGGTCAACGACCTTGCTCGCCTTCTTCATCAGGATCGGCAAGAAGTTGAGTTTCGGCGCGTTGACATCCGTCGCGCTGTTGTCCTCCTCGCACGGATCCCACACGTTCTCGGCCGTCATCACCTCGACGGTGTTGGTCACCGGCCAGTACGTATCCAGCATCCCGTGCACGGTGTAGACCACCTTGCTACCCGCGGGCAAGTTCACCACCTCATCGATGGCCCAGTTGCCCGAGGCCTTGCCGGTGGCCCCGCCGGAGAACTCTGCCGACCAGATCACGCCGCTGACCTCGCTGGGGATGATATCGCGCACCATAGTGCCCGGCGCATCGCTTGGCCCGAGGTTCTCTACGGTAATCACGTAGGCGATCTCTTGCCAAGGCAGCGCCGTCTCGGGCACGCTGATCTTATCCACCGCGATGTCGGCGACCGCATGGACCACGGTTAGGTTGTTGGCCGTGTCGTTGGCGTTGTTGTGATCATAGATGTCGCTAAAGACGCGCGCCGTGTTCCAGAGTTCGGTGCCCTCCGGCATCCACGACGGCACCTCGAGCGCGATCCAGATCTCCACGCCCTCGCCGGCGGGCAGGCTGCCGAGGTTGCAAGTTACGCGGTCCAGAGTCTGGTTGACGGTGCAATCGGCTTCGTACCAACCATCGTCACCGTCTTCCTCGACATAGTACCAGGCGCCACGGTAGACGAGGCCGAGCGGCAGGTAATCCACCGCCACCACGTTCTCCGCCGTGGACGGCCCTTCGTTCTCAACCCACAACCCGTACCACAGCCAACTGCCGGCGGCTACTTCGTTCTCGTACCAAGGGCCACCCTGGTTCGCGCGTGGCAAGTGGCCACTCGGCGCCACACTTCCCTCAAAGTCCCACTCGCACCCTTCGGGGATGTAGCCTTCCGCATACTTGTAGATGGCCAGATCCGCGCGATCCGTAATGGCGTGCCCGGCACAAGATTCGTTATTGGCCGTATCCGGATCCATATAGTCGCTGACGACCGTGACACAGTTGTTGATATCCTGCGTCTCGTCGGCCTCGACCACGATCTCGACCAACCAGCGGCCGCCCACCTCTAGCGGATCCTCAAGGATGATCTCGAACTCAAAGTCGCCCGAGAAGGTGCCGCTCCAAGCGGTGGAGTCAATATCCCGATCCGAAGAGACCGAGACGAGGTTGAACTCGCCGCTCGAGCGCATCAGTTCCTTGAGGGTCACGCCTTGGGCGTCACCGGGGCCGAGGTTATCCACGATGATCGTGTAGGTTAGCGGAGTGCCCGCCCACACGTCGCCTTCCGGCTTGCCGAACTTGAGCACCTTGAGATCGGCCTTGCCCTTCACCTCAACCTGCGCCGTGGCGGTGTTATTCTCCAGGTTAGGATCCTGAGACCCGCCTTGCGGCATCACCTCGACGACGTTGGTGTAGATGCCCGGTTCAGCATCGGGGTCCACCTTCGCGTAGATGACGAAGGTCAGGCTCTGGCCAACGGCCACGTTCCCAAGGTTGCACACGAACGGCGTGCCACCCGGCGTCGGCGGCAGGAGCGTCCCGCCCGCGGCAAAGTCGCACAGGCCGCTCGCCACGACGAAGGACATCCCGCTCGGCAGGGTATCCGTCACCACCACGCCAAACGCAGTGCCGGGGCCGAGGTTCGTCACCGTCACCTCATAGGCGACCCCCTCGCCCGTGTAGGCCACCGGAGCGGGGCTGACGGACTTGGTCACCTGGAGATCGGCGACGTTCTCGATGGTCGTCTCTTCGTCGAGATCGGATGTCTCCTCGTCGATTTCATAGTAAGAATCGGCGTTCATCTCGATCTCATCGAAGATCACCGTGCCATTCGGCGCATCGGGGCTGACTTCGAACGTGAGGTAAATCTCTCGCCAACTGCCCGCCGCGATGTCGCCGAGGTAGCAATCCACGGTCGCATACGTCTGGTTGGAGAGGCAGTAACCGCTGCCGTTGCCGATCTTGTACTCTTTCAGCGTAAGCCACTCGGCGCCCGAAATCCAGTCAAACACCTTGACGTTCCGCGCCGCCGAAGGCCCAAGGTTCTGTACGCCGATAAAGTACTCGACCGTGGTGCCCGCCATCACCGGGTCTGGCGTATCCCACTTGAGGACGTACAGGTCCGACCACTCCTCCACCATAAAGACGGCGGAAGCGCGGTTGTTGCTGTTGTTCGGGTCAAAGATGTCGCTCGAAATCTCGACATCGTTGGCCATAAGGTTCGGCCCGTACGCCTGGTCAATCGCCAGTTCGAGGGTGATGGTGTACCGATCGCCCGGAGCGAGCGTGCCCAGGTTCAGGATGGCCGGGTCCGTCGGGTTGCCGGGGGTGCCCAGCGTGTACTGCGCGCCAGCCGGCAAGCCTTGCGGCTCGCCCAGCGGCACCGTGCCGCCAGGCAGCCAATCCTTCGCCACGACGTTCTCGGCGGTAGACGGCCCATCGTTCCAGACCACGATCTCATAGATCACGTTCGTGCCAGCGATCAGGTCGCCGCCCACGATTTCCTTCGTGATCCCGAGGTCGGAGACGTCGGTGATGGCCGTCATCACGATGGCCTGGTTGTTCGAGTAATCGGGATCGGGCGTCGTCGCATAGACGCTGACGATGTTGTTCACATCCTGCGTCTCATCGGCCGTCACGATCATCGTCATCGTGGCGCGCGCCCCGGCGGGCAAGATGCCCAACTCGAAGTAGAGCACGCCATCTTCCGTGCGCGTGATGCCTTGCGACGCCGTGATGTCCGTTACGCGGAACTCCAGGTTGGAGAGGATGTTATCCGTGACGACCACATCCCGCGCGTCTGACGGGCCAAGGTTATCCACATAGATGGTGTAGTACAGCGGTTCGCCCGCGCGCACTTCGCCATCCGGCTTGCCCACCTTGGTGATGCGCAGGTCGGCGAGGTCGTTCACGAACGTCTCTTCGACGTAGGTGTTGTTCGCCGCATCCGGGTCATCCTCGGCGCCCATCACCACGACGGTATTGGCCAAAGGCCCTTCCATCACGATGCGGGCATCCGTATTGACCTGGACGTGCACCTCCACGGTCTTGCTGGTGCCCACGGGCATATCGCCCAAGGACCAGGTTACCGTATGGGTATTGGCGTCATACGAACCGCCTTCCGTGGCATCCACAAAGGTGACCTCAGCGGGCAACGTATCCGTCAGCACGACGCCGGTCGCATTGCTCGGGCCGTTGTTCGTGGCCACGATGGTGTAGTACAGCATCTCCCCAGCGATGGCCGGGTCGGGCCGATCCATCTTGACCACTTGCAAATCGGCCAGCGGGCTGACGACCGTCTCTTGGTAATCGCCGTTGTTCGCGGGGTACGGATCCAGCGTGCCGCCCATAGACCCGGTCTCGGCTGTGTTGGTGATGACCCCGCTGAAACCCGGATCCACCAACCCCGTGATGGCAATGGCAACCGCCTGACCAGGCGCCATATCGCCAAGCTCACAGATGATCATCCCATCGGCCACACCACAGGAGGCACTGCCATAGAGGACGCGATGCGAGAGATACGAGACCTCGTCGGGCAACTCGTCACCCAGCACAACGTCTTGCGCTGTGGAGACGCCATCGTTGATCGCGCTGACGATGTACTCGATCACCTCGCCCGCATTGATGGCCGACGGCCCCTCTTTGTAAGCCTCAAGGTCCGCATAGGCCCAGACGGTGGTCAGGTTCGTATCCAGGTTGTCGCTGTTATCCGGGTCAAAGATGTCACTGTAGACCAGGGCATCGTTCTCCAGGATGGTACCCTCCGTCACCCAGTGCGGCACATAGCCGTACACGGTCACGGTCACCACACCGCCCGGCACGATGGTGCCCAGGCCACAGGTCATCTTATCCAGAGCAGAACCCGGCGTGCCCGTGTTGCAATCACCTTGCGTGGTCTCATAGCCGGTTACGGTGACCCAAGCCGGCAGCCGGTCTTGGAGCACGACGTTCTCGGCCGTCGAAGGCCCATCGTTGCGGATGACCATCGTATAGGTCAGCCCGCCTTCATAGCCCGCGATGACCGCATCGGGCTCCGGCACCACCGCGAACCCGTCATCCCCACTGTAGGCGTATCCCATCTCCGTCTTGACGACGCTGAGATCCGCCACATCGGTGATGTCATGCTCGACCACCGCTTGGTTATTGGAGGGATCCGGGTCTTCGCTCTCCTCGGCGAACACAGTGGCCACGTTGTTGATATCCTGCGTCTCGTCCGCCGTGACGACGACCGTTACGATCCATCGCCCAGCGCCCTCCTCGGTCATCGGCTCCATCGGGTCTTCGAGTTCGCACGTAAAGTCAATAGCCCCGTCCACCGACGCTTGCGGCGCGGTGATGATCGGGCAATCGGCATCGCGGCTCGACTCGACCGATACGAGCCAGAATTGACCGCTCGAACGCAGGACCTCCTCGAGCGTGACGCCCCAGGCGTAACTCGGCCCGAGGTTATCCACGATGATGGTGTACGTCAGGTATTCGCCCGCGCGCACTTCGCCATCCGGCTTGCCGAACTTGACGATGCGCAAGTCCGCCTTGCTCATCACATAGTTGCCCACCGTGACGGCGTTGTTCCCCTCATCGGGATCGTCCGTCTCGCTCGCCACCGAGGCCGTGTTCTCAATCGTCGTCCCCGGCTCAACGTCCGCATCCACCCGCACCCACACGTAGAACGACTTGCTCGCCCCAGCGGCCATATAGCCGCAATCGGCCTCGCCCGTCTCCGCATCGTAAGCGCAGTCGCCGTTGGTCAGTTCGAAGGCCACCTGGTCATCCAGCACATCCGTTACGACCACGCCCCGAGCATCGGAAGACCCGTTGTTCGTCACCGTGATCTCGTAGCGGATCTGCTCGCCGGCATAGACCTTCTCCGGCAAGCCTACCTTCTGGATCGCCAAGTCCGCCTCGTTCACCACCATCGTGCTCGTGGAATCGGCATTGTTCTCCTCATCCGGGTCCGGCGTCGGCATCCCCCAGCCCATCGGGTCAGAGGCCACCGCCACGGAGTTGGTGATGTATCCCTCCTCCGCGCTCGACTTCACCCGCGTGCGGATCAGCACCACCGCCGTCTCCCCGGCGCCCAACGTGCCCAGGTCGCACGTCACCAAATGCCAGGCCGCCGAATACGTGCAGTTCGCACCGCCCATCGCCACGCTCGCGCTCAGGAATTCCACCTCAGCCGGCAGCGTGTCTACGGCCACGACGCTCACCGCATCCGATGGCCCGTTGTTCGTCACCCGGAACGCCCAATCTACGATCTCACCCGCCACCACCGGGTCCGGCTCCTCGTCCTTCTCCACCACGAGGTCCGCCAGAGCCCCAACCGTGGTCAGGTTCGTCGCATAGTTGTTCGCGTTCAGCGGGTCAAAGATGTCGCTGTACACCAGCGCATCGTTCTCCAGGATCGTCCCCGCCGCCACCCACGAGGGCACGGAAACAGTGATGACCACCGTCGCCAAGCCATCCGGCGCCAGCGTCCCTAGGCCGCAGGTGAACGGATCCATCGCCGAACCCGGCGTGCCCGTGTTGCAATCTCCCTGCGAGGCCTCATAGCCGAGCACCGTCACCCAAGCCGGCAGGCGATCCACCAAGACGACGTTCTCAGCCGTCGAAGGCCCGAGGTTCGCCACCGTCAAGGTGTAGGTCAGGTTCAGGCCAGCCACCACTTGGTTCGCTTCTTGCCCTGTGAACACATCGCCCAGGGCCGACTTGCTCACCACAAGATCGGAGACGTCTGTGATGTCATGCTCGACGAAGGCATAGTTGTTGGACGTGTCAGGATCCACACCGTACGCGCTCGCAACACGCACCGTGTTGTTGATATCCTGCGTCTCGTCCGCCGTGACGACCACGGTTAGCACCCAACGCTCGAGATACCTCAGGGGCGCAGGCTCAGTGCCAGCTACTAGGGTGCAGATAAAGTCAATCGCCCCGTCGGTGGAACTGACCGGCGGCGTCACGCTGCAAACCGTGTTGTTCGGCTGGCTGGAGGTGATGCTCACCAACGTAAAGTTGCCATCCGAGCGGAGCATATCCTGCACAGCAGGCGCCCAGGCGTCGCTCGGCCCGAGGTTATCCACGATGATGGTGTACGTCAGGTATTCGCCCGCGCGCACCTCGCCATCCGGCTTGCCGAACTTTTGCACCTTCAAATCCACCGCGTTGAGGATATACACCTCATCGCTCACCCACAGCGGATTATCCGGCTCGTACACATACGGCGGCGTATCGCTGCGCACGGCCACGCGGTTGGTGATCACCGTACCGGGGAACACCGAGGGGTTCACGCGGCCCCAGATATCCGCCGTCCACGTGGCCCCAGCGGGCAACGTGCCTACCTGGCAAGAGACGTGTCCGTTTACATCCAACTGGCAACTCGGATCAGAAGAGACCTCGAAGGTCAGTTCGTCCGGCCAATCGCCAAAATGATCCACCACGGACACGTTCTGGGCATCCGAAGGCCCGTTGTTCGTCACCGTGAGGACGTACTTGACCTGCTCGCCCGCCACCACCTTTTGCGGCACGCTGGCCTTTTCGGCCACCAGGTTGGCCACCGCCTGCACGGTAATACCCGCCGTCGCCGAGTTGTTAGCCAGGTTTGGATCCGCCGTGTCCATCAGGAGGTCCGCCGTGTTGGTCAAGATGCTTCCAGCGGCCGCGGCGGGGTCAATCATCACGTTGATGAACACAAGGATCGGCATCGTGCCCGTCGGCTCGACATCGCCCAAGGGGCAGAAGAGGGCGTTGCTGCCCTGCGTCAGGTTGCAGGCCAAGGGCACTTCGCCGAGCATCCCCGGCATCAACACCGAAGCGCTCAAGAAGTGCACTTTGGGCGGCAACCAATCCCGCAGGATAACGCTTTCCGCCACCGACGGCCCATCGTTGGAGACTTGGATCTCGTAGTGGATGATCTGCCCAGCGACCGGCTTGCCGATGGCGAATTTCTGCACGCCCAAGTCGGCCTCGGCGTCCACCTCGACAAAATCTGTGGCGATATTGTTGCTGTTGTCGGCGTCAAAGGTATCGCTGTCAACCATCACATTGTTGTCAATGTAGAGGCTAGACGACGTCTTGGGTTGCTTGGCCACAAAGGCCGGGTCCACATCGCCATACAAGGTGAGCGTGATGACCTGATTGGGCGTCATCGTGCCCAGGTTGCAAGTGAGCGGGTTCATAGGGTCGCCCGGCGTGCCGTAGGTGCAGCCGCCCGGCGCGCCAATCACCACAATGGAGCCATTCACCAGGGCGCCCGGCAGCCAATCCGTCAAGACGACGTTCTCCGCCGTGCTCGGGCCATTGTTGGTGACTGTGATGGTCCAACTGGCCGAATCACCTGCGTTCACCGAACTAGCATCCGCCGTTTTGGTGACCGCCAAATCCGCCACCGCCATAACCGAGATGGCATCCCAGGCCTCGTTATTGGCCATATCGGGGTCGGGCGTCTCGGCCACCACGGTGGCAAAGTTGTCTACGTCAATCTCCTCATCGGCCACCAAGCGGAAACTCGCCCGCAACCTGCCCTGCGAGGTGGGGCTGCGCGCATCGAGATAGTTCGTCGCAAAGGTGCCCACGTCGGAGCCAAACTGCGTCGAGACGACAGGCCCCGTGGTGCAAGTGAATTGCGTGATGATGCCACCCCCCTGACTGACGCTGAAAGCACAACTCTGGATGGACACCAACCCGCTATTCAACAGCGTGTCTGTGATGACGACGTTCCGCGCCACCGAGGGGCCATAGTTATCCACATAGATGGTGTAGGTGAATATCTCGCCCGCGCGCACCACATCATCCGGCTTAGAGATCTTGGTCAGGCGCAGGTCGGCCAGTTCATCCAGGAAGGTGTACTGCGTGGCGCAGTTATTGTCGTGATCGGGGTCAATGTACACTGGCTCGTTCCCGATCCAGATTTCCTGAATAGCCGCGCAGGCCTGGTTCGTCAGCCGAGGCTCCTCGCCCGGAGGAGGTGGCAGTTGGTTGTAGTAGGCTGCCGGGTCCACATAGCCCTCGATGACAAAGGTCGCGCTTTCGCCCGCCTCGAGCGAAGCGACCGTGCAGACCACCTGCTGTTCGCCGTTCGGCCCTGGTACGGCCGAGAGGACGCAGGCGTCATCGTTGGCGATGTAGGTTACATCCACCGGCAGCGTATCCGTCACCGTGACGGTTGAGGCATCACTCGGGCCGTTGTTCGTCACGGTAACCTGGTACCACACCTTCTGCCCGGCGATGACCGGGTCGGGCCAACCCGTCTTGGTGACGGAGATATCCGCCTCGGCCCAGACGTTCGTATCCGCCGTGGCCGCCATATTATCCCACGCGTTCGTGCGCACTTGGGCCAAGCTCAAAGGCCAGGTGAAAGGCGGCACATCGGGGTCGGGCGTGGCCAGGTCGCCAGGGTTGATGGGGAGCAACTTGTTCGTAGAGAGGACTTGGGCAAAGTTGACGATGTCGTTGCTCGCCACACTCATCCCCGAGGGCACGCGGTAGAGGAACTGATAGGTTCGCTCCTCATCGGCGCCGATGGTGCCCAACGGGCAGGCATAGACGTCCTCTCCGCCGGAGCCGGCAGGCAGCCCCGTAACCTGGAAGCGGCCGCTCCCCCCAGCGCCCACCAGGGTCTGGCAGGCCACGGAGGAACTGACGAGTTCCAGGTCATAGTTCGGGTCGCCCTCCACGGCCCAGTCATACAGGACGACGCTGCGCGCCGCCGAGGGGCCGGTGTTGCGCACGGTCACCTCGTAGAGGATCGTCTGCCCCGCGATGATAAAGTTGGGGATGAGATCCGGCACGCGCACCTTGACCACCTGCAGGTCGGCCCGTTCGGTCACTGTGGTGACGACCGTCGCCTGATCTGGCCCGGAGTTCATACGGTTCTCGTTATCCGAGGTGACCCAGGCCGTCGTGACCAGGTCGAACGGCCCGCCCACTTGGGCTACGGCGTCATCCGCCACGCGAACGTCGAACTGGCAGGTCGCCCCTCCCCCTCCGATGCCGCTCCCGACGGGATAGGACCCTAGGTCAAACAGGACGCTCCCATCGGGCAAAATGGAGAAGGGGCGGTTGCTCGCGCCCGTCGGCGTGACCCACGGCGGCAGATAGACGTACAGGCGCACGTCCTCTAGGAAAGCGGCTACGCCCACCGTGTTCCCGTTTACCACGAACGTATAGGTGAGCACGTTCCCAGCCCGCACCGGGTCAGGGCTATCGGTGGCGCTGCTAATCCACAAATCCACCGCGCCGCCGGCAAAGACGGGCATAGTGGCTAAAAGAGGCGCAATGAAAAGCGAAAGGGTTACCAGAAACTGTATAAGGGGGTGAATGAGCCGTTTACGAGACACGTTGCACCTTCCTTTCGCAGAGAGATGCGCAAGTTCGATGAATTTCAATCCTGGGTGCGCATCTCAACGTGTTCCAAACCTCGTCACCGTTTCATCCGATAGGCATCACCTCCCTTTCCCTCCGAGCCATTCTTATTCAACGCCCTGCGGCCGTTTGCTCTCGTTCGGCCTCGATTCTCCTCCTTCCCATAGCCCACCCAAGGGGCACGGGTGTACACACCGTGTGTATAACCTTTTCGCACAGCCCTGTCAAGCACAAACGAGCCAAGTTCGCGCTTTCTGCCCGGGGCTTGGCCGAGAGAATAGGCTTATCTGGCTAGATCACAAGTATTATAACATATCCTGCGCAAGACGTCAAGGGTTTTTTCGCCCTTTTTCAGAATTTTTTTGCGAGTTCACCGATGCGCCGCGAAATCTCCTCCCCGGATCACTGCCGCTGCGCGCAAGAGGCGCCTTCCCACCTCGCGGAGGCCCAGGGTATCCATCAGGGGGAAGGCCCCCTCCTCCAAACGGAGGAGCGTCGCATCGCCCTCGGCGCCCTCGGCCAACGTGCCGATCCGCCCTTCCATCCCCAGGATCCTCGCGGGGATGGCCGTCGCCCGTTCGATGACCTCGCTCAGCCCCATCCCCAGGTGGAGGAATTTGCTCATCGTGGTGGGCAAATCGAAGGCCGGCCCGGGCAGGCTGTAGGTGTGCAGGTCGCTGGAGATGACATCCGGCGCGAACCCCTGTGCTAGCGCCCGCCGCGCCACCTCAAAGGCGAAACTGCCCATCCCGTGGCCCACGTCAAAGAGCACGCCGCGCCTCCGCGCCGCCCACACGCCGGGGCGCACCCTCCCCTCCTCATCCAAGATGCCGCCGTCTTTGCCGTGGTAGGTGTGCGTGACGATATCCCCCGGCCCGAGGCGCGCGAGGATCTCCTCCAAGGGCACACGCATCCGTTCGGCGCTGCCGATGTGGATCATCGCCGGCTTGCCCAAGGCTCGCGCCACATCCAAGGCGTGTTCGAGTGGCTCGGTGGCCAAGAGCGCCCCCACCCGATCCATCCGCGCCTTGATGCCCACGATGCCGGCATCCTCCCCCACCCGCAGGGCCAGGTCGCGGTTGATGAACCGCCGATCCTCCAACTCGCCCACCTCATCGCCGATCATCCCCAGATACGAGATGTTCAAAAAGGCCCGCACCCGCGAGCGCGCCCCCTCGATGACGTAACGCTTGAAACTGGGGTAAGCATACCCGCCCGCCGAGCCAGCATCCACGGCGGTGGTAGCCCCCTGTGCGAGGCACCCCAAATCAGCATCAATGCCATAGTGAGAAACGCCCCAGTGCACGTGGACGTGCAGGTCAATCAACCCCGGCGCCACGATCAGCCCCTGCGCGTCATACACCGCGCGCGCTCGGTCGGGAGCGATCTCCGGCGCCAGGCGCGCCACGCGGCCTCGTTCAAAGGCGATATCCATCACCCCGTCCAGCCCCTGCGCGGGGTCAATTACCCTTCCCCGGCGGATGAGCAAATCGTACATCGCCCCTCCTTCCACCCGTATTGACGCCTCGAGGCGCATTGTAAGGCGGCGCGGGGCCGCGTCAACCCTAAGGGTCAGTTGCTGAGCCAGCCCTCCTGCGCTACAATGGCCACAAACGGCGTGAGGAGGTGCACCGATGATGACATCGCGAGAACGGGTGGAGGCCGCCCTCAACCATCGTCCACCAGACCGCGTGCCGCTCGATCTCGGCTCCACGGCGGTAACGGGCATCGCGGCCTCGGCGCTCTACCGCCTGCGCAAGGCGCTGGGGTTGGAGGATCGGCCCGTGTACGTTTATGAGCCGTACCAGATGCTCGGCCTGGTCGAGGAGGACGTCTTGAACGCCCTTGAGGTAGATTGGGTGGGCCTGACGGATAAGGGGACCTTTTTCGGCTTCCCCCAAGAGGATTGGAAGCCCTTCACCCTGTTCGACGGCACGCCCGTTTGGGTGCCGGGCAAGTTCAACACGGAGCCTGCCCCCAACGGCGATCTCTACCAATATCCCCTAGGAGACCGTTCCCTGCCCCCTTCGGGGCGTATGCCGGCCGGCGGATACTATTTTGACGCCATCGAGCGCCAAGAGCCGTACACCGAAGAGACCCTGGACCCCGAAGAGTGGGTGCGGGATATGTACCACGTCTTTA
Organism: Chloroflexota bacterium; assembly: GCA_019873625.1. Classification (GTDB taxonomy): domain Bacteria; phylum Chloroflexota; class Anaerolineae; order UBA1429; family UBA1429; genus JAIOAW01. The sequence goes on from JAIOAW010000015.1 coordinate 24,106, forward strand.
CGGATGAGGAACTGGCCTATCTGGAGAAGCGGGCGCGGTATCTCTATGAGAACACCTCGCGGGCCATCATCGGGAACTTTCCCGGTGCGGGTTTTGGCGATATCGCCTTTGTGCCGGGCACGGCCGTGCCCAAGCCGAAGGGCATCCGCAGCGTGGCCGATTGGTATATGGCCACGGTGCTCTACCCCAACTATATCCGTGGCATTTTTGACTTGCAGTGCGAAATCGCCCTCCAGAACCTGGAACTCTACCGCCAGGCCGTGGGAGACCGCATTCAGGCCATCTTCCTGAGCGGCACCGATTTTGGCTCCCAGAGAGGTTCTTTCATCTCGCCAGATGCCTACCGCACCCTGTTCAAGCCCTACCACAAGAAACTGAACGACTGGGTGCACGCCCACACCCCATGGAAGACCTTCTACCACACCTGCGGCTCGATGGTGGCCCTGTACGACGATATGGTGGAGGCCGGAGTGGATATCGTGAACCCCGTGCAGATTTCGGCGGCGGGGATGGATCCGCGCACCCTCAAGGCGCGCTGGGGAGATAAACTCGTCTTTTGGGGAGGCGGGGTAGATACGCAGCGCGTGCTCCCCTTCGGCACGCCGGAGGAGATTGATGCGCACGTCAAAGAGAATATCGCCATCTTTGGCCAGGGCGGCGGGTTCGTGTTCAACACGGTGCACAACATCCAGGCCACCGTGCCCACCGAAAACCTCATCGCCCTATTTGAGGCCTTCAAGCGCTACCGCTAAAAGGGGGCAAACACCAAAGGCGGCCATCCCTTGTGAGATGGCCGCCTTCCAAAATCCATCGGAATCGGCCCATACGGCCCAACGGGAAACGAGGCGATCCTAGCGCCTCCGCTGGAAACGCATCGCCTTGCGCATCTTTCGGTACTTGTGCCGAGCAATCTTCTTGCGGCGCTTTTTGATGACGCTGCCCATGCAATCACCCCTTTCCCGTAGTATGTTCAACAAAACGATTATACCGCAAAATGGCCCATTTTCCAAAGGAGGTTATCGCGATGGCGACCACCCCTGAACGCCTCCCCGTGCCCTGGGAACAGTGCGCCGGTGAGATCCTCTACCGTTTGGCCCATGGCGGCGTGCTCTGCACGGTGATAGACCAGGCGGGCCGCCCAAACGTTTTGACCTTGGGCTGGGGGCTGTTCGGCCCCTCGTACCACGGGCACCCCATCTGCGTCATCGCCATCACGCCGCTTCGCTACTCGTGGCGCTTTATCGAGGAGGTGCCCGAGTTCGTGCTGGCCATCCCCGATGACTCCCTGGCGCCCGCCGTAGACCTCTGCGGCACGCGCTCTGGCCGCGAGATGGATAAATTCGCCGCCTCCGGCCTGACGCCCGTGCCCAGCCTTCACGTGCGGCCGCCCTCCATCTTGCAGTGCCCGCTAAACGTGGAGTGCCGCGTCTACACACGGGTTCAGCCGCCGCACTTTCTCCTCACCCCGGAGCACCGCCAGCGCCCCGTAGGTGAACAGCATACCATCTACTTTGCCGAGGTGCTCGGCCTCTACCGATGGGCGCGCTGACCCTCCCACTAGGGGGCGATGCGGCCCTGCGCGCCCCGGGCACGTACATCCTCATCGCACACCTCGCGGGGGCGCGCTCCATCCGAGTGGGTCGTTGGGGCGAGTTCTCTTTTGCGGCAGGATATTACCTCTACGTCGGGAGCGCCCTTGGAGGCCTTTGGGGGCGCTTGAGCCGCCACCTGCGGGCGGCCAAGCGCCTGCATTGGCACATTGATGCGCTCCTGGAACACGCGCGCATCGCCGAGATATGGTATCTCCCCTCGCCTGAGCGCTTGGAATGCGCCTGGGCGCAAGCCCTGGCCGGGGTTGAGGGGCTGATCCCCTTCGAGGCGCCTTTTGGCGCGACGGATTGCCATTGCCGCACGCATCTCTACTACGCGCCCCAGGTGCCGCGCCTTGCCGCGTGCCGTACGGCCTTGCCCTATGGCGAGGCTCTACGCGTCTTTCGCGTGGAATAGCGGGTTTGGCCCTCTCCTAGGGGCGAGGGGGTTCCCCAAAACGCTCCATAAGCCAGGCCTGCACGGCCTCTTCCACCGGCCCAGCGAGGACCTTGCCCGATGGGCCTTGTAGGCCTTTTAACCCGTCGAATTCGCGGTAGGTTACCGGCGCCCCGGCCGCCGTGGCCTGTTCCGCCGCCGCGCGTGCGCCTTCGGCGGGGGTCCAGGCGTCCTCCGCGGCCTGGATGATGAGCACCGGCCAGCGCGCGGCGGCGAGCGCCGTGCCCAAATCGGCATCGGCCAGGTCGCGCAGGGCGCGCAGAGAGGCCCGCCGGCGTAAGAGGCTCACCTCGCTTTCGCGCGCAAAGAGCCATTGTTCCCACTGGCGCACGCTCACCTGCAGGTAGGCCCCCAGCGTCAGCGCATCCCAGGCATAATACGGAGCGAGGGCACGGCGAACCTGGTATTCGGGGAGCGCGGGGAACAATTTGCCCCCCATCACGCCGCCCAGCACGGCCCCTTGGTAGAGCGCCTCTCCCCGTTCGGCCTGCAGGCCCAAGGCCAAGGCCCCGGCGCGACCGCCGTTCCCCAGGCCGAGGAAGACGATCCTTTGGCCATCCACCTCGGGACGCTGCCTCAGGGCCTGCGCCGCGAGGAGCGCATCCTCCGCGAGGATGCGCAGGGCATCCCGCTCAAAGGTGCCGCCGCTGGGGCTTACGCCGCGCTTGTCATAGGTGAACACGGCCCAGCCGGGCAGTTCGATGGCCGCCGTGGGATCATACCGGGCCGAGGCCCCGTCGGCGCTGTGCACCACCACGCAGGGGAAAGGCCCTTCCCCTGCCGGCAGGGCCAACATCCCTTGGCGTTCGGCGCCATCCTCCCCCCGAAAGGAGAGCGACACCACCCGCAAGCCGCTCGGCGCCGTGGGGGTAACCGGCGGAGGTTCGGGCAGTTTGCCCACGCGTTGAATGACGAGCCTCCCGCCCTTGGCCAAGGCGGGGTTAGCCCTCTCTGCCCATAGGCCAAAGCGATAGTCGGGCACCTCCACGCTGAATAGGACGCGGCTCTTGGGGTGAACCCATAGCGTGAAACGCGGCGTCTCCTCGCCGGGCATAACGCCCTCCAGCGCCACCGTGCCGATGACGGCGCCCTTTCTTTCGGGCGCGAGCGTCACCGTGATGGGCCGGGAGGCGGGGTAATCCTCCAACACGTCCAGCACGTGGAAGGCGATGCTTTCTTGCCCGGAGGCGGCATATTTGATGGCCATCAGGGCATAAGGCAAGGCCGAGGGAGAACTCTCCAGCGGGAGGTGCGGCGCGGGCGAAATCCCCCGGATGTACACCGGGGCTAGCCAATCCTGGTTGTTGCTGAGGTAATCCGCCGCCCCCTCGCCAACGCGCTCAAAGACCCAAGCCGAGCGCACCCCAAACGTCGTGCGTTCGAGGTCGTAACGCAGGGCGTTCAGCCCCTGAGAAAGGACCACCGTCCTGCGTTCCACGGCGGGCGCTGGCTCGAACCAACGCACCTCGCTCGCCACGATCATCTGCTCGCCACTTTCGCTTGCGGTGAGGTGTTCGGCGGCGAGCACCTGGCCATCGAGCGAAATCGTGTAATTTTGGTCTTCGAGCACCTGCCTGACCGTGGGCGTGGGCGTAGGGGGAGGGGTAGGCGTGGGCGGCGGCAAGGGAGTAGCCTTCTTGCCGCACCCCAGGAGCAGGGCTGCCACGAGGAACCCCAAGATTGCGCGCCCCCGCCTGCCGGCGACCATCCCTTTCTTCTCCTCCAAGCCACCGCTCACTTGAGCACGTAATACGTGCCGCGCTTGTCGCCGATCTTGAGCAAGATACCCTCTTCCACCAAGTGCCGCAGGTCGAGGCGCAACGTCTCGGGCGAGACGTCTGGGCACAGTTCGCGGAACTGGCTGTTCGTGATCCGCTCGTTCGTGCTCAAAAACTGCAGAACGCGAATCTGCCGAGGGTTGAGCATATCCCCGTAACGCTGGGCAATCTGATCCACCGTGCTGTAAAGGGTTACCGTGAAACTGCGCCCCGAATCGCGGAACTCGGGGGGCGGGTGATGGTCTCGGCGCATCGCCTCATACATAATATCAATGCCTTGGCCGAGTTCCTCGATATACCCCCAGTAATAAAGCCCCCTCACCAGGCGCGGGTTGCGCGAATAGTGCTCATCCAGGATATTCTCCAAGGTGATGTGCCCCGGCAGGCCCCCCGGCGAGATGATATCCATATGATCATCGAACAGGCGCACCTCCACCCGTTGGCCCGTGATGCGATAGTCTCGGTGGCAGATGGCGTTCACCACGGCCTCGCGCACCGCCTCCGGCGGATAGTCATAATGCTCCTCGCGCGCCAGGCCGTTCGTCGTAGATTCGCCGTGAATCTCGCTAAAAAGGGCCTCCCAGGTCTTTTCGACCAAACGGGCCGCCGGGCCTACGATCTCCACCCGCCGCGCATACCGCTCGCCGGAGAGGGCCGTCTCGTGCAGGCTCGTCCCCCGAAAGCGCACCAACACCACGCCCACCTGCGGGAGGTAATGGTGGGGGTTCTTGCCAAAGAGGAGCATCCCCGCCACCGTAGGCGCGCCAGAGGGCGTGATCGCGCCGGCATCGCGCAAAAGTTCCAGCCGGGTAAAAGCCTCGCCGCGCGGCCCCCGCTTGACGCGGTTGCGCTGGTATTCCTCGATGACGGCCTCGTCGAAATCATCCAAACTCGCGCCGGCGACGATCTCATCCTCATAGCTCACGCCGGCCTCGCGGCGGGTGATATCCAGCCGATCGGGGCTGACGGGTACGTTGATCTTGCCCGATCGCACAAAGGCGCGCTTGCCCTCCACGGTGATCTGATATGGCGTGGGCCGCACGATGATGGTTACCACCTGGCCGCGCGGCGTCTCTTCCCAGTGCCATTCGGGCAAATCGGCCGCCCGGAATGGCGGTTCGCACATCGCGAGGGCCTTGGCCAAGACGGGATCGAACAGCTCCGCCGCGTTGGGGTAGACCCGCCCCCGCTCATCCACCCCTACGAGGATGGTGCCCCCTACCCCGTTGGCAAAGGCCGAGAGGAGTTCCGCCAGGGCCTCGGCGTTCGGCTCCGGCATAAATTCGAGCATGGCACCACGCCCGCGGGCGATCAGCGTGCGGAGGTTCATCGCCCACCTCCTCAACCCCTTACAAAAAGATGCCAAAGGGATAGCAAACCACCCAATCTTTTCCCTCGCGCCGCACTTCCACGAGCAGGCGGCTTTGCCCACTCGTGCCCCCCATATTCGATTGGAGCGTTACGGCGTACACGCGCGACTCTTTGTGCTCGGCGAGTTTGATCATCTGCCCCACGCGCAGGGGGAGTTGCCGCCCCCCGGTGAGGCGGCGCAACTGTTCGATGAACTCGTCTTTCGTGATGGGGCGACCATAAATATCCGTGAGGTCGCTCTTGGCTGTGAGCCGGTAGACCTCTTCGTAGTTGCCGGCCACAAGGGCCTCGAAATAGGTTTGCACCGCCTTTTCAGCCGTGGTGCCCACGCGGTCGCGGTAAAAGTCATACACCTGGTAGGCCGCCATCCCGATGACGACAAAGAGGATGAGGGCGGCTACCCAACGAATGGTATTGGAAATCCGGCGCCAGTTATCGCGCATATTCACCCATTCTCGCAACTTTTTTTGGCTTCATCTTCCAGACGACCCACGAATAGTAAATGTATTATGTAAAATATATTCCGAATGCGAAATTTCTGACCCCATACTATATGGAAAGGGGAACCCGAGCAAACCTCCTGGGCGTAAAAACCCTTAGCCCTCCTTTGAACCGCGTTGGGAGCGGCGAGCGGGCGGCTTGGGGGCCGGCTCAGCAGGCGCCTCCTCCGCGCGGCGGCGCGTGCGGCGTTTGGCCGGGGCAGGCTCAGGCGCCTGAGGAGCGCGCGTTCGTTTCTTGGTGGTTTCGAGGGGCGCCGGTTCCGCCTTGCGCGCGCGGCCCTTTGGGGCGGGGGCCGGCTCCTTGGCTATGGGAGATGGTGCGGCCTCCTTTTTGCCCGCAGGGGCCTTGCGTCCCCCTTGGGCTGGCGCCGAAGGCCCTGTGGAACGTTCCATCGCCTCTGCCGCCGCACTCACCACAACCGCCGAGGCGATGCGCTCATCCCCCTCGAGCGGCACCAGGGCACCGCGGCGCGTGCGGGTAACCAACCGCCCCCAACTCGCCTTGGGCAAGTGCGGAACGGCTTTCACATCGAGCACGTACCCCCGCCCGGCCGTCGTGCTCACGAGGAGGCGCCCCTCCTGCGGGGCCACTCGAGCCGCCACGAGCGCCCCGGCCGCCTCGCGCTTGCTTGCATCCACCGTAACGCCCCCCTGGCCTCCCCGCCCTTGGGTCGAATATTCCTCCAACGCGGTGCGTTTGGCGAACCCCCATTCCGTAACGAGGAGAAGGTCCTCGCCGTTTTGCGCGCGCTCCAGGGCCACCAGCCGATCGCCCTCCTGTAGCGCCATCCCGCGCATCCCCGTGGCCGCTAGCCCTTGCGAGCGCACCTCGCCCTCCGCAAAGCGGATGGCCTTGCCCTCCGCGCTCACCAGGATGAGATCCTCCTCGCCAGAGGTGATCACGGCCCCGATGACGCGATCCTCCTCGGCCAGGCCGATGACCGGCACCCCCTCGCGCCCCGCCGAGGAGATTTCTTGCAACGCCACGCGTTTGACCCTCCCCTGCCTCGTGGCCAGGGCGAGAAACGCGCCCTCGTTGAACCCCTCGCAGTGCAAAGCCGCGACGACCTCTTCCTCTCCTAGCCGCACCAAGTGTTCAAGCGGCAAGCCCTGGGGCGCATCGGGCAACTGGTGCACCGGCAAGGCGTAGGCTCGGCCGCGATCCGTTACAAAAAGGGCCATCTCACGGGCGTTGGCCGCATAGGCCGCCAAGAGCGGTTCGCAGGCCCCTGCCGGCTCCTCCAAAGGGGCCAGGAGATAGGGGGGCACATCGGAGGCGCGCCGCACGGCGCCGCTTGCCTGAAGGAGCACCCAGGTCTCCTCATCGGGCGTCAGGTCATGGGCGGCCAACTCCGCCGAGGCCTCTCCCTCGACGATGCGTGTGCGCCGCGCGTCCCCATAGGCCTGTTTGAGGGCCAAAACCTCCTCTTTGACCACGGCGAGCGCCTTATCTCGATGCGCCAACAGGTCCCTCAGGGCGACGATGTGCGCCTGGAGTTCCCGATATTCCTCTTCGAGTTTGTGGCGCTCCAGCGCGGCCAGGCGGCGCAGTTGCGTATCGAGGATGGCCTGCGCCTGCACCTCGGTGAACTTGAATTGCGCCATCAGGTTGCGTTGAGCCGTCTCGGCGGTGCGCGAGCGGCGGATAATGCGAATCACCTCGTCGAGGTGGTCCAGCGCGAGGAGCAGCCCCTCGAGGATATGAGAGCGCGCCAAGGCGCGCTCCAGGTCAAACCGCGCTCGCCTTTCCACCACCTGGGCGCGGTGCTCAATGTAGTGGAGCAAGATGCGCTTGAGCGAGAGCGTGCGCGGCTCGCCCTCTACCAAGGCGAGCATATTCACCCCGAAGGCGGCCTGCATCTGGGTGTATTTCAACAACCCGTTCAGGACGGGCGCCGGCTCCACGCCGCGTTTGAGTTCGATGACGATGCGCATCCCCACCCGATCCGATTCATCGCGCAAATCGGCGATGCCCTCCAACCGCCCTTCGCGCGCCAAGAGGGCGATGCGCTCCACGAGGGCGGCCTTGTTGACCTGATAGGGCAGTTCCGAGACGATGATCGCCACCCGCCCCCCGCCGATTTCCTCGACGTGCGCCTGGGCGCGCATAATAATGCGCCCCTTGCCCGTAGCATAGGCCTGGCGGATGCCTTCCGTGCCCAAGATGGTGCCCCCCGTGGGGAAATCGGGCCCGCGGATGAAGCGCATCAGGTCATCCAAGGTAACATCTTCGGCCTGGTGGTAATGATCAATGAGATAGGCGATGGCCTCGGCCACCTCGCCCAGGTTATGCGGTGGGATGTTCGTCGCCATCCCTACGGCGATGCCCCCGACGCCGTTCACCAAGAGGTTGGGCAGTTTGGCGGGGAGCACGGTCGGCTCTTTGAGCGATCCGTCAAAGTTATCGGTGAAATCCACCGTGTTCTTGTCGAGGTCGGCGAGCATCTCCTCGCCCAGGCGCGAGAGGCGCGCCTCCGTATAGCGGATGGCCGCCGCGCTATCGCCATCCACCGAGCCAAAGTTCCCCTGCCCTTCGACGAGGACGTAGCGCATCGTGAAATCCTGCGCCATGCGCACCATCGCCTCGTACACGGCCGATTCGCCATGCGGGTGATATTTGCCCAACACTTCTCCCACGATGCGCGCGCTCTTGCGCGTGGGCTGGTTGTGGCGCAAGCCCATATCGTGCATCGCATAGAGGATGCGCCGCTGGACCGGCTTGAGGCCGTCGCGCACATCGGGCAGGGCGCGCGCCGTGATGACGCTCATCGCGTAACTCAGATACGCCGAGCGCATCTTTTCTTCGATATCTACGCGCTCCACCAAACCAACTTCCATCTCGCCTCCGCTCTTTTCTCGGCGGCCAAGGCCATTATGGGCCGCCGGCAGGCACTTCCAACCAAGCGTTCAGGCCGGCGCGATCCAAAGAGGCGCTTAGGTCTTCCCAGGCTGAGCGCACCAGGGCCTCGGCCCGAGCAGGCGTCTCGCCCCGCGCCGAAAGGGTGATCGTAAAGCGCCCATAAGATTCGCCAAAGGCGCGGGCGCGCGACTTGATGTACACCTCGGGGTGCGCCTCCGCCGCGCGCTTGAGGAGCGGCGCCAGCACCGATTCGTCATTGCAGGCCGCCACGGCCGTCCACTCGACAAAGGCGCCCTGGCCGAGCCATTCGGCTAACCAAGGGAGCAACGCCTCTTGGAAGATGTTTTTCAACTCCGCCGGCACCCCCGGCAAACAGACGACGGCCTGCCCCACCAACTGGCACAGGACGCCCGGCGCCGCCCCCACCGCGTTGAAGAGCGGCTCACAGCCGGCGGGGAGGCGGGCCATCTTGATGCGCTGGGGGGTCATCTCCGCCGAGGGCACCCGCCCCTCCTGGGCCAAGCGGCGGTACATCTCCGCCACCCAGGCCAGGGCTTGAGTATGCTCTTGGAGAGACACCCCCAGGGCTTGCGCCACAGCCTCCAACGTCAGGTCATCGGCCGTCGGCCCCAAGCCCCCCGTGAGGATGATAAGGCGGTTCCCCCGGCGCAAGGCGAGGCGCAGGGCCTCCGCAATGGCCGGGCAATCATCGCGCACCTGCGTCACCTGGCGCACCACGGCCCCCAACGCCGTCAACTGGGCGCAGAGCCAGTGGCTGTTCGTATCGAGCACATCCCCTTGGAGGATTTCGTTGCCCACGACGATGATCTCGACGGTGGCCGCCATATTACCCGCCTCACCCCTGGCCCCGCAGGCCAGGGTAAACCTGGATGCTCGCCAAGGCCCGCAAAAGGTCTTCGCGCCCGAGGACGCCCCTTTCCGAGATGACGAAAGAAATCTCTTCCAGAGGCGTCACATCGAAATAGACGTTGCGCACGGTGATGCGCCGGTCGCTCACGGGCATAATCTCCTCAGGCGGCCCGGCAGATAGGCGCTGCTCGAGGAGATACCCCTCGGGCAGGAATTTGTTCGTCGTGCAGAGGATGACGCGGGGGATATCCCGCTCGGCGGCGGCGTGCACCAAGGCGGCCGTGCCGATCTTGTTCACCACGCCCGTGTTCGAGAGGCTATCGCTCCCCAACACCAGGGCGTTCGCCTCCTCGAGCCAACCAAAGAGGGCCATATCAATCCCCACCACCACCTCGATGCCCGCCCAGGCCAATTCGCTCGCCAGAGTTTGCCCCTCGTACATTGGGCGCGCCTCGCTGCACAGAACGCGAAAGGCCACCTTGCGTTCGGCCATCAGCCGGCAGGCGCGCAAGAGCGTGGAACTGCGCGAATAGGTCATCATCACGGGGTACTGCGCCAGGAACTCGGCCGCCTGGTGGGCCAGTTGCTCCAGAGCATCCTGCATCGCGGTGCGGTAGGCATCGAGGAAGGCCAAGGCCTTCTCGCGCATCTCTTGGGCACCCATCGCCTTATGGCAGGCCCAGAGCATATCGTTCACCAAGCGAAAGAGGCTCGCCATAGAGGGCTGAGCGGCCACCAGGTCTCGGCTGAGGCGCACCAACCATTGCCGATAACTCACCGCCCCACCGGGGATGGATTCGGCGATCACATCCATCAAGAGTTCGAGCGCCCGTTCGGTGATCTCTTGCGCGCCCGAACGGTTATCTTTGCGCAATGCGGCGACTTCTGCTTGCCAGTTGATGCGCGGCATCGGAGCGCCCCTTTATGGAGGGTTCGGCTTCCCGCCTTGAAGGCATTATACCTGCGCCCCCAGCCAGCGCCAACTCATAGGCCGCCGCGCAAGAGCGTGCCCGGCTGGCAGTGGCGGCAAAAGTTCGTGGCGCGCTGCCCCTGTTTGATTTCGGAGATGGGGCGCCCACAGCGCGGGCAAGGCTGGCCGGCCTTGCCGTGCACCTGGAGAAAATCGCGCACCTTTACATCCGTCACCTCGCCCATACGCTCACGGAGCACCGAGATGGCCTCCGAGAGCACCTGGCGCATCGCGCGGTAAAGCGCCCGCTGCTCCTCGGCGGAGAGGCTAGCCCTCTTGCGGAAGGGATAAATGCCCGCGGCAAAGAGGATTTCATCGGCATAGGCGTTCCCAATGCCCGCTACCAAGGCCCCCCGCGTGAGGATGCCCTTGATCTCCCCCTGAAAAGGGCGCAGGCGTTCGAGAAAAGATTCCTCCGTCAAGGCCGGGTCCAGCGCATCGGGGCCCATCTCGCTCAAGCCGGGCACCAGGCCGAGGGCATCCGTCAGATAGACCTTGCCCATAGCGCGCGGGTCGTGATAGCGCAGATCCTCCCCGCCCCGCAGGTGAAAGAGGAGATAATCTCTGGCGCGCACGCGCTCTGGGGTTGGGCAGAGGCGCAGTTCTCCGGCGAGCATCAGGTTGACGGCCGCCCAAGTGCCGCCGCTCAAGCCGAACAGGAGAAACTTGCCCCGGCGCTCGATGCACTCAAAGGCGCGGCCCTCGACGAGGTCCTCCGCTGCGCGGGGCACGAGGACGCGCAGCACGATGGGGCGCACCACCTCCAGCCGCTCCACCGTTTGCCCCACCAAACGCCGCCCCAAAACCTCGCGGATCACCTCCAAATCGGGGAGTTCGGGCATTGGGCCTCCTTTTGGGGGTCATTCCAGGCTTTCTACCAGGTCCAGCCGCAGGATGCGGTCTAGGCGAAAGGTGCGCTGCGCATCTCGGAGCAGGCAGTGCGCCACGAGCACGATGACGTCTCCCCGACGCGCCACCTCCAACGGGCGCACCAGGCGCTCCGTAACCTGGCCCGATTCCGACCGGTACAAAAGGTGCAAATGCCAGCGGTTGCGCAGCGCCTCCCGAATCGGCTCGGGGATATCGAGCGGCTCGGGGCGCTCATAGCGGATGGCGCCCCCCTGCAAAAGGAGCGCCTCTCCCAACGTGCGCACCCCCCGCCGCCAAAGGGCGTCCGTCAACCGCTGAAAGAGTTGCCAGGTGAGGAAGGTATCGGCCAAGGCGCGGTGCTCACCGGCCTCTAGGTCAATCCCCAAATAGCGGCACAGGTTGCCGAGAGAATGGCTCCCAAAGGGATACAGGGCTTGGGCCAGGCGCAGCGTATCCAGCGCGATGAGCTGGAGCATCGGCAAGCCGATGTGCGCGAGTTCAGAGGCCAAAAAGCCCAGGTCAAAGGGGGCGTTGTGCGCCACGAAAATGGCCCCTTCCAGGCGCGCCAGCACCTCATCCGCCACTTCGGCAAAGAGGGGGGCGCGCATCAGTTCGTCATCGGGGATGTGATGCACGCCAAAGGCCCCACGGCTTACGGAGCGCTGGGGGTTTACCAGGGTCTGATAGGCCTCCAAAATCGCATCCCCTTGGCACCGCAAGATGCCTACCTCGCAAACGCGGTCTCCCCAATTGGGGTGCAGGCCCGTGGTCTCCACGTCGAACACGGCCAGGGTGAGGTCATCCAAGCGGGTGTGGAGATCGGTCATTAGCAAGCAACCTCGAGCGCAAAGGCGCAAACGAACGCCGATGCTCCGGCGAAGGCCCCCAGGTCCGCAGGGCCGCGCGATGTTGGGGCGTGCCATAGCCCTTGTGTTGGGCGAACCCATACTGGGGCAGGGCAGCATCGAGGGCCACCATCTCGCGGTCTCGCGTGACCTTGGCCAAAATAGAGGCCGCCGCGATGGTGAGGCACTGCCGATCGCCCTTGATGAGGGAACGTTGAGGGATATTCAGCATCTCTAAGCGCATCGCGTCAATCAACAGAAAGCGGGGTGATACAGAAAGGCCGGCCACGGCGCGCATCATCGCCAAACGCGTGGCCGGCGCAATGCCATACTGGTCAATCTCCTGGGGCGATGATCGCCCCACAGCCCAGGCCAGCGCATACCTCAAAATGGCCTCGTAGCAGTGTTCGCGCTGGTGAGGGGAGAGAAGTTTCGAATCGCGCACGTCATAAAGGGCGGGCGGGATCTCCTCAAATCGCGGGAAAATGACAGCGGCCGCGACCACAGGCCCCGCCCATGCGCCGCGGCCGGCCTCATCCAAGCCTGCGACCAACCCATAGCCGAGATCCCTCAGAGTCCGTTCCTCTGCAAGATTCGGCTTGTACAGCATCTTGCACGCTCCCCTAGGGGCGTTCCCCCCAAAGCGGGCTATTTATCCTCAAAAAGCGATCGGTCTTCCTTGAGGCGCGCGGCTTTGCCACGATATTTGCGCAGGAAATAGAGTTGCGCTCGGCGTACTTTGGCCCGCCGCAGAACCTCCACGCGCTCGATGCGCGGCGAATTGAACAAGAAGGTGCGCTCCACGCCGATGCCGTGGGCGGCAATGCGCCTCACGGTAAAGTTGGCATTGGCGCCGCCCCCTCGAATGCGCATTACCACGCCCTGGAACACCTGAATGCGCTCGCGGTCGCCCTCGACGATGCGCGCGTGCACGCGGACCGTATCGCCGGGGTGCAGTTCGGGAATATTCGGGTTGGGCTGAGGATCCCACACTTTGAGTAATTCTTGCGTCATTGGCGGCACCACCTTTCATCTCAGGTTCACAAACGCCCAGTATAACACGAATTGTCGCCAATCCCAAAACTGCCCACAGAGCCTTGCTCTGGCACGCCGCCCCCTCGCCCTCTCCCACAAAACACCCTCCCGCAGGTTTTGAACCTGCGGGAGGGTTGGCTTCCGCATTCCATATATGGAGCGCGGGCCTCCCGGCCCGCAGGCGCGAGGCAGGTGCCTCGCGCACCCCCTCACCCCAACCCTCTCCCACTCAACGTGGGAGAGGGCAAACTATATGGAGTGCTTCGCTTCCGCACACGCGCCCGCACGGAAGGGGCCAGGGTGAGGGCCTTTGGCGCTTGCCTTCCCTTCCACCTCGCATTACAATCCCTTCAGAAAGGGGGGAACGGGCGATGGAGCGACAGGCGACCTTTTACCTCGGCAAGGAGTACGATCCTCAAACCCAGCGCGTGCTGGATGATAAACCCGTGATGTATGACAGCCGCGACCTGACCACTCACGCCGTCTGCATCGGTATGACCGGCAGCGGTAAGACGGGCCTGGGCATCACCCTCTTGGAAGAGGCCACGCTGGATGGCATCCCCTCGCTCATCATTGACCCCAAGGGGGATGTAACCAACCTCCTCCTGACCTTCCCCGATTTGAGGCCGAGCGACTTTGAGCCTTGGGTCAACCTCGACGATGCCCGCCGCAAAGATCAGACGGTGCCCGAATACGCCGCCGCCATCGCCCAGACGTGGGCCAAGGGCCTGGCCGATTGGGGCCAGAGCGGCGAACGTATCCGCCGCTTGAAGGAATCCGCCGAGTTCCTCATCTACACGCCGGGGAGCGATGCGGGGCTGCCTTTGAGCGTCTTGCGCAATTTCCAGGCCCCGGCCCTCTCGTGGGATGAGGATGAGGAGACCCTGCGGGAGATGATCTCGGGCACCGTCTCCGGGCTGCTCGCGCTGGTAGGCATCCAGGCCGACCCCATCCAAAGCCGCGAGCACATCCTCCTCTCGCGCCTGTTCGAAGAGTTCTGGCGCCGTGGGCGCGACCTTGACCTCCCGCAACTCATCGAGGCCATCCAGCGGCCGCCCATCGCCAAACTCGGCGTGTTCGATATCGAGACTTTTTACCCCGAAAAGGAGCGTTTTCAACTCGCCATGGCGCTGAACCGCCTGGTGGCTGCGCCGAGTTTCGCCGCCTGGCTCAAGGGCGAGCCGCTCGATATCGAAAGGCTCCTGTGGGCGCCGAGCGGCAAGCCGCGCGTCTCCATCTTTTACATCGCCCACCTGGAGGACGCCGAGCGGATGTTCTTCGTCACGCTCCTTTTGGAGCAGGTCATCGGCTGGATGCGCCGCCAACCCGGCACCACTTCCCTACGCGCCATCCTGTATTTCGATGAATTGTTCGGCTACTTTCCGCCCCACCCGGCCAACCCGGCCTCCAAGCGGCCACTTTTGACGCTCCTCAAGATGGCTCGCGCCTTCGGCTTGGGGCTGATGCTCACCACCCAGAACCCCGTGGACCTCGATTACAAGGGCCTGACGAACGCCGGCACGTGGTTCATCGGCAAATTACAAACCGACCGCGACAAGGCGCGCGTCCTCGAGGGGATGGAGGGCGTCATCACCGAATCGAACACCCTCCTCGATCGCACCTATCTGGATCGCCTCATCTCTTCGCTTGGGCCGCGCGTGTTCGTCCTGCACAATGTGCACGCGCCGCGCCCCATCCTGTATCAAACGCGCTGGGCGCTCTCTTACCTGCGTGGGCCGCTCACCCGCGCCCAAGTGCGTGATCTGATGCGCTCCTACAAATCAGCCGCCGAGCCGGCCCCCATTCCCCAGGCTGACGCCACCCCCAAGGCGGCCCCTCAAACGGCGGCCTATGCCGCGGCCCCGACGCCCGCGCCCGCCCCATCCATCCCAGAGGGGTTTTTGCCTATGGCGCCGCGCGTGAATGCGCGGGTGCCGCAATACTATTTCCCCGTCGAGGTCTCTCAAGAGCACGCCCGCCGCGCCCTCGGGGTGGAGGGGACCTCCGCTTCAGCGCACCTCGTCTATCTTCCCTACCTCGCGGCCTCGGGCACGGCGCTCCTGAGCGACCCGCGCAGCGGCCAGACGCAGGAGGAGACGGTCTCTTGCTTCCTGCCCCTGCCCGGCCCGCACGGCCTCGTGCCGTGGGAGGAGCACCGCATCTCCTCGCTCGACGCGGAACGCCTGGGGAACATCGCCGAACCGGGGGCGCTCTACGGCCCCCTGCCGGAGGGGATGGGAGACTTGGCCCCATACACCCCCCTGCGCACCGCCTTTGCCGATTACATCTATCGCGCGTGCGCCGTGCCCCGCTGGGTGCACCGCACGCTCAAGATGGAATCGCGCATCGGCGAAAGCCGCGAGGAATTCCTCAAGCGCTGCCAAGCCGCCGCCGAAACGGCCCGTGAACAGGCCCTGGCCAAGGTGCGCCAACGCTACCAGGCCACGCTGGACCGCCTGGAACAGCAACTCACCCGCGCCGAAAGGGCCTTGGAGGATCAAAAGATCCTCTACAAGGGCCGCCAGCAGGAGGAACTCCTCTCCGCCGGCGAGACGATCGTGGGGATGTTCCTGGGGCGGCGCCGCACCAGCCCCTTGAGCACGGCCAGCCGTCGGCGGCGGATGACCTCTCAGGCCCGCGCGAATTTGGAGCAAGCCGAGGCCGAGGTGGCGCGCCTGAAGCGCGAGGTCGCCGCCTATCAAGAGGAGCAAGAGGCCGCCCTGGCGCAGGAACGGCGCGCCTGGGAGGGTGTGGAGGCGCAGGTCGAAGAGGCCGTCATCCGCCCGCGTAAGACGGATATCCGTGTAACCATATTGGGCATCGCCTGGGTGCCCCACTGGCTTTTCGCCCAAGAAGCGGGCTATGGCGCGCCGCTTCAGCGCCTCACCCCAGCCTGCCGGCTGCCCCAAGGGATGCAATAAGCGTTTTCAACGGTGGGCCTTCCCGCACCGCGCGGGCTCGGAATACAAAAAGGAGGAGAAAATGCGTTACGAAATCTATGGAACGGTTCTGCCCTCTGTGGACGTCTGGCTCGAGCCGGGGGAAGCGGTGTTTACCGAAAGCGGCGGCATGGCCTGGATGAAGGGCGATATCGAGATGAGCACGGGCACCCGGGGCGGCTTTATGGCCGGCCTGGGGCGCAAACTGGCCGGCGAATCGTTCTTTATGACCACCTACACCTGCCGTAGTGGCACGGGCTTGGTGACCTTTACGCCGGAGGCCCCCGGCCGCATTATGGTGTTCGATCTTCAGCCCGGCCAGAGCCTCATCTGCCAAAAGGATGCCTTTATGGCCGCCCAAGAAGGCGTCTCGGTGGAGATGTACTTCCGCAAGCGCTTGGGGGCCAGCCTCTTTGGCGGGGAGGGATTCATCTTGCAAAAGATCAGCGGCCCCGGCCTCGTCTTTCTCGAGATCGCCGGCGACGTACGCGATTATCTCCTCCAGCCCGGCGAGGTGATGAAGGTGGATCCCGGCCACATTGCCCTCTACGAACCCACGGTGGATTACGACATCACCACCGTCAAGGGGATTACGAACGTGCTCTTTGCCGGGGAGAGCCTCTTCTTGGCCACGTTGACGGGGCCAGGGCGCGTATGGCTGCAGAGTATGCCCATCAGCAACCTCGCCGCCAAAATTCGCCAGTATATCCCCAGCAAATAAGGGGCATTCCGTAGGGGCACATTACAACGCACCCCTACGGGAGCGCGGGCTGGAAGGCCCACGCTTTATGTGCCCTCTCCCACGTTGAGTGGGAGAGGGCCGGGGTGAGGGGGAGCGCGAGGCTCCCGCCTCGCGGCGCGGGCCGGGAGGCCCGCGCTCCATACATTTGGCCCTCTCCCACGTCGAGTGGGAAAGGGTTAGGGCGAGAGCGAGAGCCTTCTTCTTATGGCGCCAGGGGAATGCCCAATGCCTGCAAGGCCGCCACGATGAGCGGCGCCACGACGAGCGCAGGCAAAAGGTTCGCCACGCGGATGCGCTTCAGTTCGAGGAGGAGGAGGCCAATGCCCAAGATGAGCACGCCCCCCGTGGCTGTCATCTCGGCGATCATCGGGGCCGTGAGGGCATTTTGCGCCAGCCCCGCCAAGAGCGATAGCCCCCCTTGATAGACGAATATCGTGAGGATGGAAAAGAGCACCCCCACCCCCAGGCTAGAGGCGAAGGCAAAGGCCGTAAACCCATCCAAGAGCGACTTGATGGCCAAAAGCGAGTAATCTCCCACCAACCCATCTTGGATGGCCCCCAAAATCGTCATCGGCCCCACACAAAAGACCAGGCTCGCCGTGATGAACCCTTCTGTGAAATGCTGAACATTCCGCGCCGAAAGGCGCTTGGCCATCCGATCTCGCAGGCGGTTACTGAACCTCTCCAGGTGCGCCTCCAGGCGCCACCACTCTCCTAATAGCCCCCCTACGAGCACGCTCCCCAGCACGATGAGCGTATTTTGCGTCTTGAGCGTGAGGTGAATGCCCACCATCAGCGTAACCAGGCCTATGCCGTGCAACACCGTCTCGCGGATGCGTTCTGGCAAGCGGTTGCCCAAAAGGGTGCCCAGCCCCCCGCCGAGGAGCACGGCGGCGATATTGATCCACGTCCCCGTCAAAGGTTCTCTCCCTCCCAAAAAGGTTCAAACAAAAAGGCGTTGCCGGCGGATTCCGCCCACAACGCCTTCTTTGGCCAGTGGGTTGAGATCTAGCCCTCGAAGAAAGGCAGTTCCTTCTCGTCAAAATACCAGACGCCGTTCGTCTCTAGGAACTCGAGCGTCTTTTGGAGAAAAGCATAATGCTTATCCTCCGCTTTGGCAAGAAAGGTCCACATCTCCTTCTCGTGGGGCGTGGCCGCCTCGTTGGCCGCTTGGGTGTAGGCCTCAAACCCCCGCACTTCGAAATCCATGGCCATTTTGAGGGCCTGCTCATCCGTAAAATCGGGCGGGATGAGTTGCTCCGCGGCCTTGGCCTCCGGGAAGATCGTCGTGGGGTCTACCGTCCCGGCCAGGGCGCGCGCCTCATCCAACGTGACGCAGCCCTTCCCCTGCGTAACGGCGGCATACTCCCCACAGAGGATCTCGAGGTGCGTTTGCTCCTCTTTCACCAGGCTCTCGAACACGCGTTTGCCGTCTTCCGCCTGGGTGCGCGCGGCAGCCTGCTCATAAAAGCGCATCCCCCAAAGTTCGGTGCTCATCCCCTTTTTCAAAACGTCTAGAACGCTCATCGTCTCTCCTTTCTGAGGTATCCGACTAAACCCAGCCGCTCTCGCGCGCGATGGCCTCATAGTTGGCCATCAGCAGGTTAAAATGCGTCATTTCCGCGCCGGCTAGCCAGGTGTACATCCGCTTGCCGGCCTCGTCCTCCGTCTCGATTGCGGCGTGTCGGTACAGGTCGTAACTCCTGATCTCATTTTCCAGCGCGATGTGCAGGGCATCCAACTCGCTCCTCGAGGTCCTCACCTGCTCGGCCGCCTTGCCCAAATCTGGCGGAAAGATCTTGGCTTGCAGGTCAATCGCCGGCGCTTCGAGATCGGGCAAAAGGACGTAGCGCCCCGAGCCTTCCATCGTATGGAGTTGCCGCACGATCATCTCCTCGTGCATCCGCTCATTATCCGCCAGCGAAAGGAACGTCTTGCGGCAGCGCGCATCCCGCACCTCTTCGGCAGCCTTGAGGTAAAAGGCACGCCCCTCGCGTTCCAGTTTCAGCGCCTGGCTCAAGGCGGTCAAGGCTTTGTCTCTATCCGTCATAAGGCCCTCCTTCATCCATTGGAAAGACATTCTTTTTCTACTTTACCGCACTGGGCAGCGAGTGGCTAGGACAAAAGTCGCACCTCAGAATTCGAGCACCCCCAAACGGCTCTCGGTGCCACGCACATATTCCACGGGCACCCTCTGCCCCGGCTTGAGCCGCGCCAAAAGGCCCTCCAGATGGGCCGCATCGCGCACGCCCTGCCCGGCCAGGCTTGTGATGACATCGCCTACCCGCAGCCCGGCGCGTTCGGCCACGCCGCCCGGCGTAACGCGCCCAATATACGCCCCCGTATGCACCGCACAGCGGCCCTGGGCCGCCATCTCGGCGGCATCGGCCACAGCCGCGCCCAGGCGCGGGCGCGCCTTTTGGGCCAAGAGGGCGTCCAGCCGGGCGCGATCGAACCCGATGACGGCCTGGCCATCAATCACCGTCACCGGCACCCCATATTGGCCCGTCAGGCGCACCATCTGCGCCGCCGCCTCGGCATCGGCCGACACGTCGTACTCCCGAAAGGCAATCCCCCGGCGTGAAAGATACTCTTTCACCTGATGGCAGTAAGGTCAAGTGGGCGTCGTATAGACGATCACCTCCATCGCACACCCCTCACACGTTTTCTCGCACCAATTCGCGGTATTCCTCGAGCGGCCGCACCCACAAAGGCTGATTCACCAGCGGCCCCGCCAGGAGAGAGGCCACTTGCTCTTCGTAAGAGGGCACCTCTTCCGTGCGATAGATGATCCCCGTGGGGATGCGCTCCCCGCCGGGGAACTCGAGCGCCCGTCGCAGAGCCGCCTCCCGATCCGTCGGGTCGTGCCCTTCGTCTTCCACTTTGTAGATGCGTTCGCGGTACCAGTCGTAATCCATTTGGCGGTTGAAACTCACGCAGGGCTGCATCACGTCTATGAGCGCATAGCCCCGGTGGTGCATCGCCTCGGCGATGATATCGGCCAAGCCGTTCACATCGAGCGAGAACCCTCGCGCCACAAAGGTCGCCCCTTGGCTGATGGCCAGCGCCAGCGGCGAGAGGGGCCGCTCCAGCGCGCCGCGGGGAGATGTCTTCGTGATGAACCCCAGGCGGCTGGTGGGGGAATATTGCCCCTTGGTGAGACCGTACACATGGTTATTCTCCACGAGGTCCACCAGCCCGATGTTGCGCCGCGCCGCGTGGAGAAAATGGTTGCCCCCCTCGCCATAGCCATCGCCATCCCCATGGACGACGATGACCTTCATCGCCGGGTTGGCCAGTTTGAACCCCGTGGCCACGGCGAGCGCCCGGCCGTGCAGGGTGTTCAAACCGTTGATATGCATATAGTCGTTCATCTTGCTGCCGCAGCCGATGCCCGTCACCATCATAATCTCTTGCGGCGTGAGGCCGGCCTTGACGAACCCCCGTTTGAGGGCGTTCCAAATGCCATAATCGCCGCAGCCCGGGCACCAGGTGGGGCGAATCTCATTGGTAAAATCAGCAACGGTAACCATCTCTCTATGACCTTTCCAAATGCGCCAGGACGTAATCCGGCGTAAAGCCGCGCCCGTCGAACTTTAAAATCTGCTCTTGCACCTCGATGCCCCCATAGGCGTGGAGCATAAAGGCGAACTGCCCCGTGGCGTTATTTTCCACCGAGACGATGCGCTTCGCTCCCCCCAGGGCCTCCTGCGCGGCCTCATGGGGGAAGGGCCACACATCCACAAAGTGTACCATATTCGTGGGGTAACCCTGCGCGTTGAGCGTCTCCATCGCCTCATACACGGAGCCAAAGGGCGAACCCCAACTCACCAAGGTGCATTCGGCCTCCGCAGGCCCGAAGCGAAACGGCGGGCGCATCTTGCCCCGCGCGCCATCCAATTTGCGCAAGCGCTTGCGCGCCATCATCGTGGCCACCTGGGGGTCCTCGGTGATGTGCCCATTTTCCAGATGCTCATCGCTCGTGGAGAGGTACACGGCCTTGGGGCTGGAGCCAGGCAAGGCCCTGGGGGAGATGCCATCGGGCGTGTTGGCATAGCGATGATAGACCTCCATCGCCTCCAAGGCCTCGGCGGTGAGCAACTTGCCGCGGTCTATCTCCACGCGCGCAGGGTCGAACGAGGCCGGGTCGCAGGTAAAGAGCGAAGTCGCGTTATAGTGATCGGAAATCACGATCACCAGGCATTGGTACATCTCGGCCAGGTTGAAGGCGCGGTAGCCGCAGACGAAGGCCTCTTCGGGCGTGTGCGGCGCGAGCACGATGCGCGGGAACTCGCCGTGCCCCGCGTGGAGCGCCATCAGGAGGTCGCTCTGCGCCGTGCGCGTGGCCATCCCCGTAGAAGGGCCAGGGCGCTGAGCCAAGTAGATGACGAGAGGAACCTCGATCATCGCCGCCAGGCTGATGCCCTCCACCATCAGGTCGAACCCGCCGCCGGAGGTCGCCGTCATCGCCCGCACCCCCGCGTGCGCCGCGCCGATGCACATATTCACGGCGGCGATCTCGTCCTCGGCATGTTTGACCACCAGCCCCCAGCGATCCGCATGGCCCGCCATATACTCGAGGATGGAGGTAGCCGGCGTCATCGGGTAGCCGGCCATAAACTTGCAGCCGCCCATTATGGCGCCCATCGCAAAGGCGCGGTTCGCATCGAGCGTTAGGCGTGGTGGCGCGGGGCGCGCTGGAACGCGCCAGGGCAAAGCGAGGTTGTAGCGTTCGCGCAGGGCATCGGCCGTCGCCAGGGCCACGCGTCGGTTGGCCTCTACGATGGCGCCCCCTTTGGCGCCAAAGTTATCGGCGATGACGCTCAAGATGTGCTCCAAATCGAACCCCATCGCCGTCGCAGCGGCGGCCAACGCGCCCGTGTTGACCATCACGCGGCTGCCCAATTCCTCGGCAATCTTGATGAGGGGGAGCGAAAAGAGGCGCACATCCTTGCCCTCCAAAAGCGCCGGATCAAAAGCCAGGCCCTCGTCGGCGATGATCACGCCTCCCGGCACAAGGCGATCCACATGGCGGCGCACGGTTTCGCCGTCGAGGGCGATGAGAAGGTGCACCGCCTCGCGCGTAGCGCGGACGGGTTCATCGCTCACGCGGATGGTAAAAAAGTTGTGCCCGCCGCGAATGCGCGAGTAATAATCGGGCACGGCAGCAACAAAAAGGCCGCCCCGCGTGAGGGCCGTGGCAAACCCCGCGCCGCTCGACTCCACGCCCTGGCCGGCCTCTCCGCCAATGCGCAGGCTGATATCAATATTCGGCATCGTCATCTCCTTTAGTACGGTCGCCCGCAGAATACGATAATCCTCACCCAACGTACACCTCGGCGCCGCGCCGGTCGAGGAGGCACAATCCCCATCCCCCACCGGCGAGGCGCCGCATAAATCCCCTAAGCGCTCGGTCAGCGGCGATACTCCTCATCGCTGACCTTTTCCATCCACTCGGCCGTCTGGCCCTCCATCGCCTCTTGGATGGCGATATGCGTCAAGGCTGTGGTGGGTGTAGCCCCATGCCAGTGCTTTTCTCCCGGCGCGATGCGGACGACGTCCCCCGGGCGGATTTCCTCGATGGGGCCGCCCCAGCGCTGCACCCAGCCGCACCCATCCAAGACGATGAGAACCTGCCCTAACGGGTGAGCATGCCAGGCCGTACGCGCCCCCGGTTCGAAGGTTACCTTGGCGCCGCTTGCGCGCGCCGGAGAAACCGCTTGGAACAAGGGGTCTATGCGCACCGTCCCCGTAAAGTGTTCGGGCGGCCCATAGCGAGAAGGTTGCGAACCGCCGCGTATAATCTCCATCTTGCGCAGGCCTTTCTCGCTGCCCGCTCACCCGAGGATGCAGATGGCCCCCGCCCGCTTGACGCGCAGGGCCAACGTCTCAAAGATGCGGAAGCGATGATCCAAGCCCTCGTTGCCCAGGTAGGCTGTTACCACATCTTGGCCGACCACGAGGTCCATATTCCAGGCCTGCGGGCTGAGCACCAAGGCCCGACCTTCCGGAAGGCCCGTGGCTTGGAAGATGCCCACCTTGACCAACCTTTCCACCATCTCGATTTCGCGGCGGCCGGCGCTCATCAAACTGGCCAAACGGGCATACATCCCCGGGCTGAGGACGAGGGCATACGGCCCGTCGTACCCCGCTTCGAGCATCTTGGCGGTGGCCGCGGCTATTGCCGCAAAGGGGCCGCCCAGGGTATCCCAATCTCCCAAGGGGGCCGAGCAAGTCGCGGCCTGCATCAGGCCCTCCAAGATGAGCGCATCCTCCGCCTTGGCCAGTTTGGTAGCCGCGATGGCCACCGCGCCCAGGTCGAGCGCCCAGGGGCTGGCGCTCTCCATGGCCAAATGCCGGGCCTTGAGCATAAACTCGGCGGCCAGTTCTTTGAGGGGGAGATAGATGGCCTCTTTGGCCACGGCGGCGCCCTCCGCTTCCTCAAACCCAAAGACGGGCGCCTGCTCCACGCCCCAACCGAGCGGCCCCACGAGCGTCAGAAAGCGGCGCCCCACCAAGTTCTTGCTAACCACGGTAACGACCATTTCATCAATGCGTGCCCATACCTCGGCGCTCAAAGGCGCCGCCTCGCGCATCAAGTAACTACTCATCGTGCCTCCTTATAAAATCTGTGGATCAAGTTGACTTACGGCTTACCCAACAGGCTCCCCACCGAGGGAATCTCGGGCGGGGGCTGGGGCTTATCCTCCTCCGGCGAGGCCGCTTCCTGTGCCTCGCGCACCTCCTTGAGGAGGTAGGAAAACTCGCCATCGTGAAAGATCTCGTGGTCGCGGATGCGCTCCACGAGCGCACGCACATCCTCCTCTTCGATTTCGGGGAGTTGTGTGCTGTAGGCCTTGGTCACCTCGCGTTCCACGGCGATATCCGCCTCGAGGTTTTGCACGGGGTCCCGGCTCAAAAAGAGTTCCGTGTGGCTCATATCGGGCTGTGCGCCCTTGCCAGCCACCTCCTCCGAGAGCCAGCCCATATGCTGCATCTCGTTGATGGCCGCGTTCTGCAGGCCCTCGGCCAGCTCCATATCCTCCGCCACGAAAGAGTGGTACAGGTATTGCAGAATCACCGTGTACTCGTGGCGCACCCCTTGGTTGAGGATCTCCATCAGCCGCGCGGGCGGCCCAGCGGGCGCCGAAGGCGCCCCCGCGCCGGCCTCCACGGCCTCCCCTTGGCCGGCGGCCTCGACCAGCCCCTCAAAAATGCCCTTGTGGGCCTGCTCATCATGCAGAATGCGCGAGAGGACGAGCCGCACGTGTTCATCCTCAATCGCCTCAATATGCGCACGATATTGGGCGATGGCCGTCTCTTCCAAGCCCACATCTTTGCCCATCTGCTCGGCCGGCGCGGCGCGGGAGAAATCCACGGGGTCGCGCTTGAGGCTCGGCTCCCCGCCCAACTCCACGATGAGGTCGGCCAGCCAGTCGAAGTGGCGCATCTCATCGCGGGCGATGGCCTCGATTTCCGGGGCCAAATCCTCACGGCCCATCGTGTAGGCATGGTAGAGATATTGGATAATGGCCTGATGCTCGCCCTCCATATCCCTCTGTAGCAGCGCGATGATCTGTGCTCTATCCATATCGAACCCCTTTCTCTGGTAAACCCGAACGCCCTCTACGTGCGCGCCAGGGCCATCAGGTC
Organism: Chloroflexota bacterium; assembly: GCA_019873625.1. Lineage (GTDB taxonomy): Bacteria > Chloroflexota > Anaerolineae > UBA1429 > UBA1429 > JAIOAW01. The sequence continues at coordinate 48,585 of JAIOAW010000015.1, forward strand.
AAACCCTGGCCGAAAAAGATCCTCCGCATAGGGTGAAACGTCCACCCCTTTGGCGATGAGTTGGTTGATGGCGCGCACATCCGCCCGATCTCCCAAGAGGATGGCCCCTACGAGGCGCCCCTCGCGCAGCACGGCCTTTTTGTAGACGCCGTTTTGGCTGAAGCGCACTTCCGTGTACCCCGGCGCTTGGGGGTTCACTTCGCCGATGGAGGTCAAGTCAATCCCGCTCACTTTGAGCGTCGTGCTGGGGACGATCTCCTCGTAGCGCACCTCCGCCTCACCAATGATTTGCGAGGCGGCCACGCGCGCCTGCGCCAGGGCAGCCGGGATAATCCCCCACGTGACGCCGCGAAACTCGGCCGCATCGCCCACGGCATAGATGCCCTCCGCCGAGGTTTGCATCCGATCATCCACCACCACGCCGCGCCCGCAGGCCAGGCCCGCCGCCTGGGCCAAGGCGATGTTCGAACGAACCCCCGCCGAGATGATGACCATCTCCGCCGGCAATATCCGGCCGCTTTGGAGGACGACCTGCTTCACGTGGCCATCCCCCTCGATGGCCGCACAGCCCTCGCCGATGATAAACCGCAACCCTCGCGCCTCTAGCCTCGCTTGGAGCACGGCGGCGCCCTCGGCATCCAATTGGCGCGGCAACAGGCGCGGCATCACCTCGATGACGGTGATCTCCAAGGCGTGCGCGAGAAGCGCCGAAGAGGTATCCAATCCCAAGAGGCCCCCGCCGAGCACGACCGCCCGTTTCGCTTGGTGCGCCGCTTGGCACAGGGCCAGCCCATCGGCCAGGGTGCGCAGGGTATAGACGCCGGCCAAGTTTGCCCCAGGGATGGGCGGCACCCAAGCATGCGCCCCGGTGGCGAGCACCAAACGGTCATAGGCCATCACGTCGCCATTTTGAAAGAGGACCTGCCGCTTCTCTGGGTAAACCGCCTCGACGCGGCAGTTTAGCCGTAAGGTAATGCCCCGTTGGGCATACCATTCGGCGGGGAATTGGGGCATCTGTTCGGGGTTGACCTGGCAACCCACCAGGTCAATGAGCCGAGGGCGGGGATAGTATAGATATGGCTCGTCCGAACACAGGACGATCTCCACACCCTGGCCGTGTTCCGCGATGAGGCGAGCCGCCGTGGTGCCGGCTACGCCATTCCCTACGATGATGACCCTCATCCGGCCTCCGAGATGGGAGAGCGAAGCGGCCAAGCCGACCCCTGGGCCGCTTCCAAACACGATGAACTGCCTTGACCAATCAGATGGCTATTCCATCTTTTCGAACATATCTTTGCCCGCGCCGCACTCGGGGCAAACCCAGGTATCGGGCAAATCCTCAAATGCCGTGCCAGGGGGGATGTTCCCATCCGGATCGCCCACTTCAGGGTCATAGATGTAACCGCACACGAGGCATTCCCACTTGGCCATCATAATGCTCCTTCTTGTTGGTATGATGCTCACCCTATGGGCGGACGGCTCTAATTTTCGGCATAAAAGAGTTGCTCGTACAGGGCCTCGATGCGCTGTTTGTGCACCAGTTCCTCAGCGGCCAAGAACTCAAAAAGGCGCCGCGCTTCGACCTCTTCGGCCACTTGGGCCAGGCTATGGTAGAGGGCATAACTCGCGGCCTCGCGTTTGCCAGCCACGATGAGGATATCCTGAATGCCGGCCTCTGGCGTGAGCGGCACTTCGATGAGGTAATCTGTAATCTTGAGATCTTGGACCTTGCGGGCCTGCGCCTCCGAAAGGGCGCCCAACGCGTTCCCCTCGAGGAGGGCTTGTAGACGGTTGCGGTGCCCCAATTCCTGCAAGGCGAGGTCATGCAAAAGGTCTCGCGCCTCGGGTGCGGTTACGATGTCTGCCGCGCGGCGATACAAGGCGTTCGCCTCGATCTCCCGCTGGATGGCGGTGTGAAGGATGTGCTGGAGCGAGTCGGGCGATGGATTCATACCTCTCCTTCAACGGTCTATCTCGGCGCGCATAGGCATTGTAAGAGAAGGGGCCAGCCTTGTCAACCGAAAAACCTAGGACGCAAGGCGCATCCGCCCGTCTTCGCCCGGCGCGTAGCGCACTTCCCCTTGGGGGATGCGTGAGGAAACCTGAAGATATCCTGCGTCCATATACTCCCACATCACCTGGAATGGCTCTTTGCCGGGAACCCATTTTTCGGCGAGGACGACCCCATGCCCCGGCAGGAGGGTAAACACCACTTGGCGGCTATCCGCCGGGTTTTGCAGGCACACCGCTCGCCCAAAGGCTTCGCGGATCGCCTCAGCCTGGGCGCGCGTGCCGCAGGAGACGGGGTAGGCGTAATACGCCGGCGCAAGGGGCGCGAATTCGACATAGCGCGGGTCATAAGCCGAGACGCCTCGATGCCCGTGCAGTTTGGAGCGCACCACCGGCACGAAAAGGGGCTTGCCGTTATGGCAAAACGGGATGCGCGGCAGGGGTCCATCCATCCAGAACATCTCCACGGCCTCGCTGGAGGGCGGCGTGTTCGGCAGGCCCTCGATGGGGCGCACCAGCGCCCCGCGCCCTGAAGGGGCCACCCCCACGATGAGCGCCAAATCCCCTTCGGTGATTTGGTCTTTGCTCACTGGGCGGGCGCTCCCCGTCACCGTGGCCACCAGCGCGTTGAGCGCCGGGTCCCACGAACTGAAACAGCCCTCGCTATATTGGCTGGCAATGGCCTCCGACACGGCAGGCACCGCCGTGAGATCGGCCACTTGGATGAGGGGCGTAAAGAAATCCCGCTTGCCCAGTTCGCGCGCGGCGCGCTGCATCGCGGCGGGCACCGTGGCCTTGAGCCATTCCGGGCGTGGGAGGGGCGGCCCCACGAACTCGTGTTCGGTTACCTCGAAAGTGCTCGCGATGGTCGCCATCCGCAGGGCGATATCCTCATAGAAAACTGCCGGGGTATGCGCCTCGAGGCGCGGATGCGCCCCGACCAAATCAAAAAGATAGGCGAACTCTGGCCGCTCCTCCCCCACCAAAAGGAGGACGCGAATGCACTTGCTCTGCGCCTGGATGATGCGCTCCAACGCCAAGATCGGCCCGCCGCGCCGCCCCTGCTCCCAAAGGACTCGCCAGGCCCCCTCCCTCAAGCCGGGGAAGGCCCAATCGGCGGGGTCAGGCGCCGATTTATCCAGGGCGGCGGCCAGGCGCGCCAAAAGATCCTGAAACGCGCCCGGGGCCATCTCCACCAGGGTGTACAGATGGGGGAGACGGCTCAGGCCAAAGCGCCGCCGCGCCGTAAAGAGGAGCGCCCGCCGCCAGTTAAGCGGTTCACCATAACGCCAGGTGGTGAGAAGGATATCCGTCTCCTCGCTCGGGGCAGATTGCACGCGGTGCCCCAGCCGGCCAAAGGCCGCGAGGAGTTCCGTTGAAACTTGGCCCAAGAGGGGGCTTTCTTCCCCCCGTACGAGGCAGATGGCGATGGGCCGCAACCAAGCGTGAATGGGCCGATATACCGATGCCGTCATACCCTTCCCTCAGATGTCTGTTGGGCCTGAATCGCCTCCGGCCAACCCGTCAGGCGCAAACGGTCGGCCAGCCAATCGGCCGCGTTCGGCGCCAAGAGGCGCACCGCGTAAAAAAGGCGCCCCGCCGCCGGCATAATAACGCGCCCACGCCCCCTTTCCACCGCGCGCACCACGGCCCGGGCCACGCGCTCCGCCGGGATCTTGGCCGAAATGCGCGGCACGGCCCATCCCTCGAGCATCGGCGTATCAATGCGGCCGGGGTACACCACGGTGACCCCAATGCCCTCGCGGCGCAACTCCTGCCGTAAGACGTCTCCTAACCCCGCCAGAGCCGCCTTCGAGGCCACGTACGGGGCGTCCAAGGGAAGGGGCGTGAGGGCATCCAGCGAACTGATGAGCACCAAGTGCCCCCCTTTCTGGCGGCGCAAATGCGGCAAGGCGGCGAGGAGAACCCGCGCTGCGCCGAAATAGTTGACGGACATCGCCTCTTCGAGGCGCGGCATCGTCAATTCGGCCACGGGCGCGCGGACGTACACCCCCGCGTTGGCCACCACCACATCCAGCCGGCCCCATTGCTGGAGCACCTGCGCCACAGCCCTTTCCACCTGCCCCGTATCCCGTACATCGGCCGGCACCACGAGCGCCTCAGCGCCGCAAGCGGCGGCCTCCGCCGCCACAGCCTCGAGCGCCTCCCGCCGCCGGGCCACGAGGGCCACGCGCGCCCCTTTCTGTGCCAAAGCGAGCGCAATGGCCCGCCCCAGCCCACTGGAGGCCCCTGTAACGAGAGCCACGCGCTCCGGCCAAGCCCATCCTTTCATCTCACCCTCCCAGCGGATCGTTTTCCAATCGGCGATAAGAGAATGCGCCCTTGTAAACCCACATCAAGAGGAAACGTTGCCGCCATCCGCAGGCTGTGGTATGATGCGCTCCAGTTCCCTACCTTCCCAGAAAGGATCGTGCTATGCCTGCCCATCGGGCCACCTGGCGGTGGTGGATCATCTCTCTTGCCCTTTCGGCGGCCATTCTCAGCGCCTGCGCCCGACCTCAAACGGGCCAAGCAACCGGCTCCGCCACATCAGCGGCTGTGTCCTCTCCCACGGCGCCGGCCGCTACGGCGGCCTTGCCTAGCCCTACCCCCGCGCAGACGCCTACCCTTGCCCAGCCAACCCTTTACCCCACGGGCGCCACGGCGACGCGCGAACCCCCTCGCCCCACGCCCCAAAGCACCCGCGCACCGCTCACGCTCCTCATCCTCCACACCAATGACGTCAACGGCAAGGTGGACCCCTGCGGTTGAGGGGTGCCCGCGGGTGGGCTGGCCCGGCGGGCTACAGCCATCAGGTCGCTCATCGCTAAAGAAGAGGGCCTCCCCCTCGTGCTCGATGCCGGCAGTTCTCTGATGGGCGAATGGGTTTCTCTGGCGAGCCAAGGGCGCATTACCGTGGAGGCGATGAACCAAATGGGCTACGATGCCATGGTCATCGGGCGGATGGACCTCCTCAAAGGCCTTGCCGTGGCCCAGGAGCGCGCCAAAGAGGCCACCTTCGCCGTCCTTTCGGCTAACTTGGTCTCCAAAAGCGAGGGCAAGCCCCTCTTTGACCCCTACGCCATCATCATCAAGAGGGGGGTGCGCGTCGGCGTCATTGGCCTGAGCGATGAGATGGCCCTGCGTATGCCCGGCGTCTCTGAGGTGGCCAAACTGCTCGACCCTCAGGAGACGGCGCGGCGGTACGTTGCCGAATTGAGTGGCTATGTAGATGCCATCATCGTCCTCTCGCGGCTGGGGCTAGAGGAAGATCGAGCGCTGGCCTATGCCGTGCCGGGCATTCAGGTGATCGTGGGCGGCAAGACGCGCCAATTGATGACCGAACCCGAACGGGTGGGCAATACGATCATCGTCCAACAAGGGTACGATGGCGAATGGCTGGGCTACCTCAAGGTAACCTTTGACGCCCAGGGCACGCCCATTTCGGCCCGCGCTATGCCCATCACGCTCACCGAAGGCTTTCCGGATGATCCGCAGGTGGCTGCCATCGTGGAGCGTTACAAGGCCCAATATCCCACGCCCACGGCGCAGCCCGCTCCCACGCCCAAGAAATAGCGCTCCGGCAGGGCCTAGCGGTACATCCTCCCGCGCAGGCGGTCGAGTTCCTCCTCGATGGGCCACCGCCCGAAGGCGAGGATGAGGAGGACGATGATGTTCGCAATGGGCACGAACATCAAGAGGCCCAGCGCGCCGCTGTAGCCGGCCTTGGCAAAGATCTTCCACCATATGATGATGGAAAGGATGAACACCGCCAGGCCAATGGCTATGCTGACGATCATCGCCGCCCCAAACATCCGTGGCGGCAATCCGGGGGGCAAAAGCGGATACGTCGGTCGCATAGGTTGCCTCCTTCTCAAAAGCATATCGGGGCCAAATTCCGTCATTCTTTCGGCGGGGGCGGCGTAGGCAAACCGGGCACGAGGTCGAAGGGCTTTTCGCCAAAGATCGCCTCTTCATACTTGCCGCCGGCGTTCCAAAAGAGCCAGCCATGGCTCCCCGCGTCCTCCGCGGCTTTCATTTGCTCCAGCAACTTGCGCCTATCATAGGTCACGCCGAGCGCCGAGTAATGCTGAAGCCACGGGCGCACAGGTGTCGTCGTGCGCCCCAGAACCTTGGCCATACTCAGGTACACCACCTCGTAGGGGTGGGCTACCGGCTGGCTGTACCCCAGGCTCCCTGGCGCGAAGGTGGCCGGGTAGAGCATAGGCGAGAGGTAATCCACATGGGCGGCGATATCCTCCACCCATTGGCCAATGCCCAAATCGCACAGGGGCTGGCGTGGGCAGTTGGGATCCGTAACCCACACCGTGAGACCATAAATATCCGCCGAGAAAAAGGCCGGCGTCTTTTGGAGCGCCGTATGGGCCGCCTCCAGGAACCCCGAGATCGCCCCAACGCGCGACTCGAATGTGCTCTCTTGGGGGTATACGAGGTCGCGAATGCGCCCATCGGAGGGGAAGCGGATGTAATCGAATTGCACCTCGTCGAACCCCATCTCGGCCACCTCCACGGCCAGGGAGATGTTGTAATCCCACACCTCTTGGCGGAAGGGGTCCATCCATTTGGTATTTTGCCCATCCGTATAAAACGTACCATCCTGCCGCACGATGGCCCATTGGGGGCGGATCTTGACGAGGTTATCGTCTTTGAAGATGACCATCCGCGCGATGGTATAGATGCCCTTCTCGTGGCAAAGGCGCAGAACCTCCTCGAGGGGCATCACCCCATCGAAATAGGCGTCTGCCTCCTGGGCGAGGGGGTTCTTGCTCCGCCAGGCGAGGTAAGAGGCATCCCCTTTGACATCCACCACCACGGTATTCAAGAGGGGCGAGCGATCCACCAGGTCAATCAGGCCATAGACGTATTCGGGGCGCGTGAGGAGGCCAAAGGGGATATAAATCCCCCTGCTGATGAACGGCTCCAGCGTCACCTCCACCACGCCCAGTTGGGTGATGGGCACCGTCGCGCGCACATAGTTGGCGGCTTTGATGAACAGGCGTTCCGCCTCCGCCGCATCGGGCAGGTCAAGTTGGCCGGCCTCATCGGTGCGGCCCAGGCGGGGGGAGGATTCGCCCTTCTCAAAGATCTGCACGAGGGCATTGGGCACGGGTTCCTGCGTGGCGGCATCTTTCAGCCGCACGATGAGCCGCGAGGGGCGCAAGGCCACCTGCAAAGACGGCTCTCCTTGGTAAGTGAGCGTGGCCGTGCAATACCCCGTGAGGCTGACGGCAATCCCCTCGCTGAGGCGAGGCATCAACACGGCTTGGCCGGAGGGGTCGGTCTCTGCTTCTTGGGTAGCGCTGGCCACCCGCGCGCCTGAAAGGGGCTGGCCGGTCGCCTGATCCGTTACCGAGACCGTTACGCGCCACGGTTCGAGCGTGAGGGTCAGGCTCTCTTGACCCTCTAGAGGGATAGGCGCTAAAGGCCGATGGGCCGCACTCTCGACGGTGAGCAGGTCCCCCACCTCGACGCGGCGAAGCACAAAGCGCCCTTCGGCATCTGTGGTGGCCTGGGCTGGGCCGGCGCGCAGGGGAACCCCTTCAATAGGGCGCCCACTGCCCGTCTCGAGCACCTGGCCAGAAAGCGTGCGCGGGTGAAGCGCGATGCGCAGGGCTTCTCCCTCTTGGCCCTCCTCGCGCAGGGCTGCGGCAACCTCTTCCAGGGGCAGGGTCTTGGGCAGATACCCCCGGCAGGAAACCTCCAGCGGCGCGACCTGGGCGCCCTGTATGGTGAAGGCACCCTCAGCATCCGTTTGGGCGGTGCGCTCGCCCAGGCGGACCTGAGCATTTGCAATCGGCTCCCCCGACGGATTTTCGACCACCACCCCCGAAAGGGTCAACGCCCTCGTCAGGCGTTCGGGCTGGGCGGCCTGCTGGGGGGCCTCGGCACAGGCAGATAAGGCCATCAATAGGCCAAGTAGGGCGGCCCAGCGCGCTGCTACGCCTCTCATCGTCGTTTGCCCCTCCTCGAATACGGTGTGGGTGCCATTATATCACGCGAAGGGCGCACGACCAAGGCAATTAGAGCGCGAATCGCCAACCCTCCCTTGGGATGAGGGTGGAGCGCGAGGCGGGCCGGGAGGCCCGCGCTCCATTCGGCCCTCTCCCGCATTGAGTGGGAGAGGGTCAGGGTGAGGGTGGGGTGCGCGATGGGCGCAGGGCATTGCCAAGCGAGGCCACCTGTGCTATAGTATGCCCGCGAAAGGAACGCGAATGGGCGATCTAACCGAATCCTTTTGGGCCTCGCTCATTGAACCCAGCCTACAGTGGATCCTTCCTCTCCTCCACGGCGTTTTTGCCGTGGAAGATGTTACCGTTAGCCCAGGCCCCAGGCGCGGCCTCCGCCTGAGGGGGCGCTTCCTTATCGATACGGAAGAGGCCTTTACCCGGCTGTGGCCCATCGTCCGCGCGAGGGGATTCACCCTGCGCTTTCGCCCGGAAGGAGATCGGGCGGCCATCCTCCTCACCGAGGGGATCATCCAGCCCACGCCGAACAATCGCTGGCTGCCGCCTCTGCTCGCCGTGCTGACGGTCCTCAGCATCCTGGGCACTTCCATCTACTTCTGGCACGGCGAGGATCTCAGCCGCGAGACCTTTCCCGCTCATCTTTGGGAAGGCGTGGAATTCACAGTGAGCCTGCTCGCGATCCTCTTGGCACACGAACTCGGCCACTATTTTATGGCGCGGCACTTTGGCGTGGCCGTCACGCTGCCCTACCTGATTCCCTTCCCGCTGAGCCTTTTTGGCACGATGGGCGCCATCATCCGCATCAAAGACATCCCGCCCAACCGGCGCGCCCTCCTGATGATCGGTGCGGCGGGGCCGTTGGCCGGGGTCATCGTGGGCATTCCCATCCTCCTCTTGGGCATCAGCCTCTCCAAGGTGCAGCCCCTGCCGCCTGGGGGCGGATACCTCCTGGAGGGGAACTCGATTCTGTACGGCATGCTCAAATACCTCGTCCATGGGCAATGGCTGCCCTCCGCCGGCGTGGATATGGATATGCACCCCATCGCCTTCGCGGGGTGGGCAGGGCTATTCGTCACCTCGCTCAACCTCATCCCCGCCGGCCAGTTGGATGGCGGCCATGCCGCCAGGGCGCTCTTGGGAGATAAGGCGCGCTTCCTCACCTGGGGCCTCATCCTCGTGCTGGCCCTTTTGGGGTTCCTTTGGCAGGGTTGGTGGCTATGGGCTATGCTCATCTTTCTCTTTTCCTTGCGCCAGGTGGAACCTCTGGACGCCCTTTCTCCCCTCAAACGCCGAGAGTTGGCCATCGCGGCGATCCTGCTCGTCCTGTTCGTGCTCACCTTTACACCCATCCCCTTGCGCGTCGTGCTCTAGAGGGCGCCAAGGCGAGGAGTCAAGGCATGTTTGAACGAGGCTTTACCTGGAAGAACGCGCTCATCGCCCTTGGCGCTTCGGCGTTGGTCATCATCGGGATGGCCCTTATCGTGTATGTGGCCGTGGCGCGCAACCGCATCACCCCGCCGCGCACCCCCACGCCCACGCGCCCCCATACCGCCGTGAGTTCACTCCCCACCACCCAGATCATCGCCGTGACGGAAACGCCCGTCCCCCTTGATACGGCCCTGGGTACCGTGCGCGAATATTCGCCCGGCGCGCTCATCATCGTCATCACGCCCTCCGAGGGGAACGTCGAGCAGATCATCGTGCCGGAGAACATCGAGGTCGTTTGGTCGAACGGCCAGCGCGCTTCCCCCCGCGAGATCGCGCCCGGTCAGGTGATCTTTGCCGAGGGGGATCTCGACGCGTTGGGGCGCCTGGTGGCGAAACGCATCACCATCGTACAGGCCGCCCCCAAGATCACGGTTACGGCCTCCCCCTCTCCTACCGAAACGCAGGTGCCCGTCGTGCCCAAACAGGCCTGGGTGGGCGAGTACTTTGCCAACAAGGCCCTGGCCGGGGAGCCGGCGCTCATTCGCCAAGATGCGGCCATTGATTTCCAATGGGGCCTCGGCTCGCCGGCGCCCGAAGTGCCCGCAGACAACTTTTCGGTGCGCTGGCGGAGTCGCTGGCCGCTCGAAAAGGGCCTGTATGACTTTTTCTCCTATTCCGATGATGGCGTGCGCCTGTGGGTGGATGGCGTCTTGGTCATTGACCAGTGGCGAGACCAGCCCCCCACCCTGGCCACCGGCCAAATCTCCCTCGATACCGGCGAGCATATAATCCAGGTCGAATACTATGAGAGCGGCGAGGGGGCGGAGGTGCGCGTCTGGTGGGAGATGAAGGCTGCCTACCCCCATTGGCGCGGAGAGTATTTCAATAACCCCAACCTAGAGGGCCAGCCCGCCCTGGTGCGCGGCGATGAGACGCTTTCCCTCGATTGGGGCGCGGCCGCCCCTGCACCTGGCGTCAACGCCGATCACTTTTCGGCGCGGTGGACCCGCACCCTCACCCTCGAAGAGGGCGCCTACCGCTTCAAGGCCCGCGCCGATGATGGCGTGCGCGTGTGGGTGGGCAACCGCTTGCTCATTGATGAATGGCACCCCTGCCAGCCCGAGACGTACGAAGGCTACATTTGGCTCGACGGCACCCCCCATGAGGTGCGCGTGGAGTATTTCGAATTGACGGGAGACGCCCGATTGCACGTCTGGTGGGAACGTTTGACCGCCTTTAGCGGTTGGCGCGGCGAGTATTTCCCCAACACCGAACTGAAGGGGCCCCCGATGTTCGTGCGCGACGACCGCGAGATCTTGTTCGATTGGCAAAAGGGTTCGCCGGGCTACGGTATGCCCAACGACAATTTCTCGGTGCGGTGGGTCCGAACCGTTTCGTTCGAAGCGGGCGACTATCTCTTTTGGGCCTTGGCCGATGACGGCATTCGCATCTATCTCGATAACACCCTCATCGTAGATGCCTGGAGAGATTCGCCCGTGGAACGCTACGAGGGCACGGCCACCCTCTCTCGTGGGGAGCACCGCATCACGGTGGAATATTACGAGCGCGGCGGAGATGCCTCCGTACAGGTGGCCTGGGAACGGCGCGGTACGCCGACGCCTTCCCCCAGCCCCTCGCCCAGCGCCACGGCCTCACCTTCGGCAACGGCAACTCTGGCGCCGCCCACGCCGACGCCCACCGCAACCGCTACGCTCGCGCCTACGGTGCCGCCTTCACCCACACCCACCGAGGCGCCGACGCCTACAGAAACGCCCTCGCCCACCGAGGCCCCGACGGAGACACCCACCCCCACGCCTAGCGGGGGATGACGTCTGAGGAGGTGGCAGATGCTCCATCGTTTCGAGCCAACCCATTTTTACAATTCGTTCGGCCCTCACCCGCCTGCTTTCGAGGTGAGCGATGGCGATACCCTCCTCACCTGGACGCTTGATGCCCGTGGGAAAGACGCCCAAGGCCACCAACGCGCCCAGCGCGGCAACCCGCTCACCGGGCCAATCTTTGTGCGAGGGGCATCCCCGGGGGATGTACTCGAGGTGACCCTCGAAGAGATTCGCCCCAACCGCCGTTACGGGTTCTGCGGCCGCTACGTCGCCCCGCACACGGTCAACCCTTATTACGTGCCGAGATTGCCCATCACGGAAGAACTCGCCGAGTGGGACGTGGATGCCTCACAAGGGGTGGCTCGGCTCATCTCGCCGGAGGGTCGCCTGGCGGCCAAGGTTTGGCCGCTTGACCCGATGCTTGGCTGCATCGGCGTGGCGCCCCCCTATAAGCAGGCCATCGCCACGAGCACATCGGGCACATATGGAGGGAATATGGATTACCGCGGCCTGCGTGCGGGGGCAGTGGTCTATTTTCCCGTCTATGAGCCGGGGGCGCTCCTCTTTATCGGCGATGGGCACGCCTTGCAGGGCGATGGCGAACTCGTGGGGATGGGCATCGAGATTTCGATGGATGTGCGGCTGACGGTGCGCGTCCTCAAAGGGAAGCGCATCGGCTGGCCGCGTGGCCAGGATGCCGAGAGCATCTTTACCCTCGGCAACGCCCGCCCTTTGGAGGAAGCCCTCCAATACGCCACTACCGAGATGCTCCACTGGCTGCAGGAGGATTACGGCCTGAACGCCGTCGAGGCGAGCATCCTCCTGGGGCAGTGCGGGCGTTACGAGGTGGGCAACGTGTTTGACCCGGCCTATACTATGGTCTGCAAGGTCGCCAAGAGAGACCTCCCGCATGGCTGAAGCCTTCCCAATCGCGATGATCGGCCCCTTTGGCCTTTCTCCCAAGGGGACGATGCGCCGCCGTGCTTTGCCGCTTGGGCAGGCCCTGGCCGAACGGGGGTACCCTGTGAGCGTGTGGATGCCCCCCTGGCACACCCCCTCGGAGGCGGGGCGCACGTGGCAAGAAGGGGGCGTGGCTGTGCACTATGTGCCTGTACGGCCATCGCGCCCCCCGTTGATCTATCCGTTGGCCACTTGGCGCTTGGTGCGGGGCGCCCTCTCCAAACGGCCCAGGGTCATCCACTGCTTCAAGCCCAAGGCCTATGCCGGCTGGGCGGAATGGCTTATTTGGCACCTACGGAGGCTCGGCGGGCCAAAGGTGCGCCTGGTGGTGGATGAGGACGATTGGGAAGGCCCAGGGGGTTGGAATACGCTGGAGCCTTATCCCCTTTGGCTGCAAAAGACCTTTGCCTGGCAGGAGCGCTGGGGCCTGCGCCATGCCGATGCGATCACCGTGGCCAGCCGTACGCTGCAAACTCTCGTTTGGGCATTGGGCGTGCCGCCGCGTCGCGTGCACTACATCCCCAACGGCGTTTGGCCCACCCCCCTGGGGGATGGGCGGCGCATCCGCGACCTTTACGGGTTGGGCGAAGCGCCGGTAATCCTCCTTTACACGCGGTTTTTCGAGTATGACGCCGCGCGCGCCATAGAGGTCTTGGCGCGCATTCGGCAAGAGGTGCTTGGGGCGCGCTTGCTCGTAGTGGGCGAGGCGCTCGTCGCCGCCGAGGGCGAACGCTTCCGCCGGCTAGCCCAGCAGGCCGGGCTGGCGAACGGCCTCATCGAGGCCGGCTGGGTGGCCCTAGAAGACCTACCCGATTACTTTGCCGCCGCCGATGTGGCCATCTTCCCCTTTGACGATACGCTGGTCAACCGCGCCAAGTGTTCGGGGAAACTGGCCGATTTGCTCGCGGCGGGCGTGCCCGTGGTGGCCGATGCGGTTGGCCAAAACGCGGAATACATCCGCCACGGCGAGACGGGCCTCTTGGTGCCCAGCGGCGATATCGAGGCGATGGCCCAAGCGGCCCTCGCCCTCCTCAGAGATCGCCCTTGGGCGCGCGCCCTGGGCGAACGGGCTGCTCAACGTATGCTCGCCGAGTACCACTGGGGGGCGCTCGTTGAGCGCCTGCTAGAAGCCTACGAGATAGCATAAGGAGGTATGATGCACAGATTCCCTCAATTGACGGAAGCAGAACGCCTCGCGCTTTTGGAGCCGCCGACCGAAGGCCCCATCTCCATCGTGCTCGATACGGATACGTACAACGAGATTGACGATCAGTTCGCCCTGGTCTATGCCCTCCTCTCGCCCAAGGTTCGCGTCGAGGCCGTCTATGCGGCGCCGTTCTTCAACGTGCGTTCTTCCGGCCCGGCTGACGGCATGGAAAAGAGTTACGAGGAGATCCTCCGCATCCTGGATCGGATGGGCATCTCGCCGGAGGGGCTAGCCTTTCGTGGGTCGCCGCGCTACCTCCCCTCGCGCGAGGAGCCTGTCGTCAGCCCGGCGGCCGAGGACCTTATCGCCAAGGCCAGGGCGCCGCGCGAAAGGCCGCTTTATGTCCTCGCCATCGGCGCCATCACGAACGTCGCCTCCGCGCTGCTCCTCGCGCCGGATATCATTCGGCGAATCGTCATCGTGTGGCTGGGCGGGCACCCTTATTATTGGCCCAAGACGGACGAGTTCAACCTCCGCCAGGATGTGCCTGCCTCGCAGGTCGTCTTCGATTGCGGGGTGCCCTTGGTGCACATCCCCTGTATCAACGTGGCCGAACACTTGCGCACGACCTTGCCCGAAATGCGCGAGTACGTCCTAGGGCGCGGGGCCATTGGAGATTACCTCTATCACATCTTTGAGACCTATCACGAGGACCATTACGCCTATTCGAAGGTCATCTGGGATATCAGCACGGTGGCCTGGGTCAACGAACCCCTGTGGGTGCCCACGGAACTCGCCCCCTCGCCCATCTTGCGGGAGGACCTGACCTGGGGGCCACGAGATTCCTCGCGGCACACCATCCGCGTGGCCCAAACCGTGAACCGAGACGCGATCTTTGGCGATCTCTTTCGCAAACTCGAGGCTTACGCTTCGAGAGGGAAATGACCCGACCCGTTTTCGCCGCCCTTGGCCCACGAAAGCATAACAACGCCGAAAGCGCGCCGCCCGTGAGGCCCGACGGGCCCAGAGAACCAGAGGGTCTAAGGGAGTGAGGATGATATGGCCGCTATACAGCGCAAACAAGAAGCGAACGTACCCAAATTGGGTACGATCGTACCCAATTTGGGTACAATGGACGAGACTGCCTCGCTGGCCGAGGCGCTCTTCGGCAGGACGCGCCGCTTGATCTTGGGGTTGCTCTATTGCCATCCAGAAGAACGGTTTTACCTTCGCCAAATGGCCCGAACCCTGGGCGTGGGGCACGGTGCTCTTCAGAGGGAATTGCGCAAACTTGCCACGGCCGGCCTGATCCTGCGTGAAGCAACGGGGAAACAAGTGTATTATCGTGCGAATGAGGCATGCCCCATCTATGCTGACCTACAGGGGGTGATCCTCAAGACGGTTGGCCTAGCCGATGTACTGCGTAATGCCTTAGCGGCCTTGGCTGAGCGCATTCAAGTGGCCTTTGTGTATGGCTCAATCGCCAAAGGGATGGCCAAAGCAAGTAGCGATGTAGATTTGATGATTATTGGCTCGGTAACTTTTGGCGAGGTGGCTAAAGCCCTGAACCCTGCGCAAGATATCCTGCGGCGCGAGGTGAACCCGTCCGTCTATCCGGCCGATGAAGTACACTGCAAAATAAAAGCGGGGCATCACTTCCTCAGGAGCGTCTTTGATGGACCCAAGATCTATCTCATCGGAGGGGAAGAGGATCTTAAGCGAGTGGTTGAGACTGGGGTGGCTGACTGAGCATCAAACGAGCGCGCAGGGAATCGCCGATTTACTGGCCCTAGCCGCACGCGATTTAGCAGCAAGCCGCACGGCGGCTTGGATGTCGATTGGCGGTTGCACATCGCCTATAACGCGGCCTTACAACTGGCTACAGCGGCCCTTGCCGCATGCGGCTACCGCGCAACGCGCGAATCGCATCACTATCGGGTCATACAGAGCCTGGCGCACACCTTGGGAGCGGATAACGACCTGGTGCAAGAACTCGACCAGTTTCGGCGCAAACGCAACCTGGGGGCCTATGAACGCGCTGAGCTGGTTTCGGATGCAGAGGCAGAAGAAATGTATGCCCTCGCCCTGAGGCTACGCGAGATGTTCCTCGCTTGGCTTCAAGAGGAACATCCCGAGTTGCTCAAAACCGACTAGGCATATCGCCGAACGATCAAAGATGGCGGCCCAAGCCGCTATGGTTAGCAGCAACCAGGATGCAGCCTTTGCCGACCCATTTCGCGAACTCGAGATGTACGCCAAACGCTTGCCATAAACACGCGGCGCCGCGAATCGAACGATTCGCGGCGCCGCGCTTCCCCTCCCGAAAGCACTCAGCCGTAAGAACGTACCTCCAAATCATCGCAACCCAGGCGCCCCTCCTCCACGAGGAGGGCGATGCCCCCTTCCGTGAGGGGGCTTTCATCCCTCTGCTCAAAGAGCACGCGGCCGTTCACCCGGCCGATGAGGTTCTGCCCCTCGAAGGCGATCTCCAGCCGGTAGGTTTTGTAGAGTTCCCAGGTATAGGGCGCCTCGGCCAAAATGTGCGTGCCATCCAATTCGCGCACCAACTGCACCTTGTTCCCTTCCACCAGGCGCAGGGCATAGTACCGCTTTAGCCCCTGCACGTGGCCGGCGATGCCGAAGGACCTGGCCAAATGGGGGGTGAGCGAGGCCGCAAAACTATAGTCCCTCCAATCCCGCGTGCCGTGGATGAGCATCCCCAGGCCCTCATCCTGGATGACGCGGTAGGCGTGATCGGTGGCCCCGAACACAGCGCTGCAGGCCTGCGCCCACGCCTGGAGCCAACGGGTGCCCTTGTGCGCCGGCGGGTCGAGCCGCATACGCGGCGAGCCGCCCCACGTGAGCCAATCCAGGTAAACGGTGCCATCCGCCCGTTCGGAGGCGAACAGTTCCAGCCCCACCCAGGCAATGGGGCAGCCCGTGGGCACCTCCACCCGCCAAGAAAGGACCTCCGCCGCGCCCGGCGCGAGTTCTACGGCGGGGCCGGGGATATCCACCAGGGCGTCTTCCGGGCCAAAGGCCCGCACAAAGAGGCGGCCATACACCTGGCCTCGGTTGGCGCTATCTACCTCCAAGCGCGTTTCGATGGTCTGCCCAGGGTAGAGCGTGGGGCAGGCCACCATACGGTAACTCCCTACGGGCGCCACATCAGGGAATGTCTCCCGCACGATGCGGGCGCGGCGCCCCTCGGCCAAGCCATGGTAGTGGATAGCCAAACTGCGGCTGCCTGAGGCGCTGTGGCCGGGGACATTTTCCAGCCACGCTGTGCCCCGCGAGAGAGGGCTTTCCTCGACGATGAACCCCTGCACGGCGCCGGGCAAATCGAAATGAAAGCGCGCGCCGTTCTTGGGCAGCGGCGCCGGCTGATGCATCAAAGCGCGCGTGATGCGCACGATCTCATAGGCCTCGTGGAGCGCATCCGTCACGGCGCGGCCGGCATCTGCCGTGGGGAGATAGAGACGGTCAGCCACGGGGGTGCGAAAGTCCGGCCCGTCATCCAAGCCGGCCAGGCCGTTCTTAATGCCCATAATGCAGCCCACGTTGCCCGAGTTGCAGTCCGTATCCCAGCCGGCCGTGTTGACGATGCTCAACGCCTTGGAGAAACTATCGTCGCAGTAAAGGAGCGCCATAATGATGAGCGCGTGGTTGGGTACGATGTGGCAGTTGCCGCCGTACTTGTCGTAGCCATAGTGCTCCACGATGCGCGCATAGGTCTCGCGCCAATCGGCATACTTGGCACGCCAGTTGCGCAAATCGGCGATGAGGCGGTAGATAAGCGAATTCGGGGGGATGACAGACATCCCCGTATCCAAAAGCGCCTCGATCCTCGGCTCAAAGAAGGCCTGCGCCTCCATCGCGGCGATGACTTGCGCGCCATAGATGGCCTCGCCATCGTGGCTGACGCTGGCGGCCCGCCGGGCGAGGTCGGCAGCCAGTTCGGGGTCGCCCGGGCAGATCATCCCCCAGCCGTCTATAAAGATCTGCGCGCCAATCTGCTCGGCCACCACCTGGCCGTTGCGCTTCATCGAGCCGCTCTCGGGTGCTTTGAGGCCCGCCTTCAGCCGCAAATAGGCCGTATGCTCGGTGGAATTGCCCATCCCACCCCACCAGAGCACGGTCTGTTTTTCGATGAGGTAGTTCAGCCAGGTCTGGCCGATTTGCGCAGGCGTCAGCGCGAGTGAATTGCCATAATCCGGCATAGCGCGCAAGAAGGTCAGGGTGCCCGAGATGTCGTCATCCACCACGATGAGCGGCTTGCCAAGTTGCTCGTGGACGTAGTAATGAATCTCGCCGAGTTCGGCCATAATGCGCTCGTGCGTCCACCCCTCAAACGGCCGCCCCAAATACACCCCGATGATCTTGCCTAGTACGCCGGCGTAAACGCGTTCTTCATAATCATAAGGAATCACAGACATGCCTCTCTCTCCAAAATCAGGGAATCTTGTCCGAAAATCTTCAAGAAAAGGGAAATTTACGCAGCCCTTATACCGTAGAATGGAGCAATCGTCAATTTGGCGACCGAGCAGTTATCCACAGAGTATGCCTAGTTATCCACAGGCTGCACAGGGTTATCCACAGGGCCATCCACAAGGGGATGTGGATAACCAGGGTATAGAGAGGACACTTTCCTTCGTGCGGGCGGCCTTTTTGCCCCCAATCGCCTCGAACGCCCCCCGTTCGATGCAGCCTCTCCGCACCTTTCCACGCCCATTATGAGAGAATGCCCTCGCATGGTATAATGGCCGACGGATTACCCTAAAGGAGTTTCACGGCATGGAACTGCCCGCCAACCTGAATATGTATATCTCGGCCTTTTTGTTCGTGCTGGGGGCCTACCTTGTAGCCCTCTATGCCGGGTTGATCGTCTGGACGGCACGAGATATCCGCTCGCGTTCGCGCGATCTCTTGGCGCAGATTATGGCCATCCTCCTGGTGGCCGTGTTCAATGTGCCGGGGCTGATCATCTACCTCCTTATGCGCCCCCATTCCAAGTTGGCCGAGGAATATGAGCGCTCTCTGGTGGAAGAGGCCGTCTTGCATGACCTCGAAGAACGGCGCACCTGCCCCGAGTGCCAGCACCACGTCGAGCCGGATTTCATCATCTGCCCCTATTGCCTACATCAACTCAAACTGCGTTGTGTGGGCTGTGGCCGCCTGCTCAACCCCTCGTGGGAGGTGTGCCCCTACTGCGGGCGCTTCCGCGACAAGGCCGAAGAGGAGACGCCCCAGCGGGCCGAAACCTTCGTGAGCCTTGAGGAGCCTCTCGCCGAAGAGGCGCTCGCGCCCGCCGAGGTGCAACCCTCCCAAGGGAACCCCAATCCGTCCTGAACGCGTCACATTTTAGGGCTTGAGCCGCAGGCGCGGCCAAATATCGAGGGCCTTCAGGCGGGCGATAAGCGCCTCCACGCGATCTTCGGGCACTTGGCAGGCCGTAGGCCCCAGCGGCGCGCCAAGCAAGGCCGCCGCCTCGTGGTCCGCGCGGATTTGGGCCATCGTCGGCGCGTCAACCGTTTGCAGCACCACCATCCGCGCCAGGGTGGCCCGGCCAAAACGCCCCTTCCAAGCCTCCAACGTATGCAGGACGGAGCCGGGCACGCGATTTCGCGTGATGCGCCGCAAAAACTGGATGATCTGCTCGATGCGGATGCCCGCTTCTTGGCTCCGCCAGATGGAATCCTCGGTGATGCGGTAAATGGCTCGCCCATCTTGGCCGCGCCACTCGGCAAACCGCTCCAGTTGATACCGCTCATACAGGCTGTTCACCTGAGAAATCGAGACGGTCATCTCCTCATCCACCGTGGCGAGCGGTTCGCCGGGCGCGGCGCGCGGTGTGGGTTTCACCCTCTCCAGACGTTCCTCTTCTAGGAGGGCGTGCCCCTCAGAGGGAATCATAAAGGCCAGCGGAGAGGTTGCGCCCTCGGCATAGCCCAAGTCCACAATGCCCAGCCAGTGCAGGGCCGTGGTCAGGAGGAAAGGCGCCACGGCGCCCTCGACCTGTTCCCAACTCTCCGGCCCATCGAGGTAGCGCCCCGTGGCCACGTCTCGCAAGTACCAGCCCGAATCCCCTTCTGGCCGCATAAAGTCGGGACGGTAGCGCTTTAGGGCGGCGAGGAACCCGCCGATGGGGAACCACTGCCCCGCCGGAAAGCGTGCGAGGAGGGCCGTGAGGTTGCGCCGTAAGGCGGCCGCCTTGGCCGGCAGGGCGCCTCCCTCACAGCGCAAGGTGGGGCCGAGCGTCAATTCGTCCAGTGAGGGATCGTCTCTCCAGGTCAAGAAGAGGCCGCGCGCGCGTTCGACATCGGTGAGGCGCAGCCATTCGCGCGCCTTGAGGCTGGGCTGGAGGCCCCCACCCTCCGCACGGACGATCTCCAGCCTCGTCATCAGGCGCCATAGGAGGGCATCGCGCCAAGGGTCGCGCGGCCCTAGTAGGCGCGCCTGCTGGGTGAGCCGATCGAGCACCGGCGCGATGGGGTTTGCCACCCCCTCCGGTTGGGGCCATTCCAGGGGCGCTTGGCGCAGCGCTACGAGGAGGCTGAAAAGGTCCTCCACCAAGTTCTTCCGCTCGGATCGGATGGCCGCCGGCGGCTCGGCGAGGGGCTGGTCCCATTCTGGAGCCTGGACGGCCAAAGGGGGCAAGCGCTCGAGCACTTGATGGGGGATGAGGAACACATCGCCGTAATAATCGCCCACCTCATCGTACGTTCGGAAGATGAGGCCGCGATAGTACAACTCCTCCAAGGCGTTGGCAGGCTGGTTCCAAGGGCGTTCGCGGGCCAGCCGCGCCGGGCCAAAGCGGCGCAGGCCGCCATAGCGCATCGTCAGCCGGGGGGCAGGGGCGGCGCCCCCTTGGGCCGCCAACTCGGCCAGCGCATCCCGCGCTTCGGCCGAAAGGTCCGCCACGACCCGTTCCAGGGCCTCTGGGGCGAGCATCGCATCTCCCAAGGCGCGCACCATCTCGAGCGGTTCGCCTTTAGGCAGGGCAATATGCCACCCCTCGGCAATGGCCTCGAGGAGGATGGGGGGATATTCGTCCAAAAGGCGGTAGAGGTCTCGCATCTCCTAGCACCCCAAAGGAGTATAAATGGCCCCGCGGCACAGCGCAAGTGCTCAGGGAAAGAATGCATCCCTTGCTTTACAGCCACAATATGGTAAAATAGGTTCGCGTCAGATAGCAGATAGCCGGCTTGGTGAGATGGCTTACCCCTCTTTGAGGTGGTCGCGTGATCAGACCCTTTGGCCTGCGCGACGTCTTGGCGGTTCGGCAGTTACAGCCGCGAGGGGTCGCCTTTGACCTCAGACGCCTCCTATTGAGGCCGAGTTGGCCTTCGCGGGCGGCTATTTTGGGATATTTGACCCGTCATCACTTTGGCCCTTTGACCTATATCGAAGAGAGCGAGACCGGCCAGGCCATCGGCTTTGTGCAGGTGTGGCGCCGCACGGATTCCGATGCCTGGGATTTGGCCTACCTTGCGCCCTCGTTTGATTACGCACGCGGCACGGCCGACCTGTGGCTTCGCCTCTTGACACAACTTGTAACCACCGGCGGGGAGCAATGCGTATCGCGCATCTATGCCCGCCTCGCTGAGGATTGGGAGATTGAGGCCGTCCTTCGGCAAGCGGGGTTCACGGCCGTGGCGCGCGAAGAGGTGTTCGTGCTCACCCGCCAGCCCGCACCGGCCCCTGCGCCGCGCGGCCTGCGCCCCGTTGAAAAGGCCGATCGCTCTGCCCTCGAAGTGCTCTATGCGCACGTGGTGCCGCAGTTGCTCTACCAGGCAGAGGCCCTTTCTCCCCCAAGGAACGCCTTCGCGGGGTTCGCCTCGCGCCTTTGGGTCGAGGAATACATCTGGGCCGAAAAGGGGCGCGCGTTGGCCCACTTTTGGCTGTGCGGCAGCCCGCGAGGCTACTGGCTCGAGATGGTGGTGCGGCCCGAATGCCGCGCCGAGAGCCTCCCTTGCCTGCGCTATCTGCTCACGCGCGTGCAGTGTTCTGACGCAAAACCGATTTACGCTTCCGTTCCCGATTACGGGATGGGGTTGGCTTGGGTGCTCCGCACGTTGGGGTTCGAGTCGTATCATCGGCAGGTGCTTATGGTGGCGCACACCATGGCACGGGCGCGCGTGCGCCGGCCGCTTTTGGCCGCACGGATGGAGGATATGAGCACCTCCATTGGCCGCGTCCCTTCGAGCATTCGGGCGGAGCCTCAGCACTCCCTACCCGCCTGTCGGCACAGTCAACCATTTTAGAACGCGATAAGAGGTTCGCAAAAGAAGGATGTCTATCAAAATCACGGATGATATTGATGCCCTTGTCGAAGTGCTCCCGCCTGACGTGAACCGCGCCTTGCGGGAGGCCAATCGCTTCCCAGAACTGTTAGAGGTCATTTTGGACCTGGGCCGCCCTTGCGAGGCCCGCTATACCACCGGCGATGTGAGGCTTACCGAGCGCGAGGTAACGCGCGAGGATATCGAATATGTCGTCGCGCGCATCGGCGTGTTTAACGATGATAACCGCGCCGGCATTGCCCGCACCTTGCACCGCATCTCGGCCATCCGCAACCGGCGAGGCGATATCGTGGGGCTGACCTGCCGCGTGGGCCGCGCTGTGTATGGGACGATTGACATCATCCAGGATATCGTCGAATCGGGGCGCAGCATCCTGCTCCTCGGCCGGCCCGGCGTCGGCAAGACGACGATGCTCCGCGAGGTGGCGCGCGTCTTGGCTGAAAAGCGCCGCGTCATCATCGTAGATACCTCGAACGAAATCGGCGGCGATGGGGATATCCCCCACCCGGCCATCGGGCGTGCGCGGCGTATGCAGGTGCCCTCGCCCGTGATGCAGCACGCCGTGATGATCGAGGCCGTCGAGAACCATATGCCGGAAGTCATCATCATTGATGAGATCGGCACGGAACTCGAGGCCGCGGCGGCCCGCACCATCGCCGAGCGCGGCGTGCAGTTGGTGGGCACGGCCCATGGCAATACGCTCGATAACCTGATGATGAACCCCACCCTGTGCGACCTGGTGGGGGGCATCCAATCTGTAACGCTAGGCGATGAGGAGGCGCGCCGCCGAGGCACGCAGAAATCGGTGTTGGAGCGCAAGGCGCCCCCGACCTTCGAGGTCGTGGTAGAAATCCAGGATTGGGATCGCGTGGCCGTACGCGATGATGTGGCCACCGCCGTGGATATGATCTTGCGGGGGCGAAGTATGCCCGCCGAGATTCGTATGCGCACCCCCTCTGGAGAAATCCACCGCACGATGGAGGCCCCGGCCCCTTCGCGAGGGATTGCCGAGATGGAGGAGGAGATGCCGCGCATCGCGCGCCCCACGCCGGGGCCGATCCGCACGGGGCCTCTGCGCGTCTTCCCTTATGGGCTGAACCAAAACCACATCCGCCAGGCGAGCGGCCACCTGCACGTGCCCGTGCACCTCGTGAATGACCTGACCGAGGCCGATGCGCTCTTTACCCTGCGCACCTACTATCGCAAGCGGCCGCAGGTCATTATGGAGGCGGAACGCCGGGGCATCCCCGTGTACGTTCTGCGGAATAACACGGTCATCCAGATGGAGACCTACCTCGCCGAGATCTTTGGCCTGGAGCGCCAAGAGGAGGAAGACGCCATCCAGCGGGCTATGGAGGATGCCCGCCAAGCCATTGCGCGCATCCACGCCGGCGAGCGCACCTCGGTGCAACTTTCGCCGCAAGAGGCCTACATCCGGCGTATGCAACACCAGTTGGCCCGCGAGGCGAACTTGGCCTCGCGCAGTTCCGGCGAGGAGCCTCGCCGCCGCGTAACCATCTATTCGAACCAATGAGCGAGCGCGCCGGCCTGTTCATCGTCTTCGAAGGGCCAGAAGGCAGCGGCAAGACGACGCAAATCCGCCTTCTCGGCGAAGCGCTCCAGGCGCGGGGGTGCACCGTGGTGTGCACGCGCGAACCGGGGGGAACGCCCATCGGCGAACAGATTCGCCAGGTGCTCCACGATATGCGCAACCGAGCGATGCACCCCCTCACCGAGGCGTTCCTTTACTCAGCGGCGCGGGCGCAGCATGTCAAGGAGGTCATCGGCCCGGCCCTCGCGCGGGGAGAGATCGTCCTGTGCGATCGGTTCGCGGCCTCCACGTTGGCCTACCAAGGGTATGGGCACGGGCTGGATTTGGCGATGCTCCGCACCCTGGCCGAGTGGGCCACCGGCGGCCTTAGGCCCGACCTCATCATTTATCTCGACCTCGACGTCGAGATCGGGCTGGAACGCAAGCGCCGCGACCAAGAGGCGGGGCGCGGGGAATGGAACCGTATGGATGAGCAGGCGCTGGCCTTTCATCAGGCCGTTCGCCAGGGATATTTAGAGATGGCCCACCAAGATCCGGCGCATTGGCTGGTGGTAGATGCCACCCAGCCCCGAGAAGTCATCCACCGCATCGTGCTCGATCGCCTTGAGGCTCTTTCAAGCCCCACACTCTAGATGGAGAAAAGGAAATGGCCATAAAACTCATCGTCAGCATCGTACACAGCGACGACGCCGATCAGTTGATCGCCGCTTTGCGCGACGGAGGCTTTTCATCCACCAAGATCAGCACGACAGGCGGCTTTTTGCGCGAGGGCAATGCGACCATCTTGGTGGGCACAGAAGAGGAGAACGTGCCTACCGTCTTGGATATCATCAAGCGCAACTGCCACACGCGCACGCAGTATGTCAACCCCCTGCCGCCGGTGATGGAGCCGGGTGAACTGTATATGCCCAATCCCATCGAGGTGCAGGTGGGGGGCGCCGTGATCTTTGTGCTCGATGTCGAGCGGCTCGTCCGCTTCTAGCGAGAAGGGCAGCCCACCCTTGGCAATGGCTCATCAAGGAGATACAACCCTGGCGAACGAGGTCCTGGCGCTTTTGGAACCCTATCTTCACCCTTCGCCCGTGTTCGTGGTCATCTCGGGGCCTTCGGGGGTCGGCAAAGACGCCGTCATCCGCCGGATGCGCGAACGGGGCGCGCCCTTTCACTTTTTGGTGACGGCCACCGACCGGCCCATTCGGCCTGGAGAGGTACACGGCGAGGACTATTACTTTTACTCGACCGAGGAATTCGAGCGGATGATCGCGGCGGGCGAGTTCTTGGAATACGCCTCCGTGTATGGCCAATACAAGGGCGTGCCCAAAAGCCAGGCGCGCCGCGCCCTCGCCTTGGGCACCGATGTGGTGATGCGCGTGGACGTACAGGGCGCTGCGACGATCCGGCGGTTGGTGCCAGGGGCCGTGTTGATTTTTCTGGCACCCCCCTCGCTGGAAATCCTCGCCAGCCGCCTCGAGCGGCGGGGCGCTGACTCTCCTGAACAGGTGCAAGAGCGCCTGCGCGCCGCCCTGCAAGAGATGCAGCGCCTAAACGAGTTCGACTATGTGGTGGTCAATCGAGAAGACGACCTCGATGGCACCGTAGAGCAGATCACGGCGATCATCGAGGCGGAGAAATGCCGCATCGGTCGGGCGCAGGTCGTTCTCTAGGGGCGCGCCTTCCGGCGCCCGGCCCTATGGGCAACGCGATGGGGTTTCATCGCAAGGAGTACGATTATGCCAACGCGTTCTCCTATCGTCGCTGGGATGTTTTACCCCGCCGATGAGCCGACCTGCCGGCGCCAAGTGCGCACCTGCCTTGAGGCCCTTCACATCGAGGCCCCGGCGGGCATGGTGTATGGCGGCATCGTGCCGCACGCTGGGTGGGTCTATTCTGGGCCGACGGCGGGCGCCGTGTTTCAGGCCATCGCCGCCCAAGAGCCGCCCGAGACCTTTATCCTTTTCGGCGCGGTGCACACCTGGGGGGTGAACGATGCCTGCCTGTATGGGCGAGGCGCTTGGCGCACCCCTCTGGGGGAACTCGCCATAGACGAAGAGTTAGCCGCCACCCTCGCCGCACAAGCGGGCCTGGCCGACCGGCCAGAGGCCCACGCTGAGGAGCACTCCATCGAAGTGCAATTGCCCTTTATCAAGTACCTCTTTCCCTCCGCGCGCATCGTGCCCATCGCGATGCCCCCCCTTTATACGGCCCACACTGTGGGGCAAAAGGTGGCGCAGGCCGTTCGACAGGTGGGCCGCCGCGCCGTGGCCTTGGGCAGCACGGACCTTACCCACTACGGCCCACGTTACGGCCTGGCCCCGGCCGGCGCGGGCGAGCACGCTCTCACCTGGGTGCACAATAACGATAGGGCCATTTTGGACCTGATGGTGGCAATGCGGGCGGAGGAGATCGTCTCCGAGGCGCGTTCGCACCACAACGCCTGCGGGGCTGGTGCCGTGGCCGCGGCCATCGCCTTCGCCGCCGAGATGGGCGCAACGCAGGGCGTGCTCTTGCATTACACCACAAGCCATGAGGTGATGCCTATGGGGCGCGCGACAGATATGGTAGGCTACGGCGCGGTGGTCTTTATCTCGCCAGGGGCCGTATGAGCCTTCCCACGGGTGCGCGCACGCCGCAATACGCCGTCGTCGTCGTCAACACAGCCTTGCGCCGCCAGGTAACCGTCCCTACGGAGGGCGAGGCTGACCTCGAGGACGAGGCCTTCCGCACGCGCGCCTTTCATTACGCCGTGCCCGAGGCCTTGCAGGAGGAAATCGCCCTGGGGCAGTTGGTGTGGGTGCCCTTTGGGCCGCGTTTCTTGCAGGGCGTGGTGGTGAGGTTCGATGAGGCCTCGCCCGTCGCCGAGACGCGCGATATCCTTCAAATCGTAGATCGCGAACCCATCCTCACCGAGCCGCTCCTCGCCCTGGCCTACTGGATGAGCGAGACCTACCTCGCCCCTATCCATCAGGTCATCTTTGGGATGATTCCCCCCGGCCTCACCTCGCACACCACGACCCTATTGCGCCTCGTGCCCGGGGCGTCACCGGAGGGAGCCACGCCTGCGCAGGAGCGCCTTTTGGCGCTCTTGGCCGAGCGCGGCGCGCTCTCTCGCCAACAAATCGTACGCGCCCTTGGCGAAGAGGGCGCGCGCCTCATCGAGCAGGTGGTGGCGCGCGGCTGGGCCGAACGGCGCGTGGTCATCCAACCACCGCGCGTGCGCCCCAAGCGCACCAAGGTGGTGCGGCCCGCGCCCCAAGCCCTTTCGGGCGAACCCCCTGCTCTGCGTTCCGGCCAGCAGCGCGACCTATGGGCCTACTTGGTGCGCCAGGCCCAAGAGGGCGACGGCTGGGTGCCGCGCGAGCGCGCCCTGCGCGAGATGGGGGTTTCCGCCAGCGTCCTGGAGGGCCTCATCGTCAAAGGCCTGGTAGAAGAGAGCGAGCGCCCCATCTGGCGAGATCCCCTGGAAGGGCGTGCCTTTGTGCCCACCGTGCCCCCTACCCTCCTGCCCGATCAGGAACTCGCCTGGCAGGCCATCGCCGCCGATCTCGAGGCGCCCCAGGGCAAGCCGTTTCTCCTACAAGGGGTAACGGGCAGCGGCAAAACGGAACTCTACCTCCGCGCCGTCCAACGCGTGCTCCAGCAAGGGAGGGGGGCCATCGTCCTGGTGCCCGAAATCGCCCTCACCCCGCAGACCATCCGCCGTTTTGGGGCGCGCTTCCCCTCGACCATCGCCGTGATGCACAGCCGCTTGAGCGAGGGCGAGCGTTATGACCAGTGGCGCCGCGTCCGCAGCGGAGATTTGAGGCTGGTCATCGGCTCTCGATCGGCCATCTTTAGCCCGGTGAGAGATTTGGGCCTCATCGTGCTCGATGAGGAACACGAGTGGACCTACAAACAACAGCAAACGCCGTACTATCACGCCCGCGAGGTGGCCGTGAAACTGGCCGAGTTGACCGGCGCCACGCTCATCCTAGGGAGCGCCACGCCGGCCCTCGAATCGGCCTATCGCGCCGAACGCGGCCTTTACCGGCGCCTAGTGCTGCCCCAACGAATTATGGGGCACCGCCGCTTGGTGGAAGAGCAAGCCCAACAGGTAGGGGGGCAAACTCGTTTTATGCCGGTGCCGGGCGATGAGGAGGCGCTCTACGCCGACCTGCCGCCCGTGGAGGTGGTGGATTTGCGCCTGGAACTGCGCCGGGGGAATACGACCATCTTTTCGCGCGCCCTGCGCGCCGCGCTCGATGAGACGCTCGCCGCGGGCCAGCAGGCCATCCTCTTTTTGAACCGCCGGGGCGCGGCGACGTTCGTCCAATGCCGCGAGTGCGGTTATGTGCTCCGCTGCCCCCGCTGCGAGGTGCCTTTTACCTACCATAGCGCGAGCGAAGACCTCATTTGCCACCATTGCAACCGCCGCCGCCCCATCCCCACGGAATGCCCTTCCTGTGGGGGGCACCGCATCCGCTATTTCGGCATCGGCACAGAGCGCGTGGAAGAGGCGGTGAGGGCGCTCTACCCCACGGCGCGCCTCATCCGTTGGGATTTAGACACCGCCCCTACGGCGGCCGCCCACGAGGCCATTTTGGATCGCTTCAGCCGAGGCGAGGCGGATATCCTCATCGGCACCCAGATGATCGCCAAAGGGCTGGATCTCCCCCGCGTGACGTTGGTGGGCGTCATCACGGCGGATACGATGCTCAACCTGCCCGACTTTCGCGCCGCCGAGCGTACCTTCCAACTCCTCACCCAAGTGGCGGGGCGAGCGGGGCGCAGCGTGTTGGGTGGGCGGGTGATCATCCAAACCTACACGCCCGATCACCCGGCCATCCAGGCGGCCAGCCGGCATGATTACGAGGCCTTCTACCAGGCCGAGATGGCCTTCCGCCGGGCGCACTGGTACCCGCCCCTGAGCCGTTTGGTGCGGCTCCTCTACCTTCACACGAGCGAAATCCAAGCGCGCGCCCAGGCCGAACGCCTGCGCGAAATCCTCCAAGCGCGCATCGAACGCTTGGCCCTGCCCGAGACGGACCTCATCGGCCCAGCGCCCTGCTTTTTCAGCCGCGAGCGAGGCCGCTGGCGGTGGCAACTCCTGGTGCGTGGCCCGAACCCGCAGGACCTCTTGCGCGATGTGCACCTGCCCTTGGGTTGGCGGGTGGATGTAGACCCCCAATCTCTCCTCTGACGGGCCTTACGGCGATGCCGCCGTAAAGCCGCCGCGCAGGT
>JAIOAW010000016.1 GCA_019873625.1 Chloroflexota bacterium
CCGGCCCTCTCCCGGGTTAGGGGTGAGGGGGGGAGCGCGAGGCTCCCGCCTCGCGGTGCGGGCCAGGAGGCCCACACTCCCTTCCTTTCGCCGAGAGGTAAGACCCTCACCCCGGCCCTCTCCCGCGTTAGGCGAGAGAGAGGGGAGCGCGAGGCTCCCGCCTCGCGGTGCGGGCCGGGAGGCCCGCACTCCCTTCCTTTCGCCGAGAGGTAAGACCCTCACCCTAACCCTCTCCCGCCCCAGCGGGAGAGGGAACCGGAGCGCGAGGCGAGAGCCTCGCGCGCGGGCGGAATTTGGCGGCGCGGGATGGAAGGGCTATCATCTCCGCGTTGCAACCCTTGGCAAGGAGGCCCGGCGTTGGATCTCGATCGCTACATCGAACGGCGCGGCACCGATAGCACAAAGTGGAATCGCTACGGGCCGGATGTGCTCCCCTTGTGGGTGGCCGATATGGATTTTCGGGCGCCCGAACCCGTCATCCAGGCCCTGCGCGAGCGCGTGGAGCATGGCATTTTCGGCTACCCTATGGAACCCCCCGCCTTGCGCGAGGTGGTGATCGAACGCCTCGAACGCCTCTATGGCTGGAAGGTCAGCCCTGAGGCGATTCTCTTTATCCCCGGCGTGGTGCGCGGGTTCAACCTGGCCTGCCACGCCGTGGGGCAAGAGGGCGATGGCGTCTTTATGCAGACGCCCGTCTACTACCCGATGCTCGCCGCTCCGGCCAATGCCCGCCGCGCCCTGGTTACCATGGAACTCTCGCAGGCGGAAGACGGTTCCTACTATGTGGATTACGACCGTATGGAGGCCGCCCTCACGCCGCGCACGCGCCTCTTCATCCTATGCAACCCGCACAACCCGGTGGGGCGCGTCTTTCGGCGCGATGAATTGGAGCGGATGGCCGAAATCTGCCTGCGCCGCGAGATCATCATCTGCTCCGATGAAATCCATTGCGAACTCCTCTTTTCCGGCTACAGGCACATCCCCATCGCCTCCCTTTCGCCCGAGGTGGAGCGCCGCACCATCACCCTTATGGCCCCGAGCAAGACGTTCAACATCGCCGGCCTGCACTGCTCCATCGCCATCATCCCCTATGAACCGCTGCGCCGGCAGTTTTTGGGCGCCTTCCAAGGGTTGGTGGGGTCGGTGGAGATTATGGGCTATGTGGCGGCCCTGGCGGCCTACCGCTACGGCGACCCCTGGCTGCGTGAGGTGCTAACCTACCTAGAGAGGAACCGCGACGACTTGGCCGATTACGTGGCGCGCTCTCTGCCCGGCTTGCGCATGGCCAAACCGGAGGGCACCTACCTCGCTTGGATAGATTGCCGCGCCGCCGGCCTCCCGCAGGACCCCTTTACCTTCTTTTTGGAAAAGGCCCGCGTGGCCTTGAACGACGGCGCGGCCTTTGGCCCAGGGGGGCAGGGGTTCGTGCGGCTCAACTTTGCCTGCCCGCGAGGCCTTTTGCACGAGGCCCTCGGGCGTATGCAAGCCGCGCTCGCAGAGGCCCAAGCCGCCTCATAAAACGCGCTCCTCGCGGGGCCTGTTCGCCTCCGCGAGGAGCGAGAGGCCTAATCTTGCTCGGAGCCGATGGCAGCGCCCACCATACGATACTCGATCCCCAGCCAGGGCGCGGATGGCTTATCGGGGTTCTTGCCCAGCGTAACCGGCACCTCTATTCGGCGGCCGTTGCGCACCACGCGCAGGGTTACCTCGTCTCCCGGGGCATACTGGCTGATGAGTGCGGCGAGATCGCGCTCGTCGGTGAGGACCTCGTCGTTCACGGCGTAAATCATATCCCCCAAGCGCAGGCCGGCATCTTCGGCCGGGCTATCGGGCACGATGCGCACCACGAGGGCCGCTCGGCGCGCCGCCAGCCGTGGGGTTGGCACAGGCACCGGCATCAGGCGCGAGGGGGCTGTGGGCACCACGATGCGTTGTTGGGCGACCCTTTTCGCCACGACGTATCCGCTCACCCCGCCGGCTATCGCGCCCAACGCGCAACTCAAGAGGAGGCCCACCACGGCCAATAGGATCCACAACCACGTCCTGTTCTTTTTCTCCATAGATAACACCTCCACGGAATAGATGACGACATCCTTGAGGGGTGCACTTTATTTACGCATCAGGGCGCCTTTCGGTTCCGCCCAGGCCCTCTATTGGAGCGCGCTCCGGTGCCCTCTCCCGCTGGGGCGGGAGAGGGCTAAGGTGAGGGTTTTTAGGCCTCACGGCCCGTGCATACGAGGCGGGAGCCTCGCGCTCCAGCGCCTATGCGGCGCGCACTTTGACAAGGCCCCTACACCCCCTATAATATGACTAAATCACTCAAGTATCAAGGTCGCGCTATGGCTGTAAAACCGATTTTGACCGCCGAGAATCCCATCCTGAGGCAAAAGGCCAAAAAGGTAACCCGCTTTGGCGATGGCCTGGCGGGCTTGGTGGAAGATATGTTCGATACGATGCGCGCCGCGCACGGCCTGGGCCTGGCCGCCCCGCAAATCGGCATCCCTTTGCGCGTCTTTGTAGTAGAGATGCCCGCCGAATATGACGAAGAGGGCCGTGAAATCGAGCCGAGCAAATCCTACGTGCTCGTCAACCCGGAAATCGTCAAATCCTTCGGCGAGGAGGAGATGGAAGAGGGCTGCCTTTCGGTGCCGGGCTATCGGGGGCTGGTCAAGCGGGCCACGAACGTCACCATCAAAGGGCAGGATGCGCGGGGCCACGCCGTGCGTTACCGCGCCGAGGGCCTGCTGGCCCAGGCCTTCCAGCACGAGTTGGATCACTTGGACGGCATCCTCTATCTCGATCGCCTGGTAAGCCCCGATAAACTCTGGCGCATTACCGAGGGCGAGGAGGAAAAGGCGGAAGGCTAGCGCGGGAGATATTCCACAAGCCCGGCGGCGCGATCGAGGATGAGGTGCGCGCCGGCGCGCTCGAGTTCCTTCCTTTCGCCGAACCCCGATAGGACCCCCACGGCATAAGCCCCTGCCCGCCGTGCCGAACGGATGTCCATCGTGGTATCTCCCACCATCAGGCAGCGCGAAGGGGGCACCCCCAATAGGCGGGCGGCCTTGTAGACCGGCTCTGGGTGCGGCTTCATCCGCCACACGTCTTGGCGCGTTATGATGGCCCCAAAGTGGGCTGCCAACCCCAAGTGCCCTAGGAGCGCCAAGGCCTCAGGGCGCGCCCGCGTAGTGACCACGGCGAGTTTATAACGCCCCTTGAGGGCCTGGATCAGCGCCTCGCTCCCCTCGACCGGCTCCGAGGCCTCGCGCGTGGCCAGCCCTTTGGAACGGCGGATGCGGTCGGCCAGGCCCAGAAAGAGATGCCCCAACCCCAGGTGTTCCAAGGAGGAGATGGCATAGTTCGAGGGCGTCTCGATCGCCATCACGATGCGGCGCGCGAGGGCGTTCACGTCCAAGCAGGGGAAGACCTTGCGGAGCGCGCGCAGTTTGCCGGCCAAGAGGCGCGCCCAGCGGTTATCCGTTTCCACCAGGGTGCCATCCAAGTCAAAGAGGATGGCCTCGACGCCATCAAAACGGGGAGGGGATTCGTCCATTGTTTTTGGGGCCTCCGGTTTTTGCCCTAGCGAAAGCGGCGGCGCAGTTCGGCCTCGACCTCTTGCCACCCTAGGCCCCGCGCCGCGAGCGCCACGAGCAGGTGGTACAAGAGATCCGCACACTCGTAGATGAACCGCTCATCGCTTTCCAACGCGCCGGCCACTACGACCTCGGTGGCCTCCTCGCCCACCTTTTTCAAGATTTCGGGCAGGCCCGCGGCCAAAAGTTGGCACGTGTAGGATCCTTCGCGGGGGTGCGCCTGGCGGTCTCGGATGGTCGCCATCAGGGCATTCAGCGTCTCGCTCACGGGTTCTCCTTGAAATGGGTATCGGCCAGGGAGCGGAAGAAGCAACTCGTCCGCCCCGTGTGGCAGGCCGGGCCGGCTGGTTCCACGCGCAGGAGCAAGGCATCGGCGTCGCAATCCACCCACACCTCGCAGATGCGCTGGGTATTGCCGGAGGTGGCCCCTTTGTGCCACAGGGCGCGTCGCTTGCGGCTCCACAGCCAGGTCTCCTTTTGTTCCAAACTGAGGCGCAAGGCTTCGCGGTTCATATAGGCCAGCATCAACACGGCCCCGGTGTGGATATCCTGCACGACCACGGGGATCAGCCCGTGTTCATCCCAGCGAAGCGCCTCCAGCGGGAGATCGCCATACTCCTCTTCCATCACCCCTCCCTTTAGCGGCGCACGGGCACGCCCCGTTCGGCCAGGTATTCCTTAACCTGCGAGACGGTGAGTTCCCGAAAGTGAAAGAGCGAGGCAGCGAGCGCCGCACTCGCCTTCCCTTCGGTTAGCGCCTCGTAAAAGTGTTCCAACTTGCCCGCCCCGCCCGAGGCGATCACGGGGATGGAAACGGCCTCGGCCACGGCGCGCGTCAAGGCGAGATCGTAGCCGTCTTTGGTGCCATCGCGATCCATACTCGTGAGGAGGATTTCCCCTGCGCCGCGATCTTCCACCTCTTTGGCCCAGGCGATGGCTTCTTTGCCGGTGGGGATGCGCCCCCCGTTGATGTAGACCTGCCACCAGCCCTCCGGCTCGCGCTTGGCGTCAATGGCCACCACGATGCACTGCGAACCGAACCGTTTGGCGCCCTCGGAGATCAACTCCGGCGTGCGCACCGCCGCGCTGTTGATGGAGGTCTTGTCGGCGCCGGCCAAGAGCACAGCGCGCAGATCATCCAAGGTGCGCAGGCCGCCGCCCACCGTAAAGGGGATGGTGATGGCATCGGCCACGCGGCGCACCATCTCGATGACAATATCGCGCCCCTCGTGCGAGGCCGTGATATCCAAAAACACGAGTTCGTCGGCCCTTTCTTGGCTATAGACCTGGGCGTGTTCGACGGGGTCGCCGGCATCGCGCAAAGAGACAAAGTGCACCCCCTTGACGACGCGGCCATTCATCACATCCAGGCACGGAATCACCCGTTTGGCCAACATCTCAGGCTCCTTTCTCGGCGATCTCGATGGCTTCGCGCAGGCGGATGGCCCCGCGATAGAGCGCCATCCCGATGATAACCCCTTCGATGCCTTCCGGTTCGCAGGCCTTGAGCGCGCGGATATCCTCCAAAGAGGCCACCCCGCCCGAGGCGATGACGCGCAATCCGCTGGAATGTGCCAATCTTCGCGCCGCCTCGACGTTCACCCCTTGGAGCATACCGTCGCGCTGAACATCCGTGTAGATGATGCGCTTCACGCCCAGAGCGGCCATCTGCTGGGCGACTTGCTCCACCCCCAAGGGAGAGACCTCCACCCAGCCGCGGACGGCCACGCGCCCTTGGCGCGCATCCAGCCCCACGGCGATGCGTTCGGCGCCGTGGAGGGCCAGCGCCTCTTGGACGATTTCGGGGTTCTGCACGGCCACCGTGCCCAAGATGGCGCGGCGCACGCCCAGTTCGAGGAGGCGCGTCACGTCCTTCACGGAGCGCAGCCCCCCGCCGAACTGGATGGGCACCGTTACCGCCGCAAGGATGCGCTCTAGGGCGCGCCAGTTGGCCGCTGCCGGCTCGCCCAGGGCGCCATCCAGGTTGACCACGTGCAGCCACGTGGCCCCCTCGCCCACCCAACGGCGGGCGGCCTCGGCGGGGTCATCGGCGAACACCGTCTCTTGGGCGGCATCTCCTTGCTGAAGGCGCACGCACCGCCCCTGGCGCAGGTCAATGGCCGGGTAGATGATCACCCTTCCTCCTGGAGGAGGCCAACCGCGATGCAGAAATTGCGTAAAATGCGCTCGCCCACGTCTTGGCTCTTTTCCGGATGGAATTGGATGGCGTACAGGTTCCCCACCGCTACAGCTGAGCAGTAATCTATGCCATAGTCGGTCCAGGCGGCCACCACGCTTTGATCTTCGGGCTGCGCGTAATAAGAGTGGACGAAATACGCATAGGTGTGATCGGGCACGCCCCGCCATAGGGCGCATACCTTGGCCTGGTGAATCTGGTTCCAGCCCATATGGGGCACCGTCAGGTATGAGGGGAAGCGCTTCACCCGCCCGGCGAGCAGGCCCAACCCGCGATGCTCGCCCATCTCCTCGCTCACCTCAAAGAGGAGTTGCAAGCCGAGGCAAATGCCCAAAAAGGGCACCCCCTCTCGCACGGCGGCGATGAGAGGCTCATCCAGTTTGAGGGCGCGCAGGCTGGCCATCGCATCGCCAAAGGCGCCCACCCCCGGCAAGACGAGCACCGTGGCCTGGATGACCTCTTCCGGCCGGTTCACCACACGCGCCTCGAGGCCCAGGCGCCTGAAGGCCATATAGACGCTACGCAAATTCCCCACGCCATAATCTACGATGGTGAGCACTTTACAGCACCCCCTTGGTCGAGGGGATTCCCTGGCGGCGCGGATCGCGGCCGACGGCCTGGCCCAAGGCGCGCCCCAACCCTTTGAACACGGCCTCGATGAGGTGGTGTGTATTCGCGCCGTGGATGCACTTGACGTGTAGGGTAATGCCCGCCTGGTGCGCCAAGGCGCGCAGGAACTCGGGCACGAGTTCCGTATCGAAACGCCCCACCGTGGGCGCGTTGAGGGGCACATCGTACACCAAAAGCCCCCTCCCTGAAAAATCCACGGCCACGAG
This sequence comes from Chloroflexota bacterium, assembly GCA_019873625.1. Classification (GTDB taxonomy): domain Bacteria; phylum Chloroflexota; class Anaerolineae; order UBA1429; family UBA1429; genus JAIOAW01. The sequence goes on from JAIOAW010000016.1 coordinate 6,627, forward strand.
CACGAGCGCCTCGTCCATCGGCATCAGGATGCTCCCATAGCGGGCGAGGCCCGTTTTATCGCCCACGGCCTGGGCCAAGGCCTGCCCCAGGGCGATGCCGATATCCTCCACCGTGTGGTGATCGTCCACCTCGATATCGCCCTGGCAGGTGAGGTCCAAATCAAAGAGGGCGTGCACGGCCACGTGGCTGAGCATATGGTCCAAGAAGGGCACGCCGCTCCGGATGTTCCAAAGGCCCGTGCCGTCGAGGTTGATCGTGAGCGAGATATCCGTCTCGCGCGTGGTGCGGCGCACGGTGGCCGTTCGTTTATAGTCCATCGCCCCCTCCTCCATTCGCTTTTAGGTTGGCAAAGGCCTCGAGCACGGCCTCGGTTTGGGCCGGGGTGCCCACGGAGATGCGCACCCATTCCTCGCCGTTTGGCCCCTCAAAATAGCGTAGGAGGATGCCGCGCGCCTCCATAGCCCGCCGAACAGCCGTCAAATGAACCCCTTGCAGGCGCGAAAGGACGAAATTTGCCTGGCTCTCATACACGTGGAGAAAGGCAAACCGCCGCAGGCCCTCGATGAGGCGGGCGCGCTCGGCCACCAGGCGCGCGATGCGTTCGCGGGCAATATCCAGGTCTTCCAGCGTCGCCAGGGCCGCCTCTTGGGCTAGGCCGTTCACATTATAAGGGGATTTCAGCCGCCACAAAGCCCCTATCAACTCCTCCGGGAAGACGCCATACCCCACGCGCAGGCCAGCCAGCCCGGCCCACTTGCTGAAGGTGCGCAGGACGATGAGGTTCTGCCGTTTGGGCACCCAAGCCGCCCGCGAGCCGCCGGCGAACTCGATGTAGGCCTCATCGAGCACGACGATGAGCGGCAGGGCGAGGAGGCGTTCCAGCGCCTCTTCGGCCAGGAGGCCGCCATCCGGATTATTGGGAGATGCGACAAAGGCTAGGCGCGGCCGGGGGTCGCGCCGGCACAGGTCTTCCACGGCCGCCACAGGGATGCTGAAATCGGCCCCACGGGGGATGCGCACCACGGTCATATCGTTCGCCGTGGCATAGAAGGCATACATCCCAAACGTCGGGGGGAAATCGAGCACCTGAGCGATGCCCCCGCCCTTTGGCCCTGGGCGGAAGGCCCTCAGGGTGAGGTCAATCAACTCGTCGGAACCGTTCCCCACGAGGATATGCGCCGGGTCCACGCCGATGTAGGCGCCGATGGCCTCTCGCAAGCGCCGCGCGATGGGGTCTGGGTAGCGATGGAGATAAGGGAAGGCACGCACCCGTTCCACAGCGCGCGGCGTGGGGCCGTAGGGATTCTCGTTCGCATCCAGTTTGATGAGGCGATCTTCGCTCACGCCCAGCCGCCGAGCCACCTCGGGCAGGGGTTCGGGGGCATATTCCTGCAAGCCCTGAACCCGCTCGCCCACCAGGGCGGCGAGGTTCCACGCTGTGCCGCTCATCGTCCCTCCTCCGTGAGGTCGCCCAGCCGCAGGCGGATGGCCTCGGCATGGGCCGTCAACCCCTCTTCCTCCGCCAAGACGATCGCCGCCGGGCTGATCTGGCGTGCTGTGGGGGCGCTCACGCTAAAGACGCTCGTGATCTTGAGGAAATCCCACACGTTGACGGGCGAGGAAAACCGCGCCGTGCCCATCGTAGGCATAATATGGCTCGGCCCCACCAGATAATCTCCCAGCGCCTCAGAGGAAAGTTCCCCCACAAAGATGCCACCCGCGTTCTGCACGCGCCCCACCAGCCCCCAGGGATCGGCCGTGAGCAAGCAGAGGTGCTCCGGGGCATAGGCGTTTGCCAAATCCAGGGCCTCATCCAGGTTCGCCACCAGGGCGATGCCCCCGCGCGCCGAAAGGGCCTCCTCGATGATGCGCCGCCTCGAAAGGCGTTCGATTTGCCGTTCGACCTCCCCCTGGACGGCCCTCGCTAACGCCTCCGAGGGCGTGATGAGGATCGCCGAGGCGAGGGGGTCATGCTCGGCCTGAGCTAAAAGGTCCGCCGCCACGTAGGCAGGGTTGGCCGTCTCATCGGCGATGAGGAGCGTCTCCGTGGGGCCGGGGAGTTGGTCAATATCCACGGCGCCGTACACCTGCCGCTTGGCGAGCACCACAAAGAGGTTCCCTGGCCCCATAATCTTGTCTACGCGGCGCACCGATTCGGTGCCGTAAGCCAGGGCTGCGATAGCCTGTGCGCCCCCTAAGGCGTACACCTCCTCGACCCCCGCCACGTAGGCTGCTGCCAAAATGGCGTCATTCAGCGCGCCGTCGCGCGGCGGCGTGGCCACCACCACCTCGGGCACGCCGGCCACGCGCGCCGGGATGGCCGCCATCAAGAGCGAGGAGGGATAGGGCGCCCGGCCGTGGGGCGCATAGATGCCCACCCGCTGCAAAGGGCGGATAATCTGCCCCAGGGCGCCGCCTTGGCCATCCCACTCGAGCCACGAGGAGGCATACTGCCGCGTGTGAAAGGCGCGGATGCGTTCCGCCGCCTGTTGCAGGGCTTCGCGCAATGCGGGGCGGATGCGCTCCCAGGCTTCGGCAATCCGTTCGGGCGGCACGCGGAAGGCCTGCGGCACGGCGCCATCGAGCAGGGCGCTGTAACGCCGCAGGGCCTCATCCCCTTGGGCGCGCACCTCGGCAATGATGCGCGCCACCACCTCGGCCGGGGAGAGGGGTTCCCCGAAGAGGCTGGCGATGCTCGCGCGCAAATCGTCAGAGGCGGCAAAATCCTCCAGTGCCTGGCGCTGAAGCAGGGTGCGCGCGGCGGCCTCTCGGCCGTGCACGATGCGCAATCGCGGCGTCATAGGGCCTTCTCCTTGGGGGCAGTGGCGACCACGGCGGCCAGTTGGCGGATAATCCCCTGAATGGTTTGGAATTGGAGTTTGTGCCAGGCGCGGTTGACGATGAGCGTGGCTTGAGATTCCATCAGCGTCTCCAATTCCACCAAGCCGTTTTCGCGGAGGGTGCGGCCCGTCTGCACCAGGTCCACCAAGAGGTCGGCCAGCCCCAAGGCCGGCGCGAGTTCGATGGACCCGCTCAGGGGGATGATCTCCGCCGTAATGCCTCGCTCTTCGAGGTATTGGCGCGTCAGCCGGGGATATTTCGAGGCCACGCGCAGGTTCGAGGCCAGGCGCAAATTGCGGTGGCGCGCCTCTGGCGGGCCGGCCAGCACCAGCCGGCACTTGCCCACGCCCAGGCCGAGCGGCTCGTACACATCTCGCCCGCTCTCGCGGAGCACATCCTGCCCGGAGACGCCCAACGCCGCCGCGCCGTACTCCACATAGGTGGGCACATCGGCCGGCTTGGCCAAGATGAACCTCAACCTGCCGGTGAGATCGTCCACGATGAGGGCGCGGCTATCCTCTTCGGGCGCGGTGGGGAAGCCCGCCGCGGCAAAGAGGGCCAGCACCTCATCCTGCATACGCCCCTTGGGGAGCGCCACCATCAACGGGTCCATTGCCTCATCTCCTCTTCTAGTAAAGCGCGAGATAGGCGCCGCTCGGCCTCCCCCTCCAGGAGGAGGTACCCCTCCGGCGTGCACACCAGCACCCGCCGCGCGCCCCGCGCCCGCGCGTAGGCCCATAGGGCCTCCTCATCGCGCCTCAAGACGTCCACCTCCACCCGCAAGCCCTGGGCGCGGGCCTGGGCAACGAGCGCTTTGCAGGCGGGGTGCTCGCAGTGGGCCATCAGAAGGTCAGGCGAGACGTCCTCTTCGATGGGCGCCACGAGCATCGCCCGTTCGATGCCCAAGGCAAACCCCACCGCGGCCATATCGGGGCCAAAGTTGGCGATCAGCCCGTCGTAGCGACCGCCGCTGCACACGTGGAACCCCAGCCCCGCCACATAGCCGTGGAAGGTGATGCCTGTGTAATATTCCATACTGCGCACTTCGCCCAGGTCCAAGATGACGTGCTCGGCTACGCCTTCCGCCTCGAGGAGGCGGTAAACGCGCCCCAAGCGGTCAATGGCCTCTTGGGCGGCCTCGTTCGTGGCCAAGCGCCGCGCCTCATCCAGCACCTCCGCGTCGCCGCAGAGGTAGGGCAGGGCGCGGATGGCCTCTGCCGCGCCGCCGCCGATGCCCAAACGCGCCAGGGTGTGGGCGATCTCCACGTCGTTCCTGCGGCTGATGCTCGCCTCTAGGGCGTGGATATCGCCGTTGGCCAGGCCGATGGGGCGCGTGATGGCGCGCAGATAGGCCACCTGGCCCAGGTTGATCTGAAAGTGCGCGATGCGCAAGGCCTTGAGCGCGGCGATGGCCAGGGCCACCACCTCGGCATCGGCCTCGGGCGTATCGGCCCCTACGAGTTCGATGCCCGCCTGGGTGAATTCGCGCAGTTGCCCGGCCTGCGGCTCTTTACAGCGGAAAACGCTCCCCACATAGTAAAAGCGGAGGGGCAGGGGCTGGTCGAACAGGCGCGTGCCCACCACGCGCGCCGTGGGCACGGTCATATCGGTGCGCAGGGCCAGTTCGTGGCCCTCGCGGTCGAAAAAGCGGTACATATCCTCGATGAGTTGGGGGCTGGCGCCGGTGGCGAGCGTCTCGTAATACTCGAAGGTGGGCACGATGATGCGTTGGTAGCCCCACCGCTCGAATACCTCTTGCAGGAGGCGCTCACAACGCGCCTTGGCGGCGGCTTGGGCGCCCAGCAGGTCGGCCACGCCGTGCGGCCGCTGGCGGCGCAAGGTACGTCCGTTCATAGCCTGATACTCCTTCTTGCGAAGCGCCGATAACAAAAAAAAGACCAGTTCGCGAGAACTAGTCTTCCTCGGCAGGTTGCCCCACACTGCGGCGCTGCAGCAGCGCAACCCACCTAGGGCGCGTGATGGTGATGATGCCGAGCCGGGCGCACCAACGCGAGGGGCATCCGCCCCCTATTGCTCATCGGTTGGGTTGCACCTTGCTGCGCCGCCACCTCGGCCTCCTTACAGCGTTATGATACTATGGCTTGGGAGGGATGTCAATTTTGGAAGAATGTCAAAAAAGTGGGCAAAAGGGGTTGACGAGGGTACGGATTTTCAGGTCCTGACGCGGTTGAGGGGATAATGTTCTTGATGTGATTTGAATTTTGTAACATTATGCCACATAATAAATTTGACATAGCAATAGAAAAGGAGTGAGCGGTGACGCGGAGAATTATCGCTTTCGGCTGGTATGGGGGAAAGTACAATCATCTAGATTGGTTACTTCCTCTGTTACCAAAAACAAAGCATTACTGTGAACCTTTTGGTGGTTCTGCTGCTGTTTTGTTGAACCGGGAACCATCTCCAATAGAAACGTATAATGATCTTGATGGCGAACTAGTAAATTTTTTCAGAGTCCTTCGTGACCAAAAAGACAGATTGATTGAAGCAATCGGTCTTACCCCTTTTTCTAGAGAAGAATTTGAACTCGCTTTGCGAGTTGAAGAAGGAATTTCTGATCTTGAAAGAGCCAGAAGATTCTATGTTCGGGCAAGACAGGTAAGAACGGGGTTGGCACAAACCGCGACCGTAGGGCGATGGGCTCATTGTCGGTTAACAAGCAGAGCTGGAATGGCTGGCGCGGTCTCAAGATGGCTGGGTGCTGTTGAAGATTTGCCATATATTGCTCAAAGACTGTTAAGAGTACAAATCGAGCATTCCCCTGCGATCGAAGTTATAAAACGTTATGATAGCAAAGAGACCCTTTTCTATTGTGATCCTCCTTACCCTCATGAATCCCGTGGAGATAGCAATGCATATGCTTACGAAATGTCAAATGAAGATCATTACGAGTTGGCCAATGTTTTACACTCAGTTGCGGGTAAGGTTGCTCTATCATCTTATGACTGCGATCTCATGAATAGTTTATACAAAGATTGGAGGAAAATTGCAGCCCCCTTTAAAAATTGCCACTCAGTAAAGACACCAAGGCGTGAAGTTTTATGGATAAACTATGATCTTGAGGAGATAAACGAGTGCGAGATCCAGCAGAAATCCTTGATCTTGCTTATAAAAGAGCAGTAGAAAACACTGAAAAACCTATTGTAGAGCAAAAAGAAATTCTAGATCGAATTCAATATATTAGCAGACTTCGCAATAATCGATCAGGGGTGAGATTCATTCTTGCTTGTTCCCTTGCCAAATCCCATCGCCCCGAAATTGATATTAGAAAACCATATACAGAGATAGGGACCGCAGATTCATATTCAGGCCGTCACTATGATGAAGGATTCGTGACGGCTTTCGTCAATACCCATAATCTGCCATGTAACTCGACAACTGCCTTTTTGACCCCTGCTTTCAGGAATATCGATTACACACTAACTACCAATGTGAATATTGTCGGACGGCCCAAAAGAATGTATCAAGAGATTCTACTGCTTCTTGATGATGTTCACTCGCAGCGCATATCGGCCGACGATTTGCTTGCAGAAGTAATCCGCCAACTTCTGATTCTCAGAGATGAACAAACACAACAGATAGCTCAGTTGCTTGAAGGGTTGCAAAAAGAAGAGGGTGACGTTACTCTTTCCGCGGAAGATATCGTTACATTGATTGAAGGCCATCTTAGATTCCCAAACTCAAGCCGTTTACCAGTACTTATAGTTGCAGCGGCCTATAATGCCGCAGAATTGTACCTTCGGGAAAGAGTTCTACCTCTTGAGTCGCATAATGCTGCAGATGTGCAAACCGGCTCAATAGGAGATTTGCAGATTACTTTGATCGATGATAATAATATAATAACGAGTTATGAAATGAAAAATAGAAACGTTACAATTAATGATATAGATCGTGCGTTACAGAAGATTGCAGACAAAAACATTGAGAATTACATTTTCATTACGACTGAAGAAACAGAAAAAGTAGTTCGCGATTATGCTTTAGGGGTTTACAGCCAAACAGGGATAGAGATAGTAATTCTTGATTGTGTTAGTTTTCTACGTCATTATTTACATCTTTTTTACCGTCTGCGAATGAAATTTTTAGAAGAATATCAGAAATTACTTTTAAAAGAGCCAGAAAGCAGTGTAAGTCACTCCTTAAAGCAAGCGTTTTTAGCGATGCGGCGAGCTGCAGAAAGCCGCTAATAAAGCCTATGATAGCTAATTTTTATGATTTTGTTATTGCCAAATGGTACATCGCCGGCTCCGCCGCCAAGGGCGTGGCGGCGGAAAGGATGAGGTACACGCTCTCCTGCCGAAGGGCGGAACCGGCTAGGAGCCACTCGGCGCGCGCCTCATCGCCGATCTCCAGCCGCTGAACCTGCAATCCGCCCCCTTCGCCGCGCCGGGCCATTTGCGCCAGGTAGCGCTGGGGTAGGCGATTCTCGATGCGCAGGAACCCCTCGGCGCGCCAGCCCTCCTCGCCCGCCTCCACGTCATCCGCCCAGCCGATGGCCTCTACGCGAACGTCATCCAGGCACAGGCCGGCCCCGTGCACGGCGTCGTCCGTGATATAGTCGAACCGCAGGCGGATCACCTGCCCCGCAAAGCGGTCAAGCGGAACCTCCTCGGCGACCCACCCGCCGGAGGCACCCGTGTAACCCGGCCCCAGGGCATAGCCAGCCGCGCCGGGCGCGCGCATCGCGGGGGTGCGCAGGAGCGTCCACGTCTTCCCATCATCGGCGGAGGCGCGCAGGTAGGCGTAATCCCACCCCTCTTCGATATCGAACCAAACTTTGTACGAGAGCGTCGCTTCGCGCGCGGCGCGCAAATCCAACGTCCTTTCGAGCGTGCTGTGGCCTTGATCTCCCTGGTTAGACCACCACATCCAGCGGCCGGAGGCGGCATCCGTGGGCACCAGGCGCGCCTCTGGCCGGCCTTGGAACGAAATGGTCAGGCCACCTTCCGGCAGGGGGAGTTCCCAACAGGCCGCGCCGTAAGGCTCGAGCGCCCCTTCCAAGGTAAAGGGATACTCCTCCACCCTAGAGCAGGCCATCGGGGCCAGGCCCAGGCCGGGGTAGCCGTAGCGCCCGCCCTCTAGGAGGGGGATGTTCAACGCATTGGCGATGAGCCAATCGCCGAAAAAGGCGTCGAACGAGGTGGGCGGCTGAAAGCGTTCGAGGATGGCCTCAAACCCCGCCAGGCCATCGGCCGGTTCACGGGCGAGGTCGGCCAAGGCGCCTTCGCCGTAGCGCTGGGCCAGATAGCGCATCAGGAGATAGGCCGCGCCATAGTGCGCCTCGAGGTCGGCCGGCTCCACAGACCAATTCAGGGGCGCGATGTTCGGGTGGACCAAGTAGGCGCGCGCCGACTGGCTCTCCGCATAGCCGCTCCGCTCCTCGGCCAGTTCGCTCAACCCCTCGGTAACCCAGGCTTGCTCGTTGGCATCCAGGAGGCTCAAAAGCGCGTGCTGGAGTTCGTGCGCCAAGGTGGCCTCATAGGCGGCCGTGCCCGGCGCCAGGGTAGGGCAATTGATGACGATGGTCGGGCGCTCGTTGCTGAAGGGGTTGATGTTCCGGGGCAGGGCATTGAGGCTCAGATAATAGCCCAAGGCGCCCCGCACGCGCGCGTTCAAGATGGCCAAAGGGCAGCCGGCGAACGGATCTCGCCCCGCCAGGCCCAAAAGGGCGGTTACGGTGGGGTAGATGCGCTCTTCGAAAGCCTGGGCCGACCGCGCCAGGGCCTCCGCATCGGCCTCCAGGCCCTCTTCCAGCCAGAAGTGGGCGTGTGCCGTGGTCAAGATGAGCGTGGCCGTGATAGGCTCCCAGGTGGGGAAGGTATCTTCCACGTGCCCCACCCAGAAGGCATCCCGAGTTCCCAAGGGAGCGCCTCGGTTGCGGCAGAGCGCGCCCGCCGGGGGCGCCTCGCGCCCGAGGAATTCGCGCGCCAGGCGGGCCTCATCGCGCGGAGGCATAGGATGGGCCAAAAGATAGGCGATGGGGTCGCCGCCGCCCCGTGGCGTGGGCGTGGGGGCCAAAGAGGGCACCCAGGCCGTGGGCGAGGGGGATGGCAGGCCCCTAGCAGGGGTAGCGGGGGGCGCCGGCGTAGCCACCGCGGCCGTCGGCGGCGGGGCCGTGGCCCATAGCGCCTCGGCCGGCGGGGTGGCTCGCGCGCAGGCCACCCCCACAAGGATGCTCGCCAAAGTGCACAGGCCCCAAAGGGCGCGGCCTAGGCGCCTCAAGTCTTGGTGATTTCGAGTTGGGCGCCGCAGTTTGGGCATTTGCGCACGGCCTGGCGAAGGGGAAGTTCGGTGCCGCAGTAAGGGCACACCTTGCGCGCCAGCGAAGGCTGCAACCCTTTGAAGACGTAGACGATGCGCTCAGCGCGCTGTTCGCGCTGGCAGGTGCCCTCCGCCGCCAGCCCCTCGAGCGTCTTGAGCGCCAAGTTCTGGGGGATGCGGAATTCGGCGCGCAGTTGGGCCACGGTGAGTTCCCCGCCCAGGCGTTGGGCGAGTTCCACCGCGCCGGTGCGCAGGGCCTCATCGCTCAGGGCGGCCAACCGGCGCAATCTCCCCAGCCCCCACAGGAGAAGGGCCAGGCCCACGGCCCCAAAGGCCAGGGCCACCCAAAAGCGGCTGGGCACCGAAGAGGCCGCGATGAGGAAGAGCAGCCCCAGGGTGAGGAATGGGACGGAAGCGAGGGTGATAAGGATGGCACCGAATTTTCTCATCGTTGGCTCCCTTAGGATTCGTGGTGGGCCGGTCTATCCCCAGGCCTTGGTGGCCTCGTTGAGGGCGTTCCCCATACCCTCAAAGAAGGCCTGAATGGTCTCGTTCGGAAGGCGCCCTATGACCTCCTCGCGGGCCAAGCGGATGAATTCCAGGGGATTGGCCCCCAAATAACGCTCGTCTTTGACCTTCTGGCGCAAGTCGGCCCACAGAGCATTGACGTTGACCGCCTGCTCGGGCACCGGCACCTGGACGGGCTTGAGGTTGTAACGCCGCTGTTCGGCGAGGACCTTGCCCACGCTTTGCGTAAAGCGATCCAGGCCGTTCGAAAGGCCCTTGAGAAGGCCCAGCGCCTCAGCGATGGCTTGCAAGCCCTCTTCAAAGGAGCGGCGCACGGCGTTATGCCACGCCAACTCGGCGAGTTTTTCGCCCAATTCGCCGGGCACAGTGTACATCTCCGTCATCTCCTGCAAGGCGCGTTGGAGGCCAGCCTCTTCGGCGAGTTCCTTCAAGTGCCCGGATAGGTAATCTCGTTGGCCCTGTGCTTCGGCCAGGCGCACGCTCGTCTTTTGCCACTCCTCGCGCCAGGTGGATTGCTTTTCGGCGGTGGCCTGAACCGTGTCGGTCCACTCTTTGCGCACCGCGCGCAGGGCTTTGAGGGCCTCGGCCTGCTGTTGTTTGATCGTCTTTTGCAGGGCGCGCAGACGGCGGATGCGCCCAATATGGCGCAAGGCCCCCAGCGCCCCCTGCCGCAGGGCCTCTTCCTCCTCAAAGGCACGGGTAAACTCCTCCTGGAGTTGGGCCACGCGCGCCTTGAGTTCCTCCTCGCGGGCATTCAGGGAGGGGTTCGCGGCGCGCATCGCCTGGGCAGCCTTTTGGGCGCGTTGGGTCAGGCCATCGGCGATTTGGCGCTTTTCGGCAATCTCCCGATAGAGCGCCTCGATTTCCCCACGGATGCGCGCCTCTTCCTCGGCCTCGAGGCGATCCAAGTAGGCTTGCAGGTCGGCCGGGAGATTGCGCCGCTCGGCCTTGACGCGCGGGTAGCAGAAGGTGAACAGGTCTTGCCAGATGACCAATTCCTCTTGAAAGGCCTTGCGAAAGCGCGCCTCGATTTCAGAAATCTCTTGGATGCAGGCCTCCAACTCGGCGCGCTTATCCGTGAGGTATTTGTGGAACTGGGCCAACGTCATCCGGTACACTCGCGGGCGGGATACCTTGGTCATGCGGTCTTTTCTCCCTCTTCGGGCGCGGCGCTAAAACGCCCGCGCAGGCCAACCCCCCAAGTGTGAGACCAAAGGGCCTTTTTGGCGCGCCAGACCATCGCCCCCCAGGGCGTGCCCCCCGGCGCAAAGGGGCGCAACTCGTCAAAGGAGCGGCGCTCATCCCAGTAGAGGGGGCAGGCGCCGCAACAGATATCGCGGATCTCGCAATGCTGGCACACGGGCGGGATGAATTCTTTGCCGCGCCAATAGCGCGCCGTGCGCGAGAACCAGACATCCGCAAACGGCCTGTGCAACAGGTCGCCGATGCCCCGCTCGAAACTGGAGCAGGGCAAGAGTTCCCCCGCTGGGTTCACGGAGATGAGGCCATCTACACAGGCGCATGATTTCGACCCCAACCCCGCCTGGACGGGGTTGAACATACAGTAGGGCACGGGCGAATACCACACCAGGCGCACGCCCTTGGCCTGGGCGCGCTCCTGCACCTGGGTGATGAGGGAGCCGATCTCGCGGTAGGCGATATCGTCTTTAGGGGAGGTGAGCGCCGTGCCCGTGCGGATGACCATATTCATCGAAAAGTATTGGGAATGGAGTTCGTCGGCGATGAAATCCACCAGTTCGAGCAGATGGTCGCGGTTGCCACCGCAGATGGTCGTGTTCGTGTGGGTGTGGATGCCCGCCTCTCTCAGGCGGTACACGGCCCGCACGGTGAGTTCCCAGGAGCCGGGGTGCTGAGTGATGGCATCGTGCACGGCGGCGGAGCCGCCCTCCAGGCTCACCTGGGCCGATTCCAGCCCCGCCTCGGCGAGGCGCGCGACGTATTCCGCATCGGCGCAGCGCAGGCCGTTCGTAATCAGGTTGACGCGCAAGCCCTTCTCGCGCCCGTAGGCGATGAGTTCGGGGAGGTCCTCCCGCAATGTCGGCTCGCCGCCCGTGAACGAGAGTGTGGGGCAGTGGGCCTCATCGGCGATGCGATCTATGATGATTTTGACCTCTTCGGTGGTCATCTCGCGCACGGCGCGTCCCCGGCGGGGGGCATCGGCATAGCAAAAGGTGCAGCGGTTTTGGCAGCGGTAGGTCAGGGCAATTTCCGAAAGGACGGGCAATTCGCGTTTGTGGCTGCCGAATGGCGTGATGCGCACGGCCGTTACCTCGCGCCAATCATCCTGCAAGAGGCCGTTCAAACTGCGCAGGAGGGCGATTATGTCCTCGCGGACGCGTTCCGGCTCCACGTGGTAGCGCTCGGCCGTTTCGGCCAAGATGGCCGGCACATCCACCTGCGGGCGATTGTAGAGGCGGTCTAGGATAAAGAGCGCCGTCTCGTTCAGGTGATGCAGACGGTTGGGCCGCAGGATAATCAGCCGATCCTCCGGGCGGATGTAGATGATATTCCGCGTGGAGGCGACAAAGGTCGCGGCGAACTGTTGCAAATCAAGCGGTTGGGCGCGTTCTTCCATCGGTGGCCCCTAAAAGCGGCTCACGCAGGCCGAGTGGCAGGCGCTGTGGCACGCGCTGTGCACGCAGGCCGAATGGCACGCCGAATGACACGCGTCATGCACGCAGGCCGAGTGGCAGGCATCGTGCACGCAGGCCGAATGGCAAGCCGAGTGGCAGGCGCTGTGGCAGGCATCTCGCCCGCCTTCGCCGCCCAAGGCGCGCTGCACGCCCTGCTCGATGCGCTCCACCGTGCCCGTCATCACCTCTTCGATGGAGCGCGTCAAGTCGCCGGCCATCCGTTCTAGGGGCGCCACGGCCTCTTCGGCGGCCCGTGCCAAAGGCCCTGGGCCGGCAGGCCCGCCCACGGTGGCCGTGCTGCCGCCCTCGCGCGCCCAACGATCGGAAAGGATGATCCAAGGGATGTAGTTGGGCATACGCGCAGGCTGGGGGCGGTTGCGGTATTCGCGTTCGTATTCATCCCAGGCCGATTCGATGCGGCGCTGATAGGTTTCTCGCGTGGCCTGGGGGTCGGCGTTCCACATCTTGGGCTGGACGGCGCTGGACACGGCCTCCAAAATGGCCGGAATCTTGCTGCGGTCTATCGTGCCATCCTCTTGGATGGCCCCGAGGAGGGCCTTCTCATAAGGCGCGGTGGCGCCGGCCTCGTTGAGGACCTCCATCTGCAGGGGGTGACGGTTCACGATGTTCACCACGCCCTTTTGCTCTAAACCGAGCACGATGAGCGCGATGGTCTTGGTGGAGTTGCCCATCACAAAGGCCGTCTCGATGGCGTTCAGGTCGGGCACCACGCCAGGCGTCTGGAAGGTCTCCACCTCGATTTCGGGCGGCTCGTAGATGGGCTTGGGCTTGCGTTTGCGCATAGCCAAGATCATCAAAAAGAGTACGCCAAGCGTGATAAAGATGCCTGTGCAAAGGGTCAGGGGGCTGGTAAAGATGGCGCGCACCGTGCCGATGAAATCCACGGGCCGCGGCGTGGCCTGTGGCGTGGGCGTGTAAAGGGGGATGGGCGTCTCTTGGGTGGTGGTGATGGCCGAGGCGGGCAAAAAGAACTGCGGCACCATGCTCGTCTCGGGTGGGAGATTGTTCTTGGCCACAAAGATGGAGAGCCATACCTTGCCCGTCTTTTCATCGGGCGTGGGGAAATAGACCCAACGGTCAAAGGCATCGGCATTGTTCACGATGAGGCCCGTTTTTTGGACGATATCGTCCGTCACTTGCTCGGGCTGGGTGATGTTCGCGGGGAGTTCGATGGGCAAAATGTAGCGAATCTCTTGGCGCACGATGGGCAAGGCCCACTCAAAGGGCGCCCAGCCGATGGCGCGGTAGGGCTGGCCGTTGTAGGTGGTTGGGTCGAACACGGAGCGATCCACCGTGTAGCGCACTTGGATGGTGTACTGTTCGTTGCGGCGGGTGTTCGTGCCAAAGCGCACCTCGTAAAACTCGGGGCCGCCGCTCAGGGTGACCTTGAACTCCCCCTGCGGCCCCTGGCCGCTGGCCGAGATGATGGTATGTGGCCTTGGGAAAGGCCCCATCTGGCGGATGCGGTCGCGCCCCGCCTCCAGTTCGGTGAAGGTGAGGGTGTAGCGCACGTCTAAACGGCCATCGTTCAGGATGACGACGTAGGCATCCACCTTGTCGAGGCGGACGGGATCCCCTTGCGCCTGGGCTGGGCCAAGGCCCCACCCGGCCGCCCAAAGGGCGAGCGCTACGAGTAGAATGCCCAGCACACAGTAAAAGCGTCTCATCGCGATCTCCTTCGGAGGGCGCGACATTCCCTCCCTACGGCCAACGCAAAGCGGGGCAGGGCTAGCATCCGCCGCCAGCGCCAGGGCTGGCGGATGAGGCGATAGAGCCATTCTAGGCCGTGTTCGCGCATCCACAAGGGCGCGCGCGGGGCCACCCCCGCGATAAAATCGAGCGTGCCGCCCACCCCCATACAGAGGGGCACGCCCAGCCTCCGCAAGTTGCGGTGAATCCAGAAATCTTGGGCCGGCGCGCCGTAGGCGACGAAGAGCATATCCGGCTGCGCCGCCACGATGCGCGCCACGATGGCCTCCTCTTCCTCTCTCGCGGGCGACCCGGCATAGGTGCCCGCAATCTGCAACCCCGGGTTTTGGCGCACGAGCACTTTGGCGGCCTTTTCAGCTACGCCCGGCCCCGCCCCCAAAAGGAAGGGCCGGTACCCCCGTTGGGCGGCTAGCGCCGCCAGCCGTGGGACGATATCGGACCCCGCCACCCGTTCCCGCAAAGGGCGCCCCAACCGCCGCGCCGCCCACAGGAGGCCATACCCATCGGGCAAGGCGAGGTGGGCCTCTTCTAACACTACGCGAAAGGCCTCGTCGCGTTGCGCGCGCATCACGAACTCGGCATTGACCGTAACGACCTGGTGCGGCTGCCCGGAAGCGACCATCCCCTCCATCAAGGCCAGCGCCTCGGCCATCGTTACGTCATCCACCCGTACGCCAAGGATGCGCACCGATTGGCACGGTCGGTTCATCCTTCTCCTACGGCCTCCAACACCTCGAGGACGCGCGTCGCGCAGGCCTCCCACGTAAAGGCGCGGGCGCGTTCGCGGCCCCGCTCGGAGAGGGCCTTTCGCAGGGCCTCATCATCATACAGGCGAACCATCGCCTGCGCCAAATCGTCCACCTCCGCCGGGTTGATGAGGAGCGCGGCCTCCCCCGCCACCTCGGGGAGCGACGAGGCGTTCGAGGCGATGACGGGCGCGCCGCAAGCCATCGCCTCCAGCACGGGCAGGCCAAACCCCTCATACCAACTGGGGAAGACGAACCCCAAGGCCCCGCTCAGGAGCGCGGCCAAATCCTCGGCGGCCACGTAGCCGGGGAGGATCACCTGCCCGGCGAGGTCGGCCCGGCGTGCCCGCGCTAGGATATTCTCACACAGCCAACCCGGCCTCCCGGCGAGCACCAGCCGCACCTCTTTGGGCAACTGCCCCCTCGCCAAGAGGCGTGCATAGGCCTCGAGGAGAACCCCCAAGTTCTTGCGCGGCTGGAGCGTGCCCACGTATAGAAAATAGGCCTCGCCCGTGCCGTAGCGGGCGCGCACCTCGGCCAGCCGCGCCTCGTCCTCCACCGGCGCGAGGCCGGGCGTGCCGGCCGGGTAGGCCACGGTGATCTTGGCGGGGTCCGCGCGGTAAAAGTGGACCAAGTCCTCGCGTGTGGCCTCGGAATCGGCCACGATGTGCGCCGCCGTGCGAACGTTCCACCGCGTAGACCAATCCAAATAGCGCCTGGAGGCCCGTGGGTGCATCTGTGGGTAACGCAAGTAGCCCACATCGTGCACCGTAACGACGGAACGCCTGGGGTGCACCACAGGGAGCACGTGGGCGGGCACAAAGAGCACATCGGGCGGGCGCTGAATCATCTCATACGAGAGGCGCGCGTGCGTCCACAACCGGCGGAAGGGCATCACGCGCCATTCGACGCGCTCATCCCGTGGGAAGAGGCCCTCCGCCGGGGGCGCGTTGAAATACAAGCGAAACAAGTGCCGCCCCCCTTGCGCGATGAGGGCGCGGATGAGGTACAGCGAGTAATTTTCCGTGCCGGTGCGCCAGGCGCGCGCGGCGCGGCTGGCATCCACACCGATCCACATCGTCTAGCGGCGCTGAACCAGGAATTGGACCACAAGCCCCAACCCGATAAGGATCAAGATGAGCGGCCACCATTGGGAAATCTCCCAGGCGCGTTCCGCACCGAGTTGCCCCATTGTATAGGCGAACCCCAAGGCACCGATGCCCAGCCCGATCAGCCCCATGACCATATTCGACACCTCGCGCACGTTCGCCCCCCAAGCGGCGAGCCAGGCGAGGCCCATCACGGCTGGGAAGATAGGCCAGAGGCGGTTGAGGTCTCGCCATTCGTACGGCCCGGCGGTGATGGCGAGAAAGAACCCGCCGCAAAAGACGGCCGCCGTGCCGAACCAAACGCCGCCCGCATCTCTAGGCCGGCGCGCCAGCGCGCCGTAGAGAGACATCCCCCCAAGGAGGATGAGGATGACGGGCCATAACTGGTCTAGCCTGGCCCAGGGCACGTTCAAGGCGGAAAGGAGCGCCCATGCGCCCAGGGCGATGAGGAGAACGCCGAGGCCGATCGTCTGTTTGCGCTGCATCGCAGCCCCTTTCTAGAGCGCCGGGAACGCTCACATCACCACGGTATAATAGACGCTCTGTGCGCCGGCGGCCGCCAGAGCCTCTGAGATGGCCGGCACATCTTCCTCAAAGGCGAGCGCCACCATGCACCCGCCCCCTCCACCGCCCGTCAACTTGGCGCCCAAGGCGCCGGCGCGGCGCGCGGCCATCACGAGGGCATCCAACGCCTCAGATGAAACGCCGAGCCGCTGGAGAAGGGCATGATTTTCGGAGAGCAACCCCCCCAAGGTGATGGGGTTGCCCTGTTCGAGGGCCTCGCGGCCGGCCTCGGCGCAGCGAGCGATCTCGTCAAAGAGGGCCTCTACCGCCGCGGGGTCCGCCCGGTGCTTTTCGCGCACCTGGGCTACCGTGTCTCGCGTGCGCGAAGGGGTGCCGCTATCTCCGATGACGAGGTGCAGCGGCTCGCCGGGCCGCAGGAAGACGACCTCGCCCTGGCGATACCATATGGGCTTTTCGTAGGCGATGACCGTGTTATCTATGCCGCTCGGCGTGCCGTGAAAGATCCTCTCCACCTGAAAGACGAGCGCTGAGGCCTGCGCCGCATCTATGGAGTGGCAGAGGTGCTTGCCAATGGCCCGCACCAGCGCCGTGGCCACCGAAGCGCCGCTCCCCATGCCGCGCGCCATAGGCACGCGCGAGCGCAGGCGAATCTCGAGGGAGAGCGCCTCTATGGGGAAGCGCAGATTGCGCAGCGTGTTGCGCACGGCCTCCTGCAAGGGGAGGATCGTCTCATCGGGGGGATCATCCAAGCGAAAAGAGCGCCCAAGATCCTCGGCATAAATGCAAATGCCCTCTTCGGAAAGGATCGTGTTCACTTCGGCCCAGGCGCGCACCTCGCTCACGGGCACGGCCACGGCCGGCCGCCCATAAACGACGGCATGCTCCCCCAAAAGGATGACCTTACTCGCGGCAGACGCGATCGTCACGCGATATTCTCCCTAGGTCGGATGATAAACCCATCATAGCGGCCGAGGGCAGAAATGTCAAAGGGTGCGGCGTCCTGGGTTCCACGGCGTTTGCCGGCGCCTCGCACGCTTCCTTGAAGTGCAAACGCGCCCCGATTATAATGGCGCTCACACGGGCTACATACGCTCTGCCCGGTGGGGAGGGGGATAAGATGGCCCACCTAATCCTCATTGTCGAAGATGATCGGGACGTTGCCGAGACGGTGCAACGCGCCTTGAGGCTCGCCGGCTATGAGACCCTCGTGGCCTATCGAGGCGCTGACGCTTTGACGATGATCCGCCAGCGCAAGCCAGATTTGGCCGTGCTGGATATCGTGATGCCCGGTATGAGCGGGATTGACGTCTGCCGGCATATGCGAGGGATGCCGGGGTTTGCCAATATCCCGGTGCTCTTTCTTACTGGGCGGGGGAGCATCGTGGATAAAATCGAGGGGTTTGAGGCGGGCGCGGACGATTACATAACCAAGCCCTTTGATCTGCGTGAACTGGAATTGCGCGTCCGCGCGCTTTTACGGCGTGCGCACCCGACGGAGGCGAGCCTGACGGCCGATATCCTCCGCGTGGGAGACCTCGAGTTGGATTGCCGCTCGTTTCAAATCAAAACGCCCTATACCGTGGTGCTCCTGACGCCCGTGGAATTCGAACTGATGAACTTTTTGATGCGCCACCCCGATCGCGTCTTTTCGGCGGAGCAGTTGCTGCAAGAGGTGTGGGGCTACCCACCGGGCACCGGGATGCCCGACTTGGTGCGCGTGCACGTCAAGAACATCCGAGATAAGATCGAGCCGAACCCCCGACAGCCGGTTTACCTGCGCAACGTCCTGCGAAGGGGCTATATGATCTCCTCGAACTCGGCGGCCACCTAGGCCGGAGTCTCTTCAAAGGCAAAACCCCCTCTGGGAGGGGGTTTCGCCTTGCTTGGTGCCCTAGCCATTACCCGGAGGTGATGCTAGGACACCGTGTGAAAAGGATTGGTCCATTGCACATCACCTCCTCCTCTATGGGGTAGCGAGGTTGAGAAGGGGCGCGCCCCTTCACGCGGAGTATAACCTCGTTTGGAAAGTCGTCAAGCGCGATATGGTAGAAGGGTTTTAGGCCAATGGATGAGAACGGCTACCGCGTTTTGATCAAAGAGATGCCGGCTGACGAGCGCCCCCGCGAACGCTTGCAGTATTACGGCGCCTCGGCCTTGACCGATACGGAACTCGTCGCCATCATCCTGCGCACCGGCTCTAACCACGAAAATGCCCTGAGCCTGGCCCAAAGGCTGCTCAATGCCTTCGGGGGGTTGGCGGGGTTGGGCCGCGCGGGCATTGGCGAATTGTGCCAGGTGCCCGGCGTCGGGTTGGCCAAGGCGGCGCAACTCCAGGCCGCCGCGGAGTTGGGCCGGCGGCTAAGCCTGGCCGAGGGCGGTTTTCGCCCCCAAATCGGCGGGCCGGTGGATGCCGCGCGCGTCTTTCAATCTCGGCTTGTGAACGAGGTGCAGGAGCAACTTATGGCGATGCTCCTCGATACGAAACACCACGTCTTGCGGGTGGTAACCGTCTATACGGGGAATGTGAACACCACGGTGGTGCGCGCGGGCGAGGTGTTCCGCGAGGCCGTGCGCGAGAACGCACCGGCCATCATCCTAGGCCATAACCACCCCAGCGGCGACCTCACGCCCTCGCCCGAAGACCTGCACGTGACGGAAGAACTCTGCAAGGCGGGGCGCCTGCTCAACATCCGCGTGCTCGACCATCTTATTTTTAGCCGCCAGGCCCACGTGAGCCTGAAGGAGCAGTGGAGGGAATTCCCGGCCTATTGAGGTAGGGGCGAAGGCGATGGGCACCATCAAGATGCCGCAACCTGTGAAATTGGTCATCCCGATGCTCGCCCGAGAGGAGGCGCTTTTCGACGAGGCGGTGCAGGCCCTCGAAGGGCACTTTGGCCCAGCCGATTACCGCAGCGCCACGCTCCCCTTTACGCACACCACCTATTACGAGCGCGAATTCGGGCCGGGGTTGCTTCGCCAGTTCGCGGCCTTTGAACGGCTGATAGACCCCGGCGAACTGGCCCACATCAAGCGGCTGACGAACGATGTGGAAATGGCCTGGGCCGACGCGGCGGGGCGGCGGCGCATCAATCTCGACCCGGGCTATATGACGCAGGCCAAGTTCGTCTTGGCGACCACCAAGAATCAGGCGCACCGCATCTACATCGGCGAGGGCATTTATGCCGAGGTGACGCTGATCTATCGCCACGGCGCCTTCGAGCCGCTCCCCTGGACCTACCCCGACTACCGCACCCCCGAATACTTGGCCATCTTGGCGGCCATCCGCGCGCTGTACGATCGGCAGATCAAAGGCCTGCGCTGAAGCGCGGCTTTAGCGGGTCATTCGGCGATCAGGCCGATATCCGCGATGAGGCTTTCGTAATCCCACCCGGAGGCATAGACGCGCACTTTGACGATCTTGTAGGGGCTGATGGGCAGCACCTCTAGGAGGTTGTCGGATTCATAAAAGAACCATCGGTCTTGTGGAATCTGCAAGCCGTGCACGGTCGGGTTGCCCATCAGGTTTTGGTAATAGAACCCCTGCACCCACTCGGCCTCGCTGTCATACGCATCGCGATAGGTAATGCGGATCATCAGGGGATATTCGGAGCCGAGGTACCCGCCCCCCGAAAGGGCCTGGTAGCGCACCTTGACCGTGGCCCGCACCACCAGGGAGGTGATGGGGTCGGGCAGTTGCTTGTTGAGCGCCTGTTCGAGGATCGTCTCGCAGTGGTTGCCCTGGGCGCCCGTGCGCACGAACCGCACGGCGCTGTGGCCCTCGTCGGTTACGAACTCGATGCGCCCATCCACATCCCCGCCATCGGCGCCCTGGTCGTTAAACAGGCGCCACTCCGCAAGGGGGGCATTGAGTTCGCCATTGGCCAAGAGGTTGCGCGCCACGCCCGTGGGCGGCTTGGGGGGCTGCCCGCTCACGATTTCGGTGCGTTGGCGTTCTTGCAGGGCTATCTCGGCGCCTTCGGCGACGACGCGCGCCGTGCTCCGGTACGCGGCCACGTCGGCGCGCCCCCCGCTCACCTCGATGGCATAACTCCCGTCGTCATCCAGAAAGGCCTGGCCGTAGGGCGTCGTAACCCGAAAGGCGAGGGGCGCCTTGAGCGACATCGCTGTGCCGATGCGCACGCGCCCCGCGAGGAGGTTGAGGTGTATCGTATTCGGCTTGCGCCCGGCGCGGAATTTGGGCGCGCTCAATTGCTCCAAGCGCACCGTGCCCCCTGAAAAGAGGCGCAAAAAACTGTGATCGAAAAAGGTGATCACCGCCTCCGAGGTCTCATCCACGTGGATGACGGTGCCCGGCGGCACCTGGCGGCTCGCCCCTTTCACCAAGGGAATCGGCCCACTGCCGACGGGCGGTTCGATGATGACCGTCCCCACCAGAGATTCGACGAGGGCGGTCTCTTCGCGTTCCGAATAGAGGAGATACCACCGCACGCCCAGGGGCACGCAGGTCACGATGGCGCAAAAAGCGGCAAAGGCCAACAGCAAGACCGCCCAGGCCACGCGTTCGGGGTTTTTCCTCATTTAGTAGCGCACCTCGAAGGAACGAAATTCGCGGTTCGGCGTGAGCCACGTGACCTCGACGCGCGTCACGTGGGCAAGGGGAGGCCCTTGATGCAGCCAAGCAAGGAGGGCTTGGGTGGCTTGAGGGGGGCCTTCGGCCACGACCTCCACCGTGCCATCTCCTCGGTTGCGCACATAGCCCACCACCCCTAGGCGTTCGGCCTGGAGGCACGTGTAGTATCGAAAGTTGACGCCTTGCACCCGCCCGTGCACGATGGCCCGAAAGCGGGTCCACTCTGGCGAAGCGGTTTCGCTAGGCATCGTCCTCACTCACAAGATGTCGAGAAATTCGTCCGGCCATTCCTCGTCATCGCCCTCGTCGGGGGCGGCATCCTCATCGAACTCGTCTTCGTCCTCTTCGTCCTCATCCTTTTCGGAGGGGTTCAAAGAGACCTCGACCATATGGGCGTCTTGAGGGTCAAAGAGGAACATATCGAACGAAAAGTCGCTGAATTCGAGTTCTTCCAGGGCGGCATTGGCCGCCTCGGCCTTGACCTCGTCGCTCCCATCGGCCCAGGCCTCCAGGGCCTGGCGGGCGCGCTTGCCGCCGATTTGCCCCAAGGCCCAGATGGCCATCTCTTGCACCTCGCGGTCGGCATCGTCGGCGAGTTCGATGAGCCGCGAGACGGCGCGGCGCAGATGGAGTTCCCCCGTGGCGCGCGCCGCCTCATAGCGGATGGCCGGCGAGGGATCATGCAAATCCCCCAAGACGACCTCACTCCAGAAGCGGTCGGCGCTCCGCCCCATAGCAAACAGGGCGCTCTCGCGCATCCGAGGGTCGCCGTGGGTATAGGCGCGGTCTATCAAGCGGCGAATTTCGTCCGTATTGATGTAGGCCAGCGATTCGACGGCCCGCCGCGCCACCTCGATATCCTCGTGAGGGTCATTGGCGATTTTGAGAAGGAGGTCTCGGATGGGCTGGACGCGGCGCTCGTCGAGTTCGTCGCATTCGCCGAGATAGATATAGCGCCCTAGCGAGGTGGCCGCTGCGGCGCGCACCAGAGGATCGGGGTCGGAGGCAAGGATGCGCAAAAGAGGCGCGATGAGGTCGTGATGGAGGCACTCCCACAGGCCTTCGATGGCTTGGCGGCGCACGACGGCATCGGCATCTTGCAGGCAGCCTTTCAACAGGTCCACATAATCGAGCAGGGCGTTCTCTTCGGCCATCTCGACCAGGCGCGTGATGATCTCGCGGCGGCGCGCGGCAGAAAGGCCGGGGAACCGCTCCTGAAAGAGGCGAATCTCCTCGCGGCTAGGGCCGGAGAGGTGCCGCAGGGCTACCTCTGTAACCGGCCTGGATTCATCCATAAGGCAGTTCAGGGCCATCATAAAAAGGGAAGGCATAGGTCTAATCTCCAAGGCTTTGCGAGCCGTTCTTTATCCGAAATACCGTTGAAAGTCTACCACGGCCACGACGAGCATCAAGGCGATGAGCACGATCATCCCGATGGCGTGCACAAGCCCCTCCCGTTCGGGGGGAATGCGGCGCCCACCGCGCACCCACTCGAGGAGGACAAAGACCAAACGCCCGCCATCGAGCGCGGGGAGGGGCAAAAGGTTGATCAAAAAGAGGTTCAGGCTCAAAAAGGCCGTGAACTCGATGAGGCGCTCCAGGCCCGTCTTGGCCACCTCCACCGTCTTTTGGTAAATCCCGATGGGGCCGGTGATTTGGAACGAGGCCTCTTTGCGCAGGGCGCTCTGAAGGCCATACCACATACCGCGCATCGTATTCCAGGCCGCCTCCGCGCCGAGCGGCACCGCCTGCCAAATGGGATACTTGACGCGTTCCAAAGGCAAGTCGAGCGCCACGCCCAGGGCGCCCTCGTTTTCGGGTGGGTTCACGCGCGGCGTCACGTAAATGGGCGGGAGCACCTGCCCCTCGCGGCGCACGATGAGTTCGATGATCTCTCCACGGCGCGCCTTGATAAGCGCGGCCGCCTCAGAGGCGGAATCTATCGCCTCGCCGTTCACCGCGAGGATCGTATCTCCCGGCAAGAGACCGACCTCCTCCGCGGGCGAACCCGGCGAAATGGCATAAATGCCCGCGCCGGGGCCTTGTACAGGGGTCGGCGCGCCGATCATAAAAATGGTGCTGTAAAGGGTCACGGCCAGCAGGGCGTTCATCAGGGCGCCGGAGGTATAGACGAGGCTGCGCGTCAGGCGCCCCTTGCTGGCCAGGCTATTGGGAACCGTCGGATCGTCTTCTGCCATCTTGACGAAACCGCCCAAAGGCAGGGCGTTCAGCGTCACCTCGGTGCCGCGCCAAGTGAAAAGGCGCACCAGCCGCGGCGGGTAGCCGAAACCGAACTCATCCACCCGCACGCCCGAAAGTTTGGCCGCAATAAAGTGCCCAAACTCGTGCACAAAGATCATCAAGCCAAAGATGACGACAAAAGCGATAAACCCGCTCACCCTATCTCCCCATACCCCTTGGAGGCCTTGGCCTCGGCAAGGGTCATATCATTATTAAGATGCTTCATAGCGAATTACAGTTCCTTCGGCAAAGGCCGGGTCCACCAGGGCGCGATAGACGAGGCCCTCCTTTCGCCCGGTGATAAGGCGCACGTGCAAGTCGGGCTGTTCCAACACCAGGCGATAGAGGCCTTGCACCTTGCTCAGCATCCCGCCGGTCACATCCACGCCGAAGGAGGTGCTCAGGGCGCGCTCCACCTCCGCATAGTTGCGCGGTGTGATTTCGGGAATCAGGCGAGCGCCCGGCTCTCGCAAGGGATCCGCCGTAAAGACGCCCTCCACCTCGCCCGCCAAGAGGATGCGGCTCGGCCGGAGCGCCCTGGCAAGGTAGGTAAAGATTTGCTCCGTCGAGAGGATGGTGCAGCCGCGCGCCGCATCGAGCGCCACATCGCCATACACGAGAGGCACGATGCCCCGCTCCAGCAGGCGCTCCACGGGCTCGATGGCCATCTCCAGGAGTTCGCCCTCCCAGCAGCGCGCCGAAGCGGAGGGCTGAAGCGATACGGCCCATACGCCCGCCTCCAAGAGGGCCTCCGTCACCAAGCGGTTCAGGCGTTGGGCGGCGGCAGCCGTCTCGGCATAGCCCCGCCAATCGGCCAAATGCCCTTTATGCACATTATACCGCTTGGCGCGAAAATGCCCATATGAGCCGCTCCCGTGCCCCAGCACCAACTGCAAGCCGGGCCGATCCGCCAGGGCAGAGCGAATTTCCCGCGCCAGGCGCTGGATGACCTCCAGGCGGGGCGTCTCTTCGCGGCGCTTGTCGGTGATGAGCGACCCGCCCAGTTTGAGAAAGACGCGCTCTCGCCCGATTGTTTGCTCAGGGCACATAGGCCTCTGCCTCGCGCACCTCGACGCGCTCGACCTGCCCTTTGGTGATGCGGTACTGCTCCAGGTCGCGCGGGACGATGGTGTTTTCAAAGATGGCGCGTGCCTCGCGGAGGATTTCCCATTCGGAATAGCGCCGCGAGATGTGCACCAAAAAGAGATGCTTGACGTTCGCGGCGGCGGCCAATTCCGCGGCCTGCGCGGCCGTCAGGTGGCCGAAGCGCGCCGCCATATCTGCCTCGCGCGAGGAGTAGGTCGCCTCGATGATGAGCGCATCGGCATCGCGGCAGATCTCCACAAGGTTATCGGTGCGGCCCGCATCGCCCACGTGTACCAGTTTCACGCCGGCCGTCTCTTCGCCCAACACCTGGTCCGGCGTGATGACGCGCCCATCGGCCAGGGTGATGGCCTGCCCCTGCACGAGCAAGCGGCGCTCCGGGCCGCGCGGCACGCCCAACCGTTCCGCTTCTTCGGCCAAGAAGGGGCGGCGGCTCTCTTCTTGGAAGAGAAAGCCGTAACACCCCGGCCCACGGTGCGAGACGGGGAAGGCCGAGATGGTCATCCCCTCGCCGCGCCAGATGACCCCCGCGTTGATGGCGATGAACCGAATCTCGATATCCACTTCGCCCCCGCGGAGGACGACCTTCATCAAATCTTCCACGCGCTGCAAGGCCCACTGGCCGCCGTAAATGCTGATGGAGGGGATGGATTCCCACCGCGAAAAGGTGGAAACCAGCCCCCCCAACCCCAGGATGTGATCCAAATGGCCGTGGGTGAGGAGGATTTTATCCAGTTTGCGAAAGCCCAACCCGCTGCGCAAGAGTTGGCGCTGGGTGCCCTCGCCGCAATCTATGAGAAAGCGCTGGTCGCGGTACATCACCACGGTCGCCGAAAGTCCCCGCTCGATGGAAGGCGCCGAAGCGGATGTGCCCAAAAAGCAGATTTCGAACATTCCCCAACCTTTTGCCGATGATGACGCCAGGGGGCAAGGTGCACCCCTGCCCCCTGTGCATTGCGCCAATGCACCCCCTCGGGGGCCTTATTCTTGAGCGCCGGCTAGTTCCTTGCCCATCGCGATGATGCCGGGCATCTCCTCGTAGCCCAGGCGCTCATACAGGCGGCGCGCGGCGGTATTTTCCGCGCGGACGAGGAGGTTGACCTTCAGGCAGCCCTTGGCGCGCAGGCGTTCCTCGACCTCTCGCACCAAGGCAGCGCCGATGCCCTGGCCTCGGTAGGCCGCCTCCACCGCGAGGTGGTGCAGCCAACCGCGCCGCCCATCCCAAGCCCCCATAATCACGCCCACCACGCGCCCCTCCACCTCGGCCACGAGAAAGCGGTCCGGGTCGCGCTCCAACTTTTTGGCCACCTCAGGGGCCGCATCGGAGGGACGCAGGCGCACCCCAGGCCCGGCCTCCTGCCACAGGGCATAGACGGCCGGATAATCGTCCATCGTAAAAGGGCGAATGCGCCACAACGCCACGCCTAATCCTTTAGGTTGACGACGTCTTTCCACGGCCCGTGGATGCCATCTTCGCTCACGCCGTAATAGATGCGGATGGCCCCATCGGGCATACGCTGGACGAGATCGTAATGCGGCCGGCCTGAGCGCAGATATTTGTGCCAAAGGCCGAGGTCGCCCGTCCACTTGACCTTGTCTTCCTGAAAGGCGCCCTTTTCTTTGAGGGCGATGGCATAGCGCCACAGGCGGCGCGCCGAGGCGCGGGTTACGTTGTGCACCTTGGTGCCATCGCGCAGGTCTCGCACGGTGTGATACTTTACCCCTTTGCGCACCACGGTCTCGTCTATCTCCACGCCGGTGCGGGGGGCCTCCACCACGCCGGGCGTGGGTTCTTCCGCCGGGGCCGGGACGGGTTGTTCCTCGGCGGGGGGCGCTGCCTCCTCAGGGGCGGGGGCCTCTGCCGCCGCGGCGGCCTTTTGGCGCGCCCGGGTTACCAGGGCCACGATCTCATCGCGCAGGGCCAGGCTCGTCTCCGATTCGCGCCGCACATAGACGTGGCTCCCATCCAGGACGTAAGGGACGTCTTCCCCCTTGGGCACGGCGATGCGGATGACGTTCTTGCCTTGGCTCTTGAGGACGCTCAATTCGACCGGGATGGGCGGCGTTACGGCGCGCTCGATTTCCGTGCGTAACGTGGCGATGGCCTCCTCCGGGTTATCAATCCCCTTGGGGGGGACGCGCGCCTGCGACGAAACCCCCACGTAAATGGTGCCGCCGTTCGTATTGGCAAAGGCCACCACGTCGCACAGGATGCGATTCAGGCAGCCGCCTCGGCGCGTCATATTCTCATGAAAACTCTGCACGATGGTCGGCCCCTGCTGGCGCGCCGCCTCGACGTGGTCAAACGGCTCCTCAGAACGGCGGTAGGGGCGCGTGCGGGTAAAATCGTCCCCCAAAAAGACCTCTTTGAGCGCCTTGAAACTCACCTCCGAAAGGAGCACCTCCGTGGCCCGCTCGCCCACGCCCAGGTCTTTGCCCTTGCCCTTGACGCGATGCGCATCGGAACCTTGGATGCAGTGCATACGCCGTGGGTACTGGGGCTTGGACCCGTTGAAAAACGAGGCCGTGGTGCGGCGCCCTTTGGATTCGAGGTCTGTAACCTCCAAGGCGTGAAGGTGCGGATCCTGCGTGTAGGCGATGCGCGTTTGCCCGCCAAAGTCGAAACCGAACATCGCCACGCCATGCGTCGAATTGGCGTGCGCGGCGATGACCAAGGCGCCGGCCTCATCCATAATCTCATAGGCGCGGAGGACGTCCACCGTGGGGCCAACTTCCGTCTCGCCCGCATCCAAGAGCGCCGCCGGAATGTGCAGGTCAAGCAAGACGTGCTCCAGCGTGCGGATGGGCGTGGACGGGTCGAAAATGGCCAAGATGTGAAAGCCGAACATAGCCGTCAATTCCATCCCCGGTAGGACGAGGATTTTGTCGAACAGCCGGCGATATTCGTCCAGCCGTGCCTTTTCTTCGGGGCGTAGGCGCCCGCTCTGCTCCCAACGGGTGAGGTCTTCGACCTCCTCCATCATAGCCGCGTAGCCGGCCACCGTGTTATGATCGGTAAAGGCGATGATGTCGAGGCCTTCCGCCTCGGCCTTGCGCAAAATATCGAGATAGGTGACGCCGCTTTCCTGATAATCCTTGGAGGCGGGCGTGTGGATATGCAGATCAATCCGGCGCCACGTCGGTTTCTCCTGGGGTTTGGTTACCCCCTTGTTCTTCTTGTATCTGGACACGTTGAGTTCCTCTTCCATTGGCGAAAGCCGCCTCGAAAACTTGTTCTACGCGATCTACCAAGATGAAGCGAATATCGCGTTTCACCTCTTCGGGCAGTTCTTCTAAATCGGGTTCGTTACGCCTCGGCAGGCACACGATCTTTAGCCCCGCGCGGTGCGCTGCCAAGACCTTTTCTTTGATGCCTCCTACCGGCAAAACCTGGCCACGCAGGGTGATCTCACCCGTCATACCGAGTTCGCTGTTGACGGGCACGCCCTTCAAAAGCGAGGCAATGGCCGTGGCCATCGTTACGCCGGCCGAAGGGCCATCTTTCGGGATGGCGCCGGCGGGGATGTGGAGATGAATATCCGACTGCGCAAAGATATCCTCATCAATGCCGAGTTCGCGCGCTTTGGAACGCACGTAACTGAGGGCTGCCTGGGCCGATTCCTGCATCACACTGCCCAACTGGCCCGTTACCAAGAAGCCCTTGTTGCCCTTCATCCGGGTGGCCTCGACAAAGAGGATATCTCCGCCCGATTGCGTCCAGGCCAGGCCCGTGGCCACGCCGGGCACTTGGGTGCGTTCGGCCACCTCATAGTAATAGAGGGGTTTGCCCAAGAATTCGCGCACCATATCGGGCGTAATGTGGACGTGTTCCGCCTTCCCTTCGGCGATGCGCGTGGCCACCTTGCGGCAGAGGGTGCCGATCTGCCGCTCCAGCGAACGCACCCCCGCCTCGCGGGTGTAATCGCGGATGATGCGCACGAGCGCCTCGTCCTCAAAGGAAATCTCTTGCGGGCGCAGGCCGTTCTCGCGGATTTGCCGGGGGATCAAATACCCCTTGGCGATGGCCACTTTTTCCTGCTCGGTATAGCCCGAAAGTTGCAAGATCTCCATCCGATCTCGCAAGGGTTCGGGGATGGTATCGAGCACGTTGGCCGTGGCGATAAAGATCACCTGCGAGAGGTCAAAGGGCACGTCCAGATAATGGTCGCGGAATTCGCGGTTCTGCTCAGGGTCCAGCACCTCCAAAAGGGCGGAGGCTGGGTCGCCGCGAAAATCGTGGCCGAGTTTATCCACCTCGTCCAGCATAAAGACGGGGTTGCGCGAGCCAGCCCGGCGGATGGCCTGGATAATGCGCCCCGGCATCGCGCCGATGTAGGTGCGGCGGTGCCCCCGAATTTCGGCCTCGTCATGCACGCCGCCCAGCGACTGGCGGATGAATTTGCGCCCCAGGGCGCGGGCGATGGAGCGCCCCAGAGACGTCTTACCGACGCCTGGAGGCCCCACGAAGCACAAGAGCACCCCTTCGCGTTCGCGCCGAATCTCGTCTATGGGCTGATCCTCGGCCCCCAACCCTTGCGCCCTTTCTTTGCGCAGTTTGCGCACCGCGAGGAACTCGAGGATGCGCTCTTTGATGCGGGCCAGGTCATAATGGTCCTCGTCTAGCACCTGCCGCGCGTAGGCGATATCCAGGTTATCCTCCGTCACGACGTTCCAAGGCAGTTCGACGAGCCAATCGAGGTAGGTGCGGATGACGCTGTATTCCGCCGCCGCGGGAGACATCTTGGCCAGGCGATCCAACTCGCGGAGCGCCTCGCGCTGGGCCTCCTCGGGCATATGGGCCGCCTCGATCTTTTCGCGCAGGGCGCGCACCTCGGCCGCATGCTCGTCTTCCTCACCCAGTTCGCGCTGGATGGCCTTGAGTTGCTCGCGGAGGAAATATTCCCGCTGGACCTCTTGGATGCCCGATTGGGCGTCGCTCTGGATCTTTTTGCCCAGTTCGAGCACATCCACCTCGCGGGTGAGCACCTGGATGAGGCGCCGCAGTTTATCGGCCACATTATCGAGTTCCAGGATCTCTTGCCGGGTGGGCAGGTCCATCCGCGTGCTGGTGGCCACCATATAGGCCATTTGCTTGGGGTCCTCCGTGTTCAGCACGGCGGATAGGATCTCTTCCGAGAGGTACGGCGCCAGCCCCACCAGGCGCTGAAAGAGTTCGCCCGTGCTGCGTACGAGCGCCTCGAGTTCGATGGCGCTCCGTTCATCCCCCGCCTCCGGCAAGGCCTCCGGCGCCTCCTCAAAGCGGGCGCGCAGATAAGGCTCGGTCTGGATGAATTCGGTGAGGCGGATGCGTTCCATCCCCTGGATGATGAGATGGAGCGTCGTGCCATCGGGCGTGCGGGCCAAACGATGGATGACCCCTAGCGTGCCCACGCGGTAGAGATCATCGGGGGTGGGGTCCTCCACCTCGGGGTTGCGCAGCGCCACCAAGGCGATCAGCCGGTCGGAGACGACGGCGTCATCTACGAGCCGCACGCTGCGGGGGCGCTGGACGATGATCGGGACCACTGTCTGCGGAAAGACGACCGTATTGCGCAGTGGGAGGACGGGGAGTTCCTCGCGTGCAATACCCCTTTGCCTTTCTCCTCTCTGCCCCTCGGCCTCGGGGCTTGGTTGCGTATGGATGATATCGAACCGTTCCATAGGTTATTTCACCTGAAGGATTCCCAAAGGGTGTGTACCATTAGGGTTGCGGCTTTTCGTCGTGCGGCACGCGCACGGGGATGCGCCGCTCCCCCGCTTTGCGAATGCGCACCGAAAGGAACCCCTGATGGTAGGTGGCCTCGATGGCCTCGCGATCCACATACCAGTTCAGGAGGATTTCGGTGCAGAAATCGCCGTAATGGATTTCCATATTCTGGTAACTCAGCCTTTCCTCCGAGCCGCCCGGCTCGACGAGGGGGGGCTCGGCGCGGTGGCCGGCGATGATCAGCCGGCGGTCAACGAGCGAGATGTTGAAATCCTCCTCGCGCATACCGGCCACCTCCACGCGGATGACGATGTATTCCGGCGTTTCATAGACGTCCGTAGGGGGGCGCCAAACGCGCGCCTGCCGAGACCAGTACACACCATAGCCCCCTACCGAGCGCCACATCCCCCCTTGGAAAGGCGTATCTGCCGAAGAAGCGCCCTCATAAGCAGTCATTGGCCCCAATCCCCATCTATCGAACGATTTCTTGCATTCTTTATTATTTTACCATAGGTACCCCCCCTTGCCCAAATGACATAAGCCGTCAAGAATTGGGCGCATTGCTCCGCATAGGGCCTGGGCGAATTCTTGGCGGCTCGCGCCCGCGATGATATAATAATATGTTGATGTAGGAGCCGTTAGGAGACCGCGATGTTGGATAAACTCAAGACCGTGATAGACCGCTACGAGGCGCTGACGAACCTCCTCGCCTCGCCGGAGGTAACTCAGGACCCCGCCAAACTCCGCCAATATGCCCAAGAACAGGCGGAGTTGGCCGAGTTGTACCAGGCGGCCAGCGCCTATATGCGCCTGGAACAGGAGATGGCCGACGCGCGCGCCCTGCTGGAGGAGACCGAGGACCCCGATATGGTCCAGATGATCCGCGAGGAGATCGAATCCCTCGAGGCGCGCCGCGAGGAGTTGGCCCAACGGTTGAGAGTGCTCCTTTTGCCCACGGACCCGCGCGATCGGCGGGATGTCATCGTCGAGATTCGCGCGGGCGCCGGCGGCGAAGAGGCCGCGCTCTTTGCCGCGGACCTCTTTCGTATGTACAGCCTCTATGCCGCGAAAAAGGGTTGGAAGTGTGAGGTGCTCGATGCCAATGAGACCGGCATCGGCGGATACAAAGAGATCATCTTTGAGGTGCGCGGCCAGGGGGCCTATTCGCGCCTCAAGTATGAAAGCGGCGTGCATCGCGTCCAGCGGGTGCCGGTAACGGAGGCAAGTGGCCGCATCCACACCTCTACGGCGACCGTCGCCGTCTTGCCCGAGGCGGATGAGGTTGAGGTGCATATTGACGAAAAAGACCTCAAGGTGGATGTCTATCGCTCGAGCGGGCACGGGGGGCAGAGCGTCAACACCACCGATTCGGCGGTGCGCATTACCCATCTCCCCACGGGCATCGTCGTCCAATGCCAAGACGAACGCTCGCAACTCCAGAACCGCGCGCGGGCTATGTCCATCTTGCGAGCGCGGCTGTATGATTTGGAATACCGCCGGCAGTTTGAAGAGATGGACGAGGCGCGCCGTATGCAGGTGGGGACCGGCGAACGGAGCGAAAAGATCCGCACCTACAACTTTCCCCAAAACCGCGTGACGGATCACCGCATCGGCCTTTCGATTTACCGTTTGGAAGACGTCCTCGCGGGCGATTTGGACGAATTCATTGATGCGCTCATCGCCAAAGAGCAGGTGGAGCGCCTGCAGGCGCAACCCGCCTGAACGGGGCACCCGCAATGAGCCAGGAGGCCCTTCAAGCGAGCGCCCCCTCGGTGCGCGAGGCCCTGCGCTGGGCTATGCGCCTGCTTGCCGTGAGCGGGAGCGACTCGCCGCGGCTGGATGCGGAGGTCCTTTTAGCCTATGTGTTGGGTGTGACGCGCTCGCAACTGCCCCTCCATTGGGAAAGGCCCCTTTCCGCCGAGGCGGCGGAGGCGTTCACGGCCCTGGTGCGCCGGCGCGCCGCCCACGAGCCGGTGGCCTATTTGGTGGGGCGGCGCGCGTTCTATGACCTCGACTTGGCCGTGGATGCGCGCGTCCTCATCCCCCGGCCTGAGACGGAACTCCTTGTCGAAGAGGCGCTCAGTTGGGCGCGCACCCGGAAGGGGCTTGTGCGCCGCATTGCAGATGTGGGCACGGGGAGCGGGGCACTGGCCATCGCCCTGGCCCGCCATATCCCCTCGGCCCGGGTGTGGGGCACCGATCTCTCGCGCGAAGCCCTGGGCGTGGCGCGCGAAAACGCCCGCCGTTACGGCCTCGAGGGGCGCATCGGTTGGGTGTGCTGCGACCTCTTGAGCGCCCTCGCAGGGCCGTTCGAAATCATCGTGGCCAACTTGCCCTACATCCCCCGCGAGGAGTTCGCCGCCCTGCCGCCCGACGTTGCGATGTATGAGCCGCGCCTCGCTTTGGATGGGGGGCCGGAGGGGCTGGCGGTCATCGAGCGTTTATTGCGGCAAGCGCCGGAGCGCCTTTCCAGGCCGGGGTTGCTCCTCATGGAAATTGACCCACGCCAGGCGGAGCGCGCCGTGGTGCTAGCCAAGGCCTCTCTGCCCGAGGCGCACGTAACGATTTTGCCCGATTTGGCCGGCCTTGACCGGGTAGTGCGAGCCGTTCGAGAGGGATAAGGAGGAGGAAATGACCCAAGAGCCGATAATCGCCACGCGCTTTTTCACGGTGAACGACACACGCGCCCTGCCAGCGGCTTTGCAGGCCCTACGCCGTGGGGAGGTCATCGTCTTCCCGACGGACACGGTCTATGGCGTGGGGTGCACCGTGTGGGACCCTCGGGCCATCGAGCGACTCTATTGGGCCAAACGGCGCCCGGAGGAATTGGCCATCCCCGTGCTCGTGGCGGAAGTGGGGGATGCGCGCCAGGTGGCGCGAGACCTCCCGCCAACCTTTGAAGCGCTCGCGGGGCGTTTTTGGCCCGGGGGGTTGACTCTCGTCTTGCCGCGCCAGCCGCGCGTGCCCGCCATCCTTTCAGCCGGGCGAGATACGGTGGCCGTGCGTTTGCCCGATCATCCCTTTGCGCGCGAACTCATCCGCGCCGCCGGCGGGGCGCTGGCCGTAACGAGCGCCAACATCTCCGGCCAGAGCGCGCCGCGCACCGCCGAGGAGGCCAAGGCCGCCCTTTGGGGGCGCGTGGCGGTGATTTTGGATGGTGGCCCCTGCCCCGTGGGCACGGCCTCGACCATTGTGGATTTGACGGTCTCTCCCCCGCGCGTCCTGCGGCAAGGGGCTATCCCCTACGAGGCCCTGAGGGAAGCCTTGCCGGCACTCCTCCCGCGCGAAGGATAAAAAAGGCGCCCCCTAGGCGACTCGAACGCCTGCGCCCGGCTCCGGAGGCCGGTGCTCTATCCACTCGACCGCCTCACCACAACCCCTAGTAGCCTCACGGGGATATATACCCCTACCTCTTGTGGTAAGCCCTCTCGCCGATGGCTTGACAGCATCAATACAGCATCGCCGGGGCATAGAAAGGAGAAACTATGCCCCACAAGACGTCTCGCCACAGCCCCGGCGAAGGTTCCATCGCCCAGCGCCAAGATGGACGCTGGCAAGCCTCGCTCCAAGTGGACGGCCACCGGCGCACCGTTTACGGCAAGACCCGCCAAGAGGTGGTGGCTAAACTGGAGGCCCTCAAGCGTCAAGCCTTGCAAGCCGGCGCCTTGCCCGACCCCGGCAAGCGCACCCTCAATGACCTTCTGGACGCCTGGCTGGAGGTCAAAGCCGCCACAGTCAAGCCCCGCACCTTGGCCGATTATGAGGATATTTGCGAGCGTTACCTTCGAGGCACCCTGGGGACTTTGCGCCTCGATAAAGTAACCCCCGACCGCATTCAGCGCCTTTACGCTCGCTACCAGGCCAAGGGACAGAGCCGCACCGCCCTCAAGTGCCACCGGGTGCTCTCGCAGGCCCTGGCCCTGGCCGTGCGCTGGGGCTGGCTGGCCCACAGTCCTTGCGAACGAGTCGAAGCCCCCCGCCATCGCTACGCTCGCAAGGAACTCTGGACGTATGAGCAACTCCAAGCCTTCTTGGAAGGCACCAAAGAGCACTGGGCCTATCCCCTTTGGCTCACGCTCATTGCCAGCGGGTGCCGGCTCGGTGAGGCCATGGCCCTCACCTGGCAAGACGTGGACTTTGAAGCCGGCACCCTCCACGTGTGCAAGACGCTCCAACGGGTGAACGGCACCCTTATCATCGGCGAACCCAAGACCAGAGCCGGCGAACGGGTGATTGCCTTGCCTCAAGAGGTGGTGCAGGTGCTCAAACAGCAAAAGGGCCGGCAAATCCTAGCCCAGGCCCAGGGGTGGCGAAACGTTTATAACCTGGTCTTCCCTTCGCCGGCTGGCCTGCCCCTCCAGCGCTCGGTGGTGAGCCACTGCTTGCGCCGAGAGTGCCAGCGCTTGGGATTGCCCTTGCTATCGGCCCACGGCTTGCGCCACCTCCACGCCTCGCTGCTCTTGGCGGCCGGCCTGCCCGTGCCCCTGGTGAGCAAGCGCCTGGGCCACGCCAACCCCGGCATTACGATGGCCATTTACGCCCACGCCTTGGGGAAAGACGACCGGGCCGCTACCGAGGCGATTGCTAGGGCCTTGGGCCCAGAAGGAGGTGGCACGATGTAAGGCGAACACCCCAGCAGGCTTTGAGGACTTTGCCCCATCATACACGAAAGAGGAGAGCGAACGATGGAAACAGGATGGACGGTGGAAGATGTTCAAGCCCTTTTGAATGCCGACCCTAAAGACCCGGCCACGTGGCCCAGGAAGAAAGAGTGCAAGTATCATGACCCAACCCAACCCAAATGGCTCGAAGTGGCTTACACAAGGCGCAACGGCGATTGGGGGGATGCCGACTTGCGCAATGCAATAATCGCCGAGGCCCTTTTGCGCTATGCCGATACGCCAATTGCCTGGGTGTTCTCACTGCTTGAGCCTCTGAAAGACTTTATGCCGCCGGGCCCTTTGCGTCGGCTCGTGGGGGTTCTGGATGATGCTATAAGCGACCTGATTACGGAACTTGTTTGGGCTGCCGGCGATGTAACGGCGGCAGTTACCAAACGGCTGCCCGACCATTGGCTGCAAGATACCGTTGAGGCGGCCATTCGAGAGGCTGCCCATGAGGAAGCGGGTGAGCCGGCCTGACGACAGAATTGGTCGCACATCTGTGCTATAATGTTCTGTGATGCGGCCGGGTGGCTTTGGCCAGGCCCGTAAGCGAACCGCTGCCGCACCAGCGGTGAGGCCCGGCACATCGAACGCCGGTGCGGAGGTGAAATGTGCCCCGAATAGAGCCAACCCCAGATGGCCCCAAGTGTGTTCTGTGTGGCCAACCCGCCGATTTGCTTATGAACCAAGGCTTCCCCTTATGTATGACCTGCCGGCTAACTCGGCAAGACGAAGTCCGGGCCTACGCCGCCGGCCTGAAAAAGCGTCGTTTGAGGCAAATCGAAGAACAGGCCCTTTGGGGCGAGGCAAACCCAGAGCCGCCCAAGCGAGAGCGTGGCCCAAGTGCCGAGACGAGACGCCGGGCCGAGATGTTCAAGGCCATCAAAGACAAACATCCCGATTGGAGTTATGCACGGGTAGCCCGGGAGGCAACTCGCTCTGCCAAGGCCCAGGCAGGGCTTGATGAGAAGCCACCAACCTATAAACCTGATGATGTTCGGAACGCCTATCGGGCTATGGGTTGGGTATGGAGGCCGGCCAGGCGAGTCCAATGAATCCCGTTCACGTAATTTGGTAAAAAAGGTAACTTACCAGTTACCACCATCCAGGCTGCATAGAATATGGGGTGACCATATGGGGGTCACCCTATATTTTTTACTCTGGGAGGTGGAATGGATTTGGGGCATGTAGTTTTCAGCGTGGTTATGACCCCTCGGCATCGTGCCGCTCTGCGGCGAATGGCCAAAGCCAGAGGGGAAACGATGGCTGCCACTTTGCGCACGCTCATTAGGGAAACCGCCGAGCAACAAGGTTTGTGGCCGGCGCACTTGGGGGAAAAAGAGGAAGAGTTTATGGCCAACCGAACGAAGGAGGTAGAAGATGCGTGATAAAAGAGAGGCCGCCCGGGCTCTTGGCGGGGCAGCGGGCGGCTATGCGGCGCAGCGGGAGCGAGAAAGGTTGCTTTGCGACGCTACGCTGTGCCATCCAAAGGATACCACGGTTTCGCCTGTTGAACAAAAGCCTGTTGCTCTCCGAATCTTTAAGCGGGGGCGGCCCTGCATCGTCGCAAAACTCGTGCCCCTCGACGGGCAGCCCGTCTTGGCCGTCTGCTGGCGGCATCAAAGGGGCACACGGCAGGCCGTGAGCGTCCCCCTCTCGGCTCTCGCTTATGCCGAGGCCCACGGCGCCCGGCGTTTCGTGCTCCGGGATGACCGCACCCATACGATGCGCTGTATTGATTTGGCGGGCATGCGCCGGATCGGTTGGGTGGGCGTCGATGGTGAACTTTACATAAGACTGGCCGATATGACGCCCATGCCTTGGCGCTCGTGGCCATTCGCCGAGCAGGTTATCTCGCTTGATGAGGGGTCAGAAGGCCAGGGCGAATCGGAAGCGACCCAACTCGCCCTCGCCTTGGAGGGGGGGGTATCATGAGCGAGTTGCCTCTCTCGGCCTTTGACCCGCCGGCCCTCGACTTGCTCGGTGGCCACGCCATACCCCTGCGCCTTGAGTATCGCTTGCCGCCCAACAGCCCTCTTTCTGACGGAGACGCCCGCCGGCTGGCCCACGAAGACCTGCTAGGGCTGGATGTTGCTGGTCTCGAAGCCGAGGCCTGGCGATGCCGGCTCACTTTGGCCTTTGGCGAGTTTTCAGGTGCCCCGCCTTGGGCTAGGGGGTGGCTCCAAGAGCGCCTCGAGCGCTGTAAACGACTTATCCATATCCATAGAGGGAAATTATGACTTGGCCACTTGACTCTTTATTGAATGTGCCGATGTCTGAACCCGTGGAGGTAACGCTGGAGCGGCTCAAGAAGGAGGCCCAGGCCCCCCGGCAAGGGGGCCTGGAGCCCCTCACCGAGGGACGCAACGAAGTGCCGGCCATCCCCGTGGGTAAGGCCAAGGCCGTGGGGTTGGGGGCCGTGCGTTCCTTCTACGGCTCGGCGAGGTGGGCTTGGCCCTCTTGGGTGCCCATCGGCCATCTTACGCTTTTCGTTGGGCCCCAAGGGGCTGGCAAGTCCTTCTTTATGTGCCATCTCATTGCCTCATTCTGGCGAGGCGACCCCTGGCCCGATGGACAGCCCTTTGAGGGCCAGCGGGGGCCAGTCTTGCTGCTCGATACGGAAGAAATGAGAGGCGCCTACGCCGAGCGGCTGGCCGCCCTCGGCATTGGGGACGGCGAGGCCGTCCTTCTGCCCTCGCCCGATGGCTCACCAACCTATATCCCCCGCCTGCCCAGGGATTTGGGGATGGTGGAAGCCCTGGCCGCCTCGCAGGGGTGCGCCGCCATCATCGTGGACTCGCTGGGCGGGGCCCACGCCCTGGATGAGAACTCGGCGGCCATGCGCTCGTTGCTGCAGGGGCTTTCGGCAACGGCGGCCAAGTTGCAAATCCCCGTGCTGCTCGTGCACCACCTGCGCAAGCGTTCCGTATTGGAAGACCTCGCCCCAACGCTCGACCGTATCCGGGGGTCTTCGACCATCTCGCAATACTGCCGTTCCGTGGTGGCCCTCTATCGCCTTGAGGAGCGAGACCAAACGGCCCCCGTTCGGGTGGAAAGCCTCAAATCGAGTTTCTGCGCCCCGCCGGAACCGTTTGGCTTTACCATCGGCGAGAGGGGCCTCACGTTCCACGACGCCCCCGAAGAGGAAGGCCCCCAAACGGCGGTGGACAGGGCAGCGGAATTCTTGGAGGCCGCCCTCGAACATCACCCCGAAAAGTTTGCGGTGCTTCTGGAAAAGGCCGAGGAACAGGGAATCTCACGGGCTACGCTCTACCGAGCCAAGGAGCGCCTCAACATCGTGGCCCGGGATGGCTTCTGGGGGCTGCCGACCAAAGGAAACTTTACAACCCATTATAGCCCCTAAAAAAGGCGAGATTTGAGATTCCAAATCTCAAACAGTTATAAGCCTTTACGGAAGGCGGAAATTATGGGAATCGTGAGATTGTTGAGATTCTTGAGATTTTGAGATTTTGAGATTCTTGAGATGTGGGATTCCAATTCCCACGTTCCCAAGGGCCTATAATCAAAGCGTCAAGTTGGAGGCAAGGATGACCTGGGAAGAACTGATTGCCCTAGAGCCTCGCTTACGGCAATTGGAGGCCGAGGCCAAGGCCTACGCAGCGCTCGACCGGGCCAAGCGGCGGATGCTCAAGCGCTTTGGGCCGCTCTTGCCGGAAGATGTAGCCCGCTGGTGCAATCGCTTTTGCGCCAATGAGGTGTGGTATGCCTGGGGCGGCCTCAAGGATAGGCTTTGCCGGCTCGTGGGCTGGGACGCCTCACGGCCCGAACTGCAGAATTCAGAGGCTTATGATGTGGCTTACGAGCACCTCTATGACCTATTGCCCAATTGCCGCAATTGCCATTGCTTATAGGCGCCTTATGCAGTTTACACAATGATACTGGGGGACTTATGGCGAACACGGCATGGAAGCGCTGCGAGCGGGCGGTAGCCAGTCGGCTGGGTGGCCAGCGGGTGCCCATCACCGGCCGGGCCAGGGGCGATGTGCCCGATGTGGCCCACCCCTGGCTGGCCGTGGAGGTGAAGCACCGCCGGGCCTTGCCGGCCTGGTTGAAGGGCGCCTTGGCCCAAGCGGAAGCGGCAGCCCAAGAGGGCCAATTGCCCCTGGCGGTCTTGCACGAGGCGGGCGCTCACCACGACAGCGACCTGGTGGTGCTGCGCCTGGGCGACTTTGCCGCATGGTTTGGCGAGGTGGAAGCGAACCACACCCATGAGGGCGAGCCATCATGATTAACCGGCTATGGGTTAACGGGTTAACCGGCTATGGGTTCACGAAGGCCAGTTAATGCCAAAGTTGAGCCGACTTTTGCAACTCCAAGGCCCGGCCCTTGCGGTGTGCGGCGTTTGGCAGCAGAGGCCCTCATGAGTTTTGGAAAAGTGGGAAAAATTTACGTTCAGCCGGCGCAAAATGTGCTATAATAGAAGATGTAACAACAGAATAAGCCCCGGCGGTGTTGCAAGCACCCCGAGGCGTGGCCCAGGTGGTGAGAGCACCTAGGCAAGGGGAAGTGTAACACAAACCCCGCCGAGTGCCAAAGCCACCGGCGGGGTTTACGTTTTCGGGGTTGACAGCATCCGTACAGCATCAGCATTTGAGGGCTGATGGCCCCTTATCGGGGGTTACACCACAAGGGGTAGTGGCCGAAGGCGCCGGCAACACAATATAAAGGCGCCCCCTAGGCGACTCGAACGCCTGCGCCCGGCTCCGGAGGCCGGTGCTCTATCCACTGAGCTAAGGGGGCGCGGTGTGATGAGTATAACACGCCCCAAAGGGCGCGCCAAATTGCGCCCTCTTTGGGGCGCTTGCTTTTAGCGGTCTGGCCAATAGTGGCGCCGGGGCAGGCCTAATATCCCCCCGTTCAAGGCGCCGGCCACGGCGACGATGGCCACGAGGATGAGCATAATGTTGAAACTCAACACGCCGATGGCGAAAAAGGGGATGAACGCCCCCATACTGGAAAGAAAGGCGTGTTTGAGGGGCACGTCATCCGAAAGGCGGCTGATGAGGAACCCCGCTAACCCGCAGAGGATAAAGACGGCAAGCATCATCAAAGCCTGGCCATAGCGCATATAGAAATCCGCCGTCTTTTCGTTGACGGAGAGATACGTGCCCACCAGGGCCGACATCAGCGAAATAAAGAGGTTGAGGCCCACGCCCCCTAGGAGCATCCACCAGTTGATGCCCCGCAAATTGAACATATCTCGGAATGACATAGGCAGCCTCCTTTGGCGTGGGGGCTTATAAAAAAGGCACCACGGCGATCCGCGGTGCCTCAGCGC
Organism: Chloroflexota bacterium; assembly: GCA_019873625.1. Lineage (GTDB taxonomy): Bacteria > Chloroflexota > Anaerolineae > UBA1429 > UBA1429 > JAIOAW01. Next base: position 46,647 of record JAIOAW010000016.1, read on the forward strand.
GCCCGGCGCGGCTCGAACGCGCAGCAGACGGCTTCGTAGGCCGGCCCTCTATCCAATTGAGGTACGGGCGCTGAACATCCCAACGCGATGATATTGTAGCACACACGGCGTTCCGTGCCAAACCCGCGTTGGCGCTTGACGATCTTTGGCGGGGAGGCAGGGATTCGAACCCTGGGTAGAGTTTAAAAGCCCTACAACCACTTAGCAGGCGGCCCCGATCGTCCACTCCGGCACCTCCCCGAGAAGTCGTTTGGTTATTAAGGCGGAGGGAGAGGGATTCGAACCCCCGGATCTTACGATCAACGGTTTTCAAGACCGCCGCAATCAACCACTCTGCCATCCCTCCATCGGTCAGCAGGTGGCGCCTCTCCACCCAACAGCCAGAGTATACCAGACGGGGGAGGGTTTGTCAATCTCAACGGGCCAGGCCTCGAAGGGCTTCTACCGGAGGTCTGGGCACTGGCTGAAGGAGGCCTCTACCTCGCCAAAGTGGGCGTAGCGCAGGCGGTAGGCTGGGGCGGCTTGGGCCAGGCGCGCCGCCTCCGCAAGGCCCCTCGAGGGCAGGCTCGGCCCGTTCACTAGGCTCTGGAGGAGGTGCAGGGCGCTTGCCGCCGAGGAAAGGCGCTCGAATTGGGCCGGGCCTTGGGGGGTGTAGCAGGGGAAGAGGATGGCCCCGATCGGCGGGGCCTCCCAAAGGCCCTGGGGGTTGAGCGCTTCCGGGGCGATCAGAAGGCCCCCCGCAGAGGGGAGGGTATGCGGCTGAAAGGCCTCTCCCTTCAACTGGGGCAGGACCTCAAGCGAGGGTGCCTTGAGGTTTATGGGGCGAATGAAGGGTTGAATATGCAAGGAGCCGCTGGGCAGGAAGATAAGTTCGTCCGTCAGGTAGGCAAAACCCCGCAGGGCGAGCCACGCCGCCAAGGTGCTCTTACCCGCGCCGGTGGCCCCCACGAGGAGGACGGCCCTTCCTCCACGGCTCAGGGCGGCCGCATGGAAAACGGCTCCCCCTTGGCTATGTTCGGCCAGGTGGCGGCATACCTCACCCATAAGGAGTTCGGCCAGGTACCCCTCCGCTACCCCTCGGTAGATGAGGCGATCCTCGCGGTAAAGGCCCAAGCCGCGCCCCGCGCCGAGGAAGCGGAGCCGAAAGGTCAAGGCAGGCGACCCCGCGGCGTAGGCTGGGGTGCGCCCAAAGAGGAACTCGACGAGGCGCGCGCCGCATGGCTCGTGGTATTCGATGGCCACGGCATCCCCCGCGTAGGCGACGAGGCGCCTGCGCCATTCAGGCGAAGGTGAGCGCATCGGCGGCACAAAAGGCCTCGAGGGCGGCGGCAACATCGCGCATCACCTCGCTGGCGCTTTCCGGGTAGGCCTCTTCCAAGAGAGCGGCGATCTCTTGGATGGTCCGCTGCCCATCGCATAATTGCCAGATGAGCGTGGCCGTTTGGTTGCAGTGGAGCACGCGCCCCTGCGCCGGGTGCAGGAGGAGCATCTCCCCATCCAAAAGTTCGAGGTGAAACCCCGGCTTGCGTTGCGGTTTAAGGTCGCTTGTCAAGGCCACGGCGTATTCTCCTCCATCGTGCCGTGCAATGCGCACCCACCCGGCGCGTCGCACGGTGTATTCCTTCGCCCGCCCATTGAAGCGCCCAGCGGGCTATCTCGAACCCGTGCCCCAGGCGCGCCCCCACCAGGGGCCTCGCGGGGGGCACACCGCGGTGCATCCGCAGCCACCACTCGGGGGGCCACAGGGTATCTCGCAGAATCCCGCGCCACCCCTTGGTGCGCTGCTCGGCGAGCGCGGCGCGCGGCCAGCCGCCAAAGTCCTCGCCCACGCCCGCGATTTTTTTTGGCGCCTGGCCCAGGCGCGCGGCAACGCCCGCCGGGAGGGGCACCAGGGCGTTCAATAGGGCGAGGCTATCGAACACGGTGCGGCGCCTTTGGGCAAGGTAATCCCAATCCAGCCGATCGGCAAAGCGTTCCACCATCCCGATAATATCCGCCACCCAGATGAGCCGCCACGGCAAAAAGACCGTCGTATGAAAGCGCAGGTGCTCGCAGAGGTGCCACAGGGTATCTTCGTAAGAGAGCGTTTGGGCCATCTGCCCGTTTGCCCCGAGGGGGAATCTCATAGGCGGGCGCAGGCCTTCGAATGGGCACGGCGCGCCATAGCCCCGTTCAAAGAGGTTATCGTGCAGTTCGATGCCCACCCAGACGCCCTCGATGTATCCCCCGATGGTAGGCAGGCTCTTATCGAACTGGCCTTGCGGGGGCGCCCCTTGGAACCCCAGGTCGCTGAGGAGCGCTCGCGCACGGGGCACATCGGCGCGGCGCACCAGAAGGTCGAGGTCGCTCATTGGCCTCAAGGCGGGGTCCGGGTAGAGGAAATGCATCAACGCGCCCCCTTTGAGCACCAGGGCCTCGATATCTTCTTGGGCAAAGGCCGAGAGGACGCGGGCCAGCGCCTGAGTGCGCACCCGGTTGGCCAGCCGGTTGCGCGCATAAAGGCCGCTCAAGGAGCGCATCGCGGCCTCGGGCACGGCCTCGCGGATGGAACGCAGGTGCCCATAAAGGAGCGGCGCCATGCCGTGGGCCTTGGCTTCCGCCAAGAGGCGTTCCCAAGGGACTTCCCCTTGGGCGAGGCGTGCCAACTGGGCGTAAAAAGCCTCATCGCCCTCAAGGCGCGTGCAATGGATCAAAAGGGGGTGAACGCTCATAACGCTATTGTAGGCCAAGGGGGGCGGGGCGTCTAACGGGTGCCCTATGAGTTTGGTTCCTTTTTACGGCCTCCCACGCCCTTGGGTTATAATATGTTGCGTCAACCATCGCGAGGGTGTTGTGAGGAGATGAGCACCGAGGCGCACTTGGCGGCGCGTTTGGCCGGCTTGCCCGATAAGCCCGGCGTCTACATTATGCGGGATGCGAACCGCCGCGTGATTTACGTGGGCAAGGCGGTGGTGCTCAAAAACCGCGTGCGTTCCTATTTTCATGATTCGGCGAACCTTTCGCCCAAGACGGAACGCCTTGTGGCCGAAGTGGCGGATTTGGAGTGGATCGTAACCGAATCCGAACTGGAGGCCTTGATCCTCGAATGCGAACTGATCAAGCGCTACCGCCCGCGCTATAACGTGCGCCTCAAAGATGACAAGCGCTACCCCTACATCAAGGTGACCCTGAACGAGGAGTTTCCGCGCATCTTTTTGGTGCGTACGATGGCCCGCGATGGGGCGCGCTATTTCGGGCCGTTTACCTCCTCGCAAGCCGTGTATCAGAGCCTGGAACTCTTGCGGCGCTTGTTCCCCTACCGCACCTGCGACCGCGAAATCACCGGCCAAGATCGCCGACCTTGCCTGTATTACCACATCAAGCGCTGCCTTGGCCCCTGCATCGGCGCGGCGGACCGCGAAACCTACCGGCGGGTCATCGAGCAGGCCTGCCTCTTTTTGGAGGGGAAGCAGGAGCAGATCATCGCCGATCTCCAGAAGCAGATGCAGGAGGCCGCCGAGGCCTTGCGCTTCGAAGAGGCGGCCCTCCTACGCGACCAAATCGCCGCCATCACGCAGGTCATCGAACGGCAGCGCATCGTCTCCGGCCACCTGGAGGATCATGATTTCATCGCCTTTGCCCGAGAAGACGGCCAGGCCTGCGTGCAGGTGTTCTTTGTGCGGGGCGGCAAACTTATCGGGCGGGAGTATTTCGTCCTAACGGGCACGCAGGGCGAGGAAAACTCGGAGGTGATGAGTTCGTTCATCAAGCAATTCTACGATGAGGCGGCGCAGATTCCCCCAGAGATCTTGGTGCAGACCGACCTGGACGAACTGGCCGTCATCGAGCAGTGGCTCCGCCAAAAGCGCGGCACGCGGGTAACCATCAAGGTGCCCAAGCGCGGCGAAAAGCGCGACATAATGAACTTGGCCGTGGAAAACGCCGTTGTAACGCTCAACCGCCTGCGCGCCGAGTGGGAGGCCGATACGAACAAGCACACCGAGGCCCTCACGGAACTCCAACAGGCGCTGGGCTTGAGCGCCCCGCCCACGCGCATCGAATGCTACGATATTTCGACCATCCAAGGCACGTACACCACGGGGAGTATGGTCGTCTTTACCAAGGGGGTGCCCACGAAGCAAGACTATCGGCGCTTTCGTATCCGCACGGTGACGGGCACCGACGACTTTGCCTCGATGCAGGAGGTGCTGCGGCGGCGTTTTGAGCGCGCCCTCCAAAAGGATGAGATCGCGCCCCAAGAGCGTGAGAACCGCTGGGCGCTCTTGCCCGATCTCCTCATCGTGGATGGGGGCAAAGGGCAACTTTCGGCCGCCCGTGAGGTGATGGAGGCCCTCGGCGTGGGGCACATCCCCACCATTGGCCTGGCCAAACGCGAAGAAGAGGTCTTTGTGCCCGATCGGCCGGCGCCCATCCTCCTCCCGCGCGATTCGCAGGCCCTCTATCTCCTTCAGCGCATCCGCGATGAGGCCCACCGCTTTGCCGTGAGTTACCATCGCCAAGTGCGCGAAAAGGCGAGCACCCGCTCACTGTTGGATGAAATCCCCGGCATCGGCCCCAAGCGCCGCCGCGCCCTGCTCCAGCGGTTTGGCTCCATCGAGGGCATCCGCCAGGCCACGGTGGAGGAACTGGCCTCTGTGGAGGGGATGACGCGCAAGGCCGCTGAGACGTTGAGGGAATACCTCTAAGCGCCTTGAGGGGCGGCGCTATTCCTCGGCCCGATGCAGATGAACGACCGTGATGCCATCGCCCCCTTCGGCGAGTTCCCCCGGCCGAAAAGAGGCCACGAGCGGATGATGGGGCAAAATCTGCCGCACCACCTGTTTGAGGACCCCGTTCCCCTTGCCATGGATGATGTGCACCCAAGGTAGGGCGGCGAGATAGGCCTCATCCAGGTATTTTTCGAGGATGGGGGCCACCTCTTCGGCGCGCCGGCCGCGCAGGTCGAGTTCCATACCCGGCGAGGCCGCGCGGGCGCGCTTGGGAAGGGTCTCGGCGACCTCCGGCTTGGCGCGAGCGCGGAATTCCAGTTTGGAGGGATGCACCCGCAGGCGAAACCCCCCGATGGCCACCTCCGCCTCGTCTTCGGCCAGGCTGAGCAGTTGCCCCTTTTGGTCAAGCGTCTTGACGTATACCGTGTCGCCCACGCGCAGGGGTTCTTGGCTGGGCGATGGCGGCTCCTCGACGGGTTCGAGGGGCGCGGTTTGCTCCGCCAATTGCTCCACGGCCTTGGCCATCTCTTTGAGGGCCTCGGCGGGGGAGGGCTGGGTGAGCAGGCGCGCTTGCAGGCGGCGGATCTCCTGGCGGAAGCGATCCAGTTCGCGGCGCGCCTCTTCGCGGGCCTGCTCGAGCACTTGGCGGCGCTCGTCTTCGATGTGTGCCAGTTTGCGCCGCAAGGTTTCTTCCTGTTCCCTTAGGCGTTCGCGGCGGCGTTCCAGGTCTTGGCGGGCCTCCTCAGCCGCGTCGCGGGCCATCTTGACCTCGTGGAGGAGGACGTCCGCCCGCGCCGCCTCGGGCGAGATCAACTTTCGAGCGCGTTCGATGATCTCGGGCGCCAGGCCCAGGCGTTCGGCGATGGCCAGGGCGTTGCTGCGCCCCGGCAGGCCGATGGTTAGGTGATAGGTGGGAGAAAGCGTCTCGATATCGAACTCGACGCTCGCATTGCGCACCCCCGGCGTGCTGAAGGCGTACACTTTGAGTTGCGAATAGTGCGAAGAGCAGAGGGCCAAGCAGCGCCGCTCCAGGAGTTCATCCATCAGGGCCTGCGCAAGGGCTGCTCCTTCGAGGGGATCGGTGCCCGCGCCCACCTCATCCAAAAGGACGAGGGCGCCCGAATCGGCCCGTTGGAGGATCTCCACGATGTGGCTGAGGTGCGAGGAGAAGGTGGAAAGGCTCTGCTGGATGCTCTGCTCATCGCCGATATCGGCATAGATGCCGCTGAAGACGGGCAAGCGCGAGCCTTCGGCAACCGGGATGTGCAGGCCTGCCTGGGCCATCGCCGCGAGGAGGCCCACCGTTTTCAGGGTAACCGTCTTGCCGCCTGTGTTGGGGCCGGTGACGAGGAGCACGGTGAAATCTCCGCCCAAATGCACGTCAATGGGCACGACGGTGGCCGGGTCCAGCAAGGGGTGCCTGGCCTTGATGAGACATAAGGGATGCGCCGTGGGCGGCAGGGGCGCTCCCTCTTCGGCCAGGGGCCAGCGTCGGGGGCTGATTTCCGGCGCAAGGCCGCAGAGGGCAAAACTGTAATGGGCCTTGGCAAAGGCCAGGTCCAGCCGCGCCACCATCTCCACATTGTGAGAGATGGCCTCCGCCGCTTGGCCCACCAGGCGGCTCAGTTCGCCAAGGATGCGCTCGATTTCGCGCCGTTCGGCGATTTGCAGTTCATGCCAGCGGTTGTTGAGTTCCACCGTGGCCAGGGGTTCGATAAAGAGCGTGGCGCCGCTCGCCGATTGGTCATGGACGATGCCCGGGATGCGCCCTCGGAACTCCACCTTGAGCGGGATGACAAAGCGCCCATTGCGCTCGGTGATGATGGGTTCCTGCAAAAAGCGCGCGTTCTCGCTGGAGGTGATGAGGCTGTGCAAGCGCTCCAAAAGGCGCTGCCGGGCCACAAAAATCTGCTGGCGGATGTGCGCCAAGGCTGGGCTGGCGCTATCGAGCACCTGGCCGTCTTCGCCCAAACAGCGACCGATGGCCTCGATGATCTCGCTCAAGGGGTCAATCTCCTCCGCATAGCCCGCGAGGAGGGGGTAATCCTCATCCACAGCCAAGATGGCGTAGCGCAGTTTGCGGGCGCTCACGAGCGTGTTGTGGATGCTGAGGAGTTCGTGCGGCTGGAGCGTGGCCCCCAGGGCGGCATGGCGAGCCAGGCCGCGCACATCGTGCACGGCGCCCACGGTGATCTCGCCCCGCTCTGAAAGGAGGGATTTCGCCTCATCCGTCTCGCGCAGACGCAGGCGCACCTCGTCCTCATCGGCCGAAGGGCGCAGGGCAAGCGCCAATTCGCGGCTTGCCGAAAAGGCCGTGTGCTCGGCGAGCCGCTCGACGATCTTGGGGTATTCCAGGCGGCGCAAGTGGTGCTCGTCCATCGAATTGCAAAACCGTATAGGGTGCCAAACAATGAGTATAGGGCGGGGGCGTACGCTGTCAAAAACCGAAGGGCGGGGATAACGCGCGCCCCCGCGCCAAAAAGAGACCTCGAGCGAGTTCCCGGAGAGCCTGCGCCTTTTGCGTCGCGCCCCCGCGCCAAAAAGGGACCTCAAAGGGCGCACGGCCCTTTGAGGCCCCCTAGTTCGCTGGGCGTGGCGTTATGCAGAGTTATGGCTCGTCGCTCCGCAAGAGCGGCAGCCTCAGCCCCCAAGGCAGGTCCACCTCGATGGGGTCTGTATTAGGCGAGATGTTGCCCAGGTGGTCTCGGGCGAAGGCGCGCAGCCAATAGTGCCCGCCCGGCAGGTTCCCAAAGTGGAAGGTGCCGGTGATCGTCTCCGTGGGCGTGATGACCGTGATGTACGGCCCTTGCACCCAATTCTCGTTATCGGTGCTGTATTCCAGGCCCGCCTGGGCAGCGCCCGAACCACCGAGGTTATCGGTGGCGGTTATCACGGTGCGCACCCACGGCCCCGCCACCTCCTGGAAATCGAGTTCGATGGAGGGCGGCGTAAGGTCAATGGTGTAGGTGATGACGTTCGTCCACAAGGGCGGGTTGACGTCGAAGACGATCATCGCCGTCTCGGTGATCTGCTGGCCCGTGGTGAGGGTCGCGCTTGGGTAGACGCTCAGCCTGACCCATCCTTCGCCCTCGGGCGGGTCGGCATTGGGCGGCAGGTTGATGTTGCTAAAGTGCCAGGTGAGGGTCCGCTTAGCGGCGTCCGCATGGATTGAAAAATCGTGGCTCGCGCCTTCCAGGCGGATCGAGTCCCAATCCACATTCGGGTGGATGGGCAGGGTCACGGTGATATCTTGGGCGGGGAGGGTGGCCGTGATGAGGTTTTCAAAGTGGATCATCAGGCCGATCTCCTGGGTGGGGAAGATGTGGCTAGTGCGCGGCGTCCCCTCGATGGCATTTGGGTCCATAGAAAATCCTAGCCTCTGCGCCCCTTGGTTGCACAGCGAGTCATCTTGCGGGGGCGCGGCCGGCGGGAAGAGATGATCGCCGATATCCACTGCCCCAAGTTTGATGTCCGCAAAGAAGGACTCTTTAACGACGTTGGCATACTGCCTCAAGGCCTTATCTTCGACGACGTGGAGGAAGGGAACACCCGGCATAAAGGCATCGGGCACGTAGACGTGGTGCTCATAGAAGTGGATACCGGCGCCGTACAGATCTTCGCCTATGCTGCCCGTTAGGTTGCCAGGCACCCGTTTGCCTTCCCAACCGAAGGCCCAATGGAATCCGCCGCGTGGGGGGTTGTTGCCCCAATGGACGAGCGGCAGGTCTCTGTTCTTGCTGATCACGCTGAGGCCCCAACGTTCCGTCTCTGTGCCGGCTCCTGTGATGGTGAATTTGAGTTTGTTCCAGGCAGAGTAGATATCTTGCGTGGGTTTGACGGCCTGATGCGCTTTAAATAGAAGGGTGCCGACGCCCTTGCCGCACCACTGGCCGAAAAGAGACCCAATGGGAATGCTTATCAGATTCCCAACGAAGCGGCCGATGCCGATAGCGCTTGGATCCATTCCTGAGACGTGCGCCATCGTCTTGGCGCCGAAACTGGGCCGGAACAGGCCGAAAAGCATCCCTTCAGCCAGCCCTTCTAGCTCGGCGACGAGGAAGGCGCCCGCTTGGCCGGAAGAGATGACGTCATCGAACCCCGTGAAGAAGGCCTTGGCGAACTCCCAGGGGTCGCCGACGGTGCGTTCCAACCAGCTCTTAAAGAAGCCGTTTTGGGTCAAGGCCTGTGCCCCTATGCTAGATGGCCCCGGCAGGGGATAATCCATCGAGTCGTACAAAACGAGCGTAAAGTCGTTATACTGGCGCAAGACGAGGGCGTCTGCGATAAAGGGATACACGGCGCCCAACCGCTCGATATAGTCGTGCGCAAGCGGGCGATTTGCCGTGTCGAGGTAGGCATCCGCCGCCAGCCCCTCGGCCAAGGCGCCGCCCCAGGTAGCCAGGTACACCTGCTGTTCTATATCGCCCGGCGCTTCCGCCTTGAGTGCATTCCAGGCTTGGGTGCTCAACTGCCCGATGACGGCGAATTTGTAGCGCAAGGGCGCTCCGTCGTTATAAAACTCGGGGTCGGGCTCTTGCCCCGGCCAGTTGATCACCTCTCCTGAAATCTTCCAAAGCAGAGAAACTTGGCGTTTTGCACCGGCATTCACCTGCACGGCCAGAAGGTACATCCGCGAGAACGGATTGCCTAGGTACTCGACGCCGGCCTGCGAGGGCACCTCGAGCACGGCATATTTTGGCCCATAGAGGCCCACAATGGCCACGCCGTCCGCTGAGCCAAAGTTGGTGAGCGCTAAAACGTGTTCTTGGAATCTACCGACTGGCAAAATCTCCGAGTTCGCATAGGCGTAGGCAAACATCGGCATATAGGGGTAGATGAAGAGCGGGGTGCGCGCCTCGCTCTCCCCTTGGGTGACGATGACCTCCCAGGGGCCGCTCGTGCCGGTGAGGTTTAGGCCAAAGGTGATCTGGTTCGGCGAGGCAACCTGTACATTGATGGGCGTTAGGGTCTGGAGCGTGTCGTTCCATAGGCGCCGCTCCACACGCACTTGAGCCAGGCCGCCCACGAACCCCACGCCATACACGGTGAACGTACCCGTGATGGGTGCGCCGAGCACCTCCTCCGGCGAGAGGCCCGTTACAGCGAAATCTACCCCTAGGGTCACGGTGAAGGGCCTCTCTTCGGACCAGGTCTGGATAAAGCCATCAAAGACGGCGGCGCGCCAGGTGTACGCGCCGTTGGGCAGAACGTCCCGCAACGTGAGGGTAGCCGTCACCCCCGGCAAATAGGAGGCGCGATCCCAGCCATCCGTCGAGGTGCGTTGATCGAAGAGATATTGCTGCACCCCCCCTTGCAGGATTTCCACCGCATAGTAGAGGCTCTGCCCTTCGGTATACTCGGCCTTTGGGGTTACGCGGAAGCGGATGGGGAGGGTGGTCAAAACCTCATCTTGCGCCGGAGAGACGAGTTCCGGCGGCACGGCGAGGGACGTTTCACCAGTAGCCCATGGGTAGAAGTTGACACCATCGCTCACGCGATCTCCTAAGCCCGTGGGGTTCGCCGTGGGATGATATGGGCCGCTCGGATGCCCCCAATACTGGTAACGCGCCTCCAATGAGGTACCGCCGTCGTAGTAAATTCCATAGTTCCCGTTACGCTCGAAACTATTGGCTTGGAGGTAAATCCCAAAAGGCGAGGAGTTTAGCACTTCGAGGCCGTTCGTCGCGTTATCCGTTATCCTATTCTGGGTAAAGTAGAGGTCCGAGGTGGTAACGTCTGCAATGCGAATGCCGGCCTCCGAACTGTGGTGAATGTGGCAACGGCTTATCTCAACATAGGAGTTCTTTTCGATCTCCAGGGCGGCCGCGGAATCTTCACCCGCATAGCCGATGTCGCAGTATTCCAGATGCACGGAGGGAGACAAATCCCAATCAGCACGTGTCAGGATGCCTCCCCATTGACCGGGCTGTTTATCGGCATAGGCAGAGGTGAAGGTGATAGGTTGGGTTGCGGTGCCCCGCGCCTCGAGGATGCCCCCATCCTCCACCCAAAGCATACTCTGGTGGGTGAATTCCAAGGTCAGGCCCGGCGGGATTTCTAGAGAGCCATCTGGCCCGAGGACTGAGAGGAGGCCGGATACACGCACGATAGGCTTTCCGAGGAAGCCGCTCACGTCCAAGGTCTTGTGCGAAGTCAGAGGCATTCCTATATCCCAAATCTCGAGGCCGTCGAAGCCGTTATCGTGTGCCCAAATGCCTTCATAGATGGGGGACTGCTTGAAATTTTGCACGACGGCCGAGCCAGTTACGTGATCAATCTCCAGGTACTGCAAAGTCGGCGTGATGCTGTTCTCGGTGTAAATGAGGATCCCTGAGCCTAGGCCGTGGTGGATGCGGCTGTGGCGCACCTGGACGTTCGACGAGACCACAAAGAGGGAGCGGTTATCCGTTTGACCGGCGTAGGCCAGGTCGAGGTAATCGGCCTCGAAGCGCGCCCCGGCCTGCCACACCTCGATGCCCCGCCAACTGCCGGGCGTGGGAGAGGCGGCCTGGCTGGTGAAGGAGGCGGGGTTCCCCTCGGCGCCCGTGACGTAGAGCGCCGCCCCGTTGCGGATTTGTACCTTCTTGCCCGAGGCGAAGCGCACCGTGGTGCCGGCCGTCACGGTGAGCGCACCGCCCGAGTCAATGATAAGGTCATAGTTAAGCACATCCACCGGGGCGCCGCCGAGCGAGGCGCTATCCCAGGTAACGGCCTGGGTGAGGTACGACGCGCAGAGGATGGCGAGGGCGTCCGTGCCGTTATCGTGGAGGTTCATCGCGGCGTAGGAGGGGCGCATATTCGGCGTGGTTTGAAAGATGGCTGCGCTCGAGCAGTGGTCAATCTCCACGTCCTCGAAAGAGGGGGCGAGGCCGGTGCCCTCGATGTACATCCCATACCCTTGGCCGTGGTGGATGCGGCTGTGGCGCACCCGAGTATCCGACGAGCGTACGACGAGCGAGACGTTCGTTTGGCCGGCGTAAGCCAGGTCAAGGTAATCGGCCTCGAGGCGCGCCCCGACCACCATCTCGATGCCCCACCAACTGCCGGGCGTGGGAGAGGCGGCTTGGCTGGTGAAGGAGGCGGGGTTCCCCTCGGCGCCCGTGACGTAGAGCGCCGCCCCGTTGCGGATTTGTACCTTCTTGCCTGAGGCAAAGCGCGCCGTGGTGCCGGCCGTCACGGTGAGCGCACCGCCCGAGTCAATGATAAGGTCATAGTTAAGCACATCCACCGGCGCGCCGCCGAGCGAGGCGCTATCCCAGGTAAGGGCCTGGGTGAGGGACGACCCGACGATAGCGAGGGCGTCCGTGCCGTTATCGTGGAGGTTCATCGCGGTGTAGGAGGGGCGCATATTCACCGTGGTTTGATAGATGGCCGTGCTCGAGCAGTGGTCAATCTCCACGTCCTCGAACGAGGGAGTGAGGCCGGCGCCCTCGATGTATATCCCATACCCTTGGCCGTGGTGGATGCGGCTGTGGCGCACCTGGACGTTCGACGAGTACACGACGAGCGAGACGTTGTTCGTTTGGCCGGCGTAGGCCAGGTCAAGGTAATCCGCCTGAAGATGGCCTCCATTCTGGATGCACAGCTCTTTCCAGTTGCCAGGCGCGGGCGAAGCGGCGGTGGATGTGAACGACACCCACTGGCCCGAAGTGCCCTGAATGATGAGCGTGCCCCCACTTTTCACCTCGAGGCTAGTGCCCGAACTGAACTGGACGATGACCCCGGCCTCGATGGTGAGGGTGACGCCGCTAGGGACGGTCACCGAACCGCTCACGAGGTGAGGGTTGTGGATGGTGCACCATTCCTGGCTCGCAGGCAGAGTGCCAGAGTGAGGGCCGGCCACACATCCGGGGTCTGCCGAAACGGAGCCTGCGAAAAGCGCACCCAGAAAGAGGAAAAAGGAGAGACAGACGATCTTGATGCCCAGCGACGAAACGATACGGGAGACGGGGGGGATTGGTCTCTCACACATAGGAACCTCCTGCACATGCGGTGAGATCACCGGGCCGACCGCAACACATGGCCCAATCGTCTTTGGCGCAGGAGGCAAGGGGGTAAGGGCGCGGAGAGGCAGTGAGGCAGCGCTGCCTGATGCGTCAAATCCAATTGGCAAAATAGAGTATAAACATAATGTAAAACCTGTCAAATTCGAACAGGGGGTGAACGGCCAGGCAGCGCCCGAGGCTAGCGCGGACTACCGCAGGGCAAGGGTAACCAAGCCCATCCCCTCGCGGGCGGCCCAGGGCGATGGGGCTGATCGTC
>JAIOAW010000017.1 GCA_019873625.1 Chloroflexota bacterium
GCCTCGAGCGCCGCCCGCACGGCGTGGCTGAAGCGGTGGGTCTCTTCGAGGGTCTGGGAGCGATCGGCCAAGACGTGGATATCCACCCATACCCTGGGGCCGACGAACTCGGCCACCAACTGCTCGATGCCCTGCACGCCGGGCACCCCGAGCGCCGCCTGGGCGATGCGCTCGTCCAACTCGGGCGAGCCGGCCCCGCCGATCAACTGCTGCACGGCCTCTCGCAGGACGAAAAAGGCCCCCCGCAAAATCCAAGCCGAGACGAGGAGCGCGGCGATGGGGTCCGCAGCGGGGAAGGCCAAGCGGCTCGTGCCCACGCCGATGAGGGCCACAAGGGAAGTCAGGATATCGCTCAAATTATCGCGCGCCGAGGCAAGGATGGCGGGGCTGTGCACGGCGCGGCCGATGCGCCGCACGCCAAAGTACATCCCCGTCTTGATGAACATCGTGATGAAGGGGATAGCCAGCGCCCAATTGGAGAGCACCGCTTGCAGACCCTGTTGAAAGCGCAGGATGCCAGATCGCGCCGCCTCTACGCCGGCCAGGGTCATCATCAGGCCGATGACCAGGCTGACCATCGGCTCGATGCGGCGGTGGCCGTGGGGATGGGTGGCATCGGCCGGGCGCACCGAAAGCCACAACCCCACGAACATCAGGAGGCTGTAGGCCACATCGGAACCCGAGTTCGCCGCATCGGCATAGATCGCGCTGCTCCCGCTCACCCAAGCGACGATGGCCTTGGCGGCAAAGAGGAGGATATTCCCCGCCAAGGCGATATAGCCAGCGCGCTGGTAAAGGAGCGACGTCTCGTGAGAGACGGTTTGACGGGCTATACGGCGTGTTTCGTAAGGCATAGAAAAGGGTTCGGCCATCAAGACGAGTGTGATCTTTGGAATAACCCTATGATAAGAGAAAGGTCAAGTGAGGCAATCGGCGCGCTGAAGGGCATTTAGCCCCCTCAACCCCTTGATATTAGGATATGCTTACTCATCACAACACAGGCGGGCCATAAGCCCGCCTGTGTTCCGAAAAGTCCCGTCAGGAGGGGCGGTGGGCCATCTTCAAGAGGTGATCGGCCGCTTCGCTCAGGGCGCGCTTGACCTCTTCGACGCGGCGCGTGTAACGCGCGTTCCAGGCGCTCAGGGCGAGGGTTAGCCCCACGCCGCCCGTCGCCACAAAGAGGCCGCTCCACACGGCCCAAAAGGCCCCCCGATCCAGCGTGAGGCGCCCCTCGGCGGCCCACGGCGCCACCTGCCGCGGCCACTCGGAGATGGCCGGCTCCCACGCTTGGGAGATTTGCGGCGGCAGGGCCAATGCGGCGATGATCAGCGCCGCCCCCAAGGTCATAGCGGGCACCCAAATGTTCCAGGGGAGCACCTGGCCGGCGCGGGCGGGCACTTGCTCGCGCGCCAGGCGCTCGAGAAGGCGTTCGAGGAACCCCGGCGCCGGCTCAGCCAGGGGCCAGGAGGCCAAGGCGGCCTCGACGGTGCGCAGCCAGTGCATCTCTTCGCGGCACACCGGGCACTCGGCCAGGTGGGCGCGGAGCGCCGGAGGCCACTCGGCCATTGGGCAGGCGGCATAGTGGGCAAGGGCATCTTGCCCGTGCAGATTATGATCCATCATCGCCATTCTCCTCTCGCCAAAGCGCCGCGAGGGCGCGGCGGGCGCGGTTTAACTGCGCCTTGACCGTGCCGATGGGCAAGCCAAGGACCTCGGCAATCTCAGCATACGAGAGTTCGTGTTGGTAGAACAGCGCCAACACGACCCGGTACCTCTGCGCCAGGCGCCTCACCGTGGCCCAAAGGCGCGCGTTGCGGTCTCGCGTGGCGGCGGCTGCGGCAGGATCTGGCAGGGGGGCGTCGAAATGGGCCAAGGTCTCGGCTGCGCCCGCCGCCTGCTCCTGGGTGCGCAGCGTGCGTTGGTAATTCATAGCCGTGTTCAGCGTGATGCGATACAGCCAGGTGCTGAACTGGGCATCGCCCCGAAAGTCAGGCAAGGCGCGCCAGGCGCGGAGATAGACCTCCTGCGTCAGGTCCTCCGCCTCCTGCTCGTTCGACAGGAAATGATAGGCCAAGTTATAGACGCGCCGATGCGTCCGCTTTACCAATTCCTCAAAGGCGGCGCGATCGCCCTTTTGGGCGCGGGCCACCCACTCGGCCAATGGGTCTTCCAACGCAATCGCCTCAGGTAGTGCACGGGGTTCACGGCGCGCCCTCTTTGTCGCCTCGGCGCTCCTCCGCAGGGGGTTCGGCGCCCTCTAGGGGGGCATCGGGGGGCGCTTCGCCCCCGCGCGGCGCGGGGCTGGAGGTCATAAAGTAGATAAGGATGATCCCCAGCCCCACAAAGAGCGGCAAAAGCCCCCCGATGAGCCAAGCGCCCACCCCCAATGTAGATAACCCCAGCAGGAGCGCCAGGCCGCTCATCGCCGTGATGACGCCGCCCCAAAGGACGCCCCGGTTGGCGCGGCGCGAGGCGGCCTCGCGCTCCGAGAGGTCCTCGAGCGAAAAGCCCAACTGCGCCAGGGCCACGCGCTCTTTGTAGGCGATGTAGCGCTGGAGCGTGATAAACCCCAGGATGATGACCAGGAGCAAAAAGGGCGCGAGGATGATGAGAAGGGTAGGCAGTGACATCGTATTTCCTCTTTGAGTGCGAGGGCGACACTTACTCCGAAACCAATCAACGTCGTTACGCTATCATAAACTATGACGAATGTCGAATCGAGAAGGTTGCGAGATGTCCCGGCATTTTCACTCAGCCGTTGACCGATGCGAAAAAACGGGTATGATTTAACCGGGGGTTCCGAGATATACGATTTTGCATACCCATCTGAGCAAGTTTGCCGATGTTGATCCGTAGGGGGGCACTGTGAATCTGAAGAAAACGGTGCAATTGGCCGTGCCGGGTTTGGAGCCAGCACCGGGCCAGGCGGGCCTCGTGATACTCAACAAAGAGCGTTTTTCCGAGATGCTCTCTGAAATGCTTGAGAGAAACGATAGAGAGTTTATAAAAAAGCAGGTTATATTACTAAAGAGCATCATCGCAAGGCGTGTAGCCGACCGGGAGGGTCTCCTAAATATCGTGGCGAACGGCGACACGGTTTCGCTGAGGAAGGAAGTGCTTCTCGCGGAACTGGATCAAGTACTGGAAGCGCATACGCTGGAGAGGATGAACTATTATCTTACCAGGCTGTTGAAAAGCGTTCATGAAACAAAGACGAGCAAGATAAACGATATCAATTTGCACCGGTGGAAAGAGTACGATGACATCTTGACGGATAGCCTATGGATTCTAGATCGCAGGGATACGTCAGGCGCCCACTTGGGGTGGTATTGGGGCAATTTCGTCCCCCAAATTCCCCATCAAATGCTCCTACGGTATACAAAAGAAAGGGATTGGGTGCTCGATCCTTTTGTTGGCAGTGGCACGACTCTCATCGAATGTCGTCGTTTGAATAGAAATGGGATAGGGATTGAACTCAATGCAACCGTTGCCCAAAGGGCAAAAGAACTCGTCGAAAAAGAACCCACAGAACCGGAGATCATTACCGAGATTTTTGTCGGCGATAGCGCCACAATTGATTTGAATGCGGTGCTGGAACGATATGGCGTTACGAATGTCCAATTGGTCATCATGCATCCGCCATACCACGACATCATCAAATTCTCAGATGATAACAGAGATTTATCATGCGCTGGGAGCGTGGAAGAGTTTCTTCGAATGTTTGGCCGTGTTGTAGAGAATACGACGGCCTGCCTCGAAAAGGGACGCTATCTTGTGGTAGTAATTGGCGACAAGTATTCACGGGGCGAATGGATTCCCCTTGGGTTTTATTGCATGCAAGAGGTTCTAAAACGCAATTTTCAACTCAAGAGCATCATCGTCAAAAACTTTGAAGAAACGCGCGGCAAACGAAATCAGCAGGAACTTTGGCGTTATCGTGCGCTCGTGGGGGGGTTCTATGTCTTTAAGCACGAATACATTCTTCTTTTCAAAAAGCGTTAGGAGCCTAATTTATGCCACGAAGAAGCAGGAACGAGGTTCTCAATCTAAAACTCGGCTCCATACCGGTTTCTGGGTTGCGAGAGATCGCCGAGATTTTCGGTGTATTGAGCCGGGGTGCAGCCTGCGATATTATCAAGAGGCTTCTCGAGAAGCGCCCCGATGAGCATCAAATAGACCATTTTATCAAGCAGAAATATGCAGAACAAATTGGGCAGAGAAGGCGCATCATCTCTGATGAGGCGCTGAAAGAAGAATTGAACAAAGTCAAGTTTTTTTCCTGGGGAATTGTGCAAGGGCAACTCGATCAGAAAATACAACGGGAATTTGTAAGAAGGATATACCACTATGAGGATCTAGTGAGCAGTGTGGAAAGATCTCTTCACACTGAGGTAACAAACTATGTTGTTTGTACCTGGTTCAACCACTGGAGCACCGTTTTGCTCGAAGAGCACATCGGTATGCATCCCCGGGTCGTGCCTACAATTAAGAGTATTAGAGGCATTGATCTTTTCTTTGACGGTCAACCTTTCGATTTGAAGGTTACCTATTTACCACGCCGGTATGATATTGGTAATGCGCTACAGCGCCCACAAGATTTAGCCATCTGGCTATACGAAAATCAGGGTGAGCAAAGATTTGGGGCAGATAACCGTATATTTGTGATTCTCTTGAATCCAGATGATCCGGAAAGAAGTTGGGAGCTAAAAAGAGATTTTGAATTGATCTTTGGCAAGATTGATCGGTTTTTCGATACTGAATCGGTGTCAGACGCGGATGAAATTGTGTTCAGTTATAGAAGGCGAACGTATACGACGATCGCCAAGGTACTATTAATCACAAAATAGACTGATTCCCCCTACGGAGTGCTGAAGCCTTGCTTCGCCCCCGCCGAGGGGCGAGGTTCCCGTAATTCCGTAGGCACTCAGCCCCTTGCGCGGGCGATTCGCCGTAAATATCGAGTGCGGAAGCGCTGCTTCCGCACTCGATATCCATTCAACGCGAAACCCGAAGCCTATTCCTTCGGCTCTTCTTCTTCGGGCGTAGAGGGGGGCGCCTCGGTCAGTTCGCCGTAGGAGGTGGGGCCGCCGAACCCTTCCTCGCCGCCCATCGCGGCCGCCGGCGCGGCCTGGGCGCCCACCTGGCCGTAAACGTGGACCTGCACCAAAAGCGCCCAAAAGGCCGTGAGGAACACGCCGATGACGCATAGGATGACCCCGAACGTGGAGAGAAACTGCGCCACGAAGGAGATGATGACGGCGACGATGTAATCTCCCACGTTGGCGCGGATGAGCGACCACAGCGCGCCGAACTCGAACATAGCCCCAAAGCGCCCCTCGCGCGCAAAGCGGATCATCACCGCTGGGCTCCACAGCGCGAGCAAGAGGCCCCAAATCCACGTCAGGCACTGCAAGCCCAAAATGCAGAATTGTGCGCCGCTCGGCTCGCTGCTTCTACTCGTCACTACGGCCGTAATGATGGCCGCAATCCCGCCCACGATGAGGGCCGGCAGGGCGTAGATGAGCAGCCCCAAAAGGAAGAGCACGCCCTTCACCCAATCCTCTCCCCAATTATCCCACTGGGGGAGCGGCCGCTCCAACCCATCGGAGACGTTCTTGAGGACGCGAAGGGAATAGCCCACCACGACAAGGGCCGTAAAGAGGTTGACGATGGGGATAACGCTTGCCAAAAGGAGCAGGGCGCCAATCACCACCTTTTGGACCCACTGTTCATCGTCGAAAACGTAGGTGAACGACTTGCCGATATCCATGATTCCTCCTTGTGCGTTTGTAAGGCAAGGGGCGGGCACCCCGCCGCACTGCCAGTGAACGAACCCCTTCTACAAGCCATTATACAGGCCCTTTGGGAGCCTATCAAGGCCAAAATGCGCTCAGGCGCCCAAAAGGGTGCGCAGGCCGCCGACAAGGGCCATCTCGGCCAGGGCGCTCAACAGGCCCAGGGCCAGGGGCAGCCCGAAGGCGCCCCATCGCCCACGGCGCCGCGCCTCGCCCAAGAGCACGGCCCAAAGGGGCGCGTTGACGAGAGCAAGCGTCCCACAGGCGGCGAGGGCGACGGCCCAAAAGAAGCACCCATAGGGCGCGCTGCGCCACCCCCATAGGAGCGCGCCCCAAGCGATGTTCGCGGCCAAGGGCACCCACAGGCGCCCCGGAGAGGCGCGATGCGCCTCGGCCTCGGCCGCGCGGATGGATTGGCTCACGATATAAAGGAGCGTCCCTACGGCGAAGCCCATCCCCAGCCCCGTGGCCAACCGCAGGGCGTTCGAGGGAGGGTAAAGGAACGGCCTTGACCGCCAAAAACTCCCCAGCGAGTTGACCCCATCCACCAGCCAAGCCGCCCCCAGGAGGCCCATCAGCGCGGCGAGCCGGCCATCCAGCCCGCCCGTGCGCCCCCTATCCACCGCCCAAAGGATCAGGAAGGTGAGCGCAGCCCCCGTAAAAAGCCCCGTGCAGCGCGCACAGAGCGGCAAAGGCAAGCCGCCAAAGGTCAGGCTGTGCTCGGGCAACTGGTGGCATAGGCCGCTCAAAAGAAACCAGGCGATCCGCACGCGCTCTACCTTTCACTACGCAATCGGCGCCCTCTTGTTGCGCATTCTAGCACGGAATGCCCCACTGCGCTTGCCGAGGCCGCCCCTTTGCCCTAGAATAGCGCCCATAGTAAGGAGGATGCCCTATGGCGAGCGTCTGGTCTTCAAGGGAGCGAGTGCTGGCCGCCTTGGCCCGGCAGGAGCCAGATCGCGTGCCCTATTGCGAATTTGGCATAGATCGCGCCTTGGCCCAGCGCCTGCTGGGTTGGGGAGAGCCGGTAAGCCAAGCCGCCAACCTGGAAGAGAACCCCTATACGGTGGAGGAGGCCCGCGCCCTCGCCCAGGCCTTGGGGCTGGATAACCTGTATTACGTCCTGCGCGCGCCCGTCTATGCCGAAAAACACCCCGGCAAAGATGGGCGCCTCTTTTATGGGCGCGGCCTCATCCAAAGCGAACGCGATCTCGATAAAATCGTCCTTCCCGATCCGACGCGAGATGCCCTCTATGCCGGGGCCGAGGCCTTTTTGCGCGGCCGGGGCGACTATGCCGCGGTGCTCGTTACGCGTTTTGGCGTCTTCCCCACGATGCTCAGCCTGGGGATGGAGACCTTTAGCCTAGCGCTCTATGAGAACCGCCCCTTTGTGGAAGCCGTGCTGGAACGGTACGTCCACTGGGCCGAGGTGGTGATGGAACGGGCCTGCGACCTGGGGTTCGATGCCATCATCACCACAGACGATATGGCCTTCAACACGGCGCCCTTTTTCTCGCCCCAAATGTTCCGCGAGGTCTTTTTGCCCCACTACCGCCGCGTGGCGCCGCGCATCCGCATCCCCTGGCTCATCCACAGCGATGGGAATATCCTGCCGCTCCTCGATGACTTGCTCAGCGTGGGCATCGCCGGGGTGCACCCCATCGAAAAGGGCGCGATGGACATCCGCGCCCTCAAGCGCACCTATGGGAATCGTCTTTGCCTCCTGGGGAATGTGGATTTGAACCTCTTGGGGATGGGCACGCCGGGGGAGGTCGAGGCCGAGGTGTATGGCCTCATCCGCGATGTGGCGCCCGGCGGGGGGTACATCCTCACCAGTGGGAACAGCCTGGCCGGTTATTTACTCCCCGAAAACGTGCGCGCTATGGCGGCCGCCGTCAAGAAATACGGCCGTTACCCCATCTCACTCGCGTGACGAACCTTTATCGCCGAAGGAGGCCTATGGAACTGGAACGCATCGCCGATTATGAGTGCATCACGGGAGAGAACCCCCTTTGGCACCCCGATGAGGGGCGCCTTTATTGGGTAGATATCCCCACGGGGCGCCTGTTTCGCTACGACCCACGCACGGGCCACCACGAACAGTGCCTGGAGGGCGAGCCAATCGGCGGGTTCACCATCCAAGCGGATGGCGCCCTCCTCCTCTTTATGGCGCGCGGGGCGGTGCGCGTTTGGCACGATGGGTTCATCAAGACCCTCATCGAGGAGATTCCCGATGAGCGCACGACGCGCTTTAATGACGTCATCGCCGACCCGGAGGGGCGCGTTTTCTGTGGGACGATGCCCACCTCCGAGCGCCTGGGGCGCCTTTACCGGCTTGACCCCGACGGCCGGCTCACGATCCTCCTCGAGGGAATCGGCACGAGCAACGGCTTGGGGTTTACGCCCGATCTCCAGGGCCTGTATTATACGGATTCGCGGCGCCGGGTGATCTACCTCTTTGATTACGACCGGGCGACGGGGGCCATCAGCAACCAGCGCATCTTTGTGCGCACGCCGGAGGGCGAAGGCGTGCCCGACGGCCTCACCGTGGATGCGGAAGGGTACGTTTGGTCTGCCCGGTGGGATGGCTCGGCCCTCTATCGCTATGCGCCCGATGGGCGCGAGGTGCTGCGCCTCCCCTTCCCGGCGAAAAAGGTCTCTTGCCCGACCTTCGGTGGCGCCGATTATAAAGACCTCTATGTTACAACGGCCGGGGGCCGCAACAAGGCCGAGGAAGGGCCAGGCGCCGGCGCGCTCTTTCGGGTGCGGCCGGGCATTCGGGGCGTGCCCGAGTTCCGCTCGCACATTGGCTTATAGGGCGAAAAGGAGGGGGCGATGACCCAAGGGCCATTTGCTGTTCCGGTGGAACCCGATTGGCGGGCCTTTCGCGATTGTTTGGAGCGCAAAGGAACGCCCGCGCGCGTGCACCACATCGAGATCTTTCTCGACCCCGAGGTGGAGGACGAAATCTGCCGCCGCTATCACCTGTTAGACGGCTGCGATGCGGACGACCCCTTTTTCAAGTGGCAGAAGGAAATCGCCCTGCAACGCTTTTTGGGGTATGACTATGTCGTATGCGGGTTGGAGGGCGTGGAACTTGCCTTCTACCGCACGCCCGTGGCCGATACGGCGCCCCTCCAGCGCACCGGCGGCCGCTATTATCAAGACGAGCATCGCGGCCCCATCACCACCTGGGAGGAATTCGAGGCCTACCCCTGGCCCGATGTGGCGCAGGCCTCGACCGCCGCGCTCGAATGGGTATCGGAACACCTGCCGGAGGATATGTGCATCATCGGCGGGCTGACGGGGCACTTTTGCGAGGACCTGACCTGGCTGATGGGCTATGAGACGCTCTGCTACGCCCTTTACGATCAGCGCGATCTCGTCCAGGCCATCGCGGAGCGCCTCATCGAGATGTTCCGCGATATTGTGAAGCGCTTGCTGGCCTTTGAGAGGGTGCAGATGATCTGGGGGACGGACGATATGGGCTTCCGCTCGGGGACGCTTATCCGCCCCGATGATTTGCGCGCCTTTGTGCTGCCGGGGCATCGGCTCCTCGCCGAGATGTCTCACGCGGCGGAGAGGCTCTACCTCCTGCACTCCTGTGGGAACCTCTCGGCGATTATGGAAGACCTCATTACGGAGGTCCGGATTGACGCGAAGCATTCCTTTGAGGATACCATTGAAGATGTAACCGAGGCCAAGCGGCGCTACGGCGACCGCATCGCCCTCTTGGGCGGGATTGATGTGGACTTTTTATGCCGCGCGAGTGAAACCCAAGTGCGCGAGCGCGTCCGCAAGACGCTCGAGGCCTGTATGCCCGGCGGTGGCTACTGCCTGGGCACGGGGAATAGCGTGGCGAACTATATCCCCGTGAATAATTACCTAGCGATGCTCGACGAAGGGCGCCGCTACCGCCCCTGATGTGCCGGAAATCCTTTGAGGAGGCTAAGGGATGGATGAGCCGACGATGATCGGTGCCTATGGGCCGTGGGCAGCCTCGTTTTTGGGAGAGGGGCCAGCGCGGCTCTCTTTTCGCCAGCCCGGCTGGGTGGATCTGGAGGCCTGGCGCGCCGTGGCGCGGGCGCGCTTTGCCGAATGCGTGGCGGCCCCGCCCTTGCCACCCACACCCGCCGTGGAGTGCCTGGAACGCCGAAAGGATGATGGGCTGGAAATCGAGCGTTTGCGGTGGCAACTCCCCTATGGGCCGCCCACGGAGGCGGTTTTTCTCAAACCGGCTGGCGCCAAGGGGCCTCTGCCGGGCATCCTGGGGCTACACGATCACGCCGGCCTAAAGTACTTTGGCGCGCATAAGATCACCCGCACGGGCGACGATCAGCACCCGATGATGGCGGCCCACCAAAAGACGTATTACGGCGGTGTAGCCTGGGCCAATGAAATCGCCAAGCGGGGATATGCCGTCTTGGTGCACGATGCCTTTGCCTTTGGCAGCCGGCGCGTCCTTTTGGCCGATGTGCCCGAGGCGATACGCCAGGGCTTAGACGATAACGACCCCGAAAACCCCGAGCGCATCGCGGCCTATAACCAATGGGCCGCCCAGCATGAATCCATTATGGCCAAATCGCTCTTTTGCGCGGGCACCACGTGGCCGGGCGTCTTTTTGACGGACGATCGTGTAGCCCTGAGCGTCCTCTGTGCGCGGCCAGAGGTAGACGCCTCTCGCATAGGCTGCGCGGGCCTTTCGGGCGGAGGGTTGCGCACCGTATTCCTCGCCGGGAGCGACGAGCGCATCCGCTGCGCCGTATGCGTGGGGATGATGACCACCTGGCGAGATTACCTGCTCTACAAATCGCACACCCACACCTGGATGGTCTACGTGCCCCTTCTGCCGCGCGATTTGGACTACCCTGAAATCCTCGGCCTGCGGGTGCCCTTGCCTACCTTGGTGCTGAACAACCGGCAGGACCCCCTCTTTACGCTCGCTGAGATGGAGCGCGCCGACCGCATCCTGGCGGAGGTGTATGCCAAGGCGGGGGCGAGCGACCGCTATCGCTGCACGTTCTACGAAGGGCCGCACAAGTTCGATGTGGCTATGCAGGCCGAGGCTTTTGCCTGGTTCGATCAGTGGCTCAAAACCTAGCCCTTGGGGCGCGGGTAACCTTCATTAGAAAAGGAGCGTGTTATGAATCGTCCGAACATCTTGTACATCCACTCGCACGATACCGGGCGCTACGTCCAGCCCTACGGCGCGCCGGTGCCCACGCCGAACATCCAACGCCTGGCAGAAGAGGGGGTCGTCTTTCGGCAGTGCTTCTCGGTGGCGCCCACCTGTTCGCCCAGCCGGGCCGGCCTCCTCACGGGGCAGTGCGCCCATAGCGCCGGGATGATCGGCCTGGCCCATCGGGGGTTCTCGCTGAACGATTACCGCCAGCACATCGTGCACACCCTGCGCCAGGCGGGGTACGAGTCCACGCTCATCGGTGAACAGCACGTGGCCAAACGCGCCGAGATGATCGGTTACGACCGCGTGGTGGACCTCCCCTCGCACGATGCCAAGGACGTGGCGCCAGCGGCCGTGGCCTTTTTGAAGAGCAAACCGAAACAGCCCTTCTTCCTCTCGGTGGGGTTTGCCGAGACGCACCGCGAATACCACGAGCCGGGGCCAACGGAGGATCCGCGCTACTGCGCGCCCCCCGCTCCCCTGCCCGATACGCCCGAGACGCGGCGCGATATGGCCGCCTTCAAAGCAAGCGCCCGCATCCTCGACGAGGGGATGGGCGCGGTATTCAACGCCCTGGACGAGGCGGGCCTGGCCGAAAACACCCTCGTCATCTGCACCACCGATCACGGCCTGGCCTTCCCGGCGATGAAGTGCAACCTCACCCAGCACGGCATCGGCGTGATGCTCATCCTGCGCGGGCCGGGAGGCTTTACCGGGGGGCGCGTGTGCGATGCGCTCGTTTCGCACATTGACATCTTTCCGACGATTTGCGACCTGGTGGGCCTCGAGCGGCCGGCCTGGTTGCAGGGGGAATCCCTCCTGCCGCTTATCCACGGCGAAAAGGATGAAATCCACGATGCCGTCTTTGCCGAGGTAACTTACCACGCCGCCTATGAGCCACAGCGTTCGGTGCGCACCAAACGCTGGAGTTACATCCGTCGCTTCGGCGGGCGCACCACGCCCGTCTTGCCCAACTGCGACGACTCGGGCAGTAAAGACGTGTGGATGCGCTACGGCTGGCCAAACCGCTTGGTGGCCTCCGAGCAACTGTACGATCTCATCTATGACCCCAACGAGGCCTACAACCTGGTGCACCTGCCGGAGATGGCCCACGTCCTCCACGAGATGCGCGCCCGGCTGGATGCCTGGATGCAGCGCACAGACGACCCCTTGCTCAAAGGGGAACCGGTGCCCGGCCCAAGCGGCGCGGAAGTGAACGACCCGGATGGCATTTCGCCGCGCGAGCCTACGCTGCGTCTGCCTTAGAAGGAGGCAAGATCCTATGCCCAAAGATACGGTGCGGTTCGGCGTCATCGGCTGTGGGGAGATCGCCGTGCAGACCTGCCAGGGCATCGCGGCGGCACCCAACGCCGAAATCGCTATGCTGATGGATGCACGCCCCGAGGTGCTGCGCGATTTGGGCGAGTTCTACGGCGCGCCTACGACCACGAATCTCGACGAGGTGCTCGCCAACCCCGAGGTGGATGCCGTGTACATCGCCACGCCGCATTACCTCCACGCGCCCATTGGCATTCGCGCGGCCCAGGCGGGCAAGCACGTCTTGGTGGAAAAACCCATTGCCACCACCTTGGAAGACGCCGATGCGCTCATCGCCGAATGCCGCAAGCAGGGCGTAAAACTCGGCGTGGCCTTTTTGGCGCAAGGGGATGCGGCGATGAACGCCGCGCGCGACCTCATCCGCGCGGGGGTCATCGGCCAAATCATCGCCGTGCGCATTATGGCTTTGGGAGATAAGCCGGATACCTATTGGCACGGCGGATACACGCAGCGCGTCCATACGGATTGGCGCACCCGCAAAGATCAATCCGGCGGGGGCATCCTCATAATGAACGTGGTGCATGACCTGAACACCGTCCGCTATGTAACGGGGCTGGAGGTCAAACGCGTCTATGCCGAGTACGACACCCTGGCTACCCCCGTGGAGGTGGAGGACGTCATCGGCGTGGTGATGCGCTACACGAACGGCGCTATCGGGGTCATCCAGGCCGGCTCGCGGATGCGCGGGCGGGCGCACCAAGATGTGCCGGGGCCGCGCATCTACGGTACCAAGGGGCAGATCATCCTGGCCGATAAACCACTCATCTACCTCGTGGAACCGTTCGAGGGGATGATGCCCAACACCTGGGCCGAAATCCCCTTCTCCGGCCCGGCGGGCGACCGCGCGACGATGATCACGCGCTTTGCCGAGGCCATCCTCAACGATACGGAACCCCCTGTGAGCGGCCTCGATGGGCGCAAAGCGCTGGAGATCATCGTGGCGGCCTACCGCTCGGGCGAAATCGGCCAGCCCGTCGAAATCGCCTAAAACCAAGGCGCCCTCCCGCACGTGCGGGAGGGCGCCTTGGCCTTTTTCGTCAGTCGCAGTGCACGAGTTCCCAGGGCTTGAGTTCGAAGGTGGTGGTGAGCGTTTGCGTTACGCCCGTTTGGGCGGCCTTGTAGCCCAGTTCGATGATCTCGATGACGTGGCGGGCATGTTCCGCGCTGACCACGGGCTTCTTGTTGTGGATGACGCAATCCACCATATGCATAATGTCCGCATAGACGTGCCGCTCGGGAATCTCTTTGTGCACGCCGAACACCCAGGGGATGCGGCGGTCAGCCTCTTCCACGCGCCGGCCGGATTCGCTGCCCGGCGTGCCCAGCACGTTGCGGCCGATGACCTCGATCTGCCCCATCGTGGCCGTTACACTCCCATCGGAGCCGGAGACAAAGGGCTGGGCGAAGGGATGGCGCGGCCCGCTCGCGCTATTGGAGCCATAGAGGAGGCAGAAAATGTTATCGCCGAAATCCAAGAGGAGGTGCGTATTATCGTCCATCTCGACGATGATCTCCTCCCCTTTGAAGTAGCGCTTGGGCAGCCCGATGCCGGACATCCCCGTGACGCGCTTGGCCGGCCCCAGAATCGCCGTGATGCGATGGAGGGCATATACGGCCATATCGTACATCGGGCCGCCGCCTGGCTTCTTGTAATACCAGGCCGGGTTCACGTTCGCGAGGACATCATCCCCTTTGCGGAAGGGTTCGAACTCGTGGCCGCCGCCCGCCGTGCCGATCTCCGCCCAGTAGATGCGCCCCAACTCCCCCGAATGCACGATTTCGCGCACGCGCATATTGCTGGGGTGCAAGCCGTTCCCTGGCGAGGCCACCACGACCACCCCCTTGGCCTCCGCAGCGGCAATGAGGCGATCGGCCTCTTCCTTCGTGGTGGTCATCGTCTTGTTCAGGTGCACGTGCTTGCCCGCCTCGATGGCCTTCATAGCCTGTTCGTAATGGATGCCGATGGGTGAGGCGATGACCACGGCGTCAATATCCGCCTTGAGCATCTCGTCGTAATCTTCAAAGGCCAATTTGGCGCCGAACTTTTGTTTGGTGGCCTCGGCCCGGCCGGGCACGGGGTCCATCACCGCCGTCAACTCGCACCATTGGCGGATATCCTCACAGGCGAGGTGCGGCAATAGCCCCCGCTGTGCGACGCTCCCACACCCTGCTAAACCGATTCGTACGACGCTCATCTTCCCACGCTCCTTACCCGTAATCGCAGCCCGATAAGGCCGCGTCAATATGCATCATAGCGCGCTCCCCAAAGGGATGCAAGCCGATTTTTGAGGCGGGGAAGCGTTTCATTTTCTCATTTTATGTTGACTTTCCTCTCCCTCCACAAGGCGCATTGCGCGAATACGCCGCCCGATGAGCGCCGCCGTGGCCACAAGGCCCGTGAGGTCGCTCGCGATGAGCGCCCAGCCCGCGGCCATCGGCCCAAAACGCCCCAGAAACAAGAGATTGAGGCCGAGCACCAGGCCCAAGCGCATGAGGTTGAGGGGGAGATAAGCGCGCACCAGCCCAAACCCATAGCCGATGGTGTGCATCGGCAAAAAGAGGAGCGAGAGCAAAACGCGCAAGCAAAGCAACCGTGCGATGGGAGCACTCGCCGTATACGCGGCCCCAAAGAGGAAGGTGGCCAAGAACGGCGAGAGTAGGGTGTAGAAAATCCCCCCGGCAATCACCAGGGCGCTCAGTTGCATCGTCTTTTTGAGCAAAGGGATGAGTTCTCTCGGCGCAGAGATGGCAGAGACCCGAGGCCAAAGGGCCGTATTGATGCCGTTCAGCACGATGTAAAGGGGCACTGCGACGCGTTGGGCCGAGGCATAGTAGCCAACCTGCTCCTGTGGGAGCAGGTTGCCCATTAGCCAAACATCCACTCGGCCGGTGATGATGCCCAAGAGGGCCAGGCCGGACATCAGCGCGGCGAACTGCTCCGGCGAGGTGTCTCCAGCGGCGTCTGCTGCTCCCTCGGTGCCCGCCGGGCTGCGCCACAGGGCCTGCCATAGGCCGCGCGCCTTGGCCTCAGCCACATCCGCCTTGGAAAAGAGCGCCTCTCGCGGCAAAAGGTTGAGAAAAACGATGGCCCCAAGGCTGGTAGCGAGGAGGCTGGCCAAGATCACGGCCCGCACCGACCACAGGCCCAGTAAGGCGATACCGGCAATGCCCGCCAGGGCGATGAGCGTCTGCCCTACCGAGACGAGGCTGTTCGGCGCAAACCTCTGGAGCGATTGGAAATAAACCGTGGGCACGGCCGAAATGGCCCCCATCACGCCGATGCCTAAGGCAATGCGGATGATGGGCACTAGCGAAGGATCCTTCCAAAAGGCGGTGGCGACCCACGGCGCGAGCGAAAAGACGCCCAGGGCAATACATACGGTAGAAAGCAGGCGCCGCCGCAAAGCCCACCGCAAAATGGCCAGGTGGCGCGTGCGATCTCCCGTTGCCGCTGCCTGAGCGCTGTAACGGATGGCCGTATTGCCGATGCCCAAATCGGAGAGGGAGGTGATGAGGCTGGAAAGGCTCGTGACGAGGGCATACTGCCCCAGCCCCTTGGGGCCAAGCCCCCGGGCGATGAGGATGGCGGAGACGGCCCCCGCGCCCACCGTAACGGCCTGGGGGATCATCGAAAGGATCGTATCGCGAATGCCCCGCCGCGAGGCTAGGGCCATCTGGTAGAACCAACGCCAGGTGCGGCGCATAAGGTCAAGCATTCGCCCTACCTTTCGATGGGCATAGAAGAAGCCCCTCGCGCAAACACTTGCCAACTCCCCACAGGGCATCTATACTGGCCTTGTTCGCCATACCACACCATAAGGAGAAACGTCCCTATGAAAGTGCTCCTCGTCAAACTGCAGGTGAAACCCGAGTTCCGCGACCAGTTCATCGAACTGGCTATGGTGGATGCGCGCGGTTCAACGGAAAACGAGCCGGGCTGCATGCGCTTCGACTTCCTTCAGGATGAATCGGACCCCAACACCTTCTACTTCTACGAAGTGTACAAGGATGAGGAGGCCTTCAAGGCCCACACGCAGACGGAACACTTTGCCACCTACCGCGACCAGATCAAGCCCGAATGGTACGCCGCCCCCACCACGGTGGTGCGCTGCGTCAACCTCTACCCCGCCGATGCGGATTGGAAGAAGCAATATGAAGCGCCCGCCCCTCGCCGGCGCTGCCGCCCGCGAAGCGCTTCGGCCTCTTCCTGACCCCAAGGGTTCGGGGCAAAAGGGCGCTCGAGACGAGCGCCCTTTTTCGTTAGAGCGCAAAGCGCTCCCAATGCACGCGCGCCCGAGGCACGCCGAGTTCTCGAAGGGCGCGCCGCACGAGGGCCATCATCGGCGGGGGACCGCAGAGGTACACATCGCACGAGGCCACGTCGGGCACGAGGCGGGCGATTCGTTCTCGGTCAATGAATCCCTTTTCGCCCGCCCAATGGGGTTCTTCGCTGAGGACGTGATGCACGATTAGGCCATGCTCGCGCGCCAGGGCGTCCAGTTCGCCGTAAAAAGCGATGGCATCGAGGGTGCGGTTCCCGTAGAGGAGGGTAACGCGTTTGCCCTGCCGCGTAAAGTGCTCGGCGAGCGACCGGAGGGGAGTGATCCCGATGCCGCCGGCGATCAAAAGCACACGATCGCGGCGGCACAGGCGCGGCGTCATCGCGCCGTGGGGGCCGTCAATGATCACGGGCGTGCCCGGCTGGAGCGAACGGACCTTGCGCGTGAAGTCGCCCACCGCTTTGATGCTCAACCGCAGATACTGGCCATTCGGCGCGCAAGAAAGGGAAAAGGGGTGAGCCTCGCACCAAAAGCCGCGCTGCAAAAAGCGCACGATGAGGAACTGCCCCGCCTCGATGGGGAAGCGTTCCAGCCGATGCCCCGTGATGTAGACCGAATGGACATCGAGCGTCTCGGGGACGATGCGTTCTACGCGCGTGCGGAAGCGCGCGTACTGATACAGGGGCCTCGCGAAGCGAAAGAGGATGACGTTCGCCACGGCAAAGGCCCACAGGATAAGCCAATACGTGCGAAAGGCCCCTTGGCCGATGAGGTCTCCTCCGACGAGGATTTGATGAAAAAAGGCCAGCGCCAGGGCGGCGTAGGCCGTTATATGCAGGGCATACCATTGCTCATAGGTCAAGCGCCTGCGCAAGAAGCCGAGCGATAATAAAATAATCAGGATAAAGAGGATAAGGCCAATTTCGGCGAGGAGCACCGTGGGGTAGGTGCGGAAGAAAAAGAGCACCTGGTCGAATATAGCGAGGCCGTTCAGCGCAGCGTGGGCGGCATTGGTCAGCACGGGGTGGACGAGCGCGAGCGTAAGGAGCGCGAAGCCGTTCCAGTGGTGAACGCGCGAAAGGCGATCTAGCCCGAAGCCCCGTTCCACCCACAAGACGCGCCCGATGAGGATGATCTGCGTCAGGAGCGTATAGCCGGCGAGGAGGCCCGCCAGGCGCGCCCCAGCCAAGAGGGCCGCTGCACCGCCGGCGCCCAGGAGGGCGCCCGAATGCCTCGCCCATAGGGCGATGATAGCCGCGAGGTTGGCGAGATACAGGGCGATGGGAAATGCTTTGCGCATAGCAGGGTATCCTTTCCTGGGTGCCGCCTTGGGCATACCAAGCGGCGGTATTGTTCCATAGGTTCGGGGGCGCGTCAAGCGGCGCGCGCCCCTTCCGCCTCGCGCGTGGGCCAGGAGGCCCCCTTCTCTTTTATTTTTGGCGTGCTGAAGCCTTGGCTTCAGCAAGTATCGCGCCCTCGCCCTAGCCCTCTCCCGCCCCAGCGGGAGAGGGAAAAAGAGCACGAGGCCCCTACCGTGTGGCGTTCCCTCTCCCACGTCGAGTGGGAGAGGGTCAGGGTGAGGGGGAGCACGCCCCTTCCGCCTCGCGCACACGGGCCGGGAGGCCCGCGCTCCGAAATTGCAGCCGCAAACACACATCCCCTTCTCATCACATCTTAACAAAAGGATAACATTTCCCTGCTATACTGAGCGTGGCTTATAAACAAGGCCGGGGGATGGTCCCACGGCTATCACCGAAGAGAAAGGAGTTTGTTATGCGTCACTTATTGAAACGAGGGTGGATCATCCTCTTAGTCGGGGCGCTTCTCGTCGCAGGAGGCCTGACGGTGTGGGCACAAGGGAATAATAATGATGAAAACACCAACACCACGCCGTGGCCGGGCAGAGGAGGCATTGTCGCCCGCTGCGACGTCTCCGCCGAGGCTATGCAAGCGCTCAACCAAAAGATGCAAGCGATTTTAGCGGAAAAGTTGGGCGTGAGCGTCGAGGAACTGCAATCGGCCTGTGGGCCGAGGGGATATCTGCCGGGTTTGGCGGCCAAGGGGAACGTGACCCCAGAGGCCTGGCGCGAGGCGATGCAGAGCGCCCGTGAAGAAGCGTTGAAGGCGGCCGTGAAAGACGGCACTTTGACCCAGGAGCAGGCCGATTGCCTGGCCCAGCCTAGGGCGCTCATCGGGGGTGGCCGTATGGCCTTCCGCGCCCCGAATATGCCCCTTTACGATTGGCTCGATATCCCAGCGGATACCTGGCGTGAGGCCCAGCAATCGGCCCTGGCCAGCGCCTTGGGTATGACGAAAGAGGAGTTGACCGAGGCCCTTCAAGCGGGCAAGACCGTCCGTGAGATCATCGAGGAAAAGGATCTGACGGTCGAAAAGGTGCAAGAGGCGATGCAGGCCGCCTTTGAGGAGGCCGTCAAGCAGGCGCAGGCGGAGGGGCGCATCACCGCTGCGCAGGCCGAAAAACTCCTCAAACTGAAGGTCGGCGCGGTGCCCGGTTTCGGCAGGGGCGACTTTGAAGGGCGACCGATGATGCGCGGCCGCGGTGGGATGATGCGCGGCGGGTTCTGGCCCAAGGCCACGCCAACCCCCACCACGAGTTCGTAAGCGATCTATCTCCCGATCCCTCCTGGCAGGCGACACAGGCCCGATTCTCCGCCGCAACGTTGCGGCGGAGAATCTTTTTCGCTTTGGGTAAATGTCATCATCTCTTCATCATCTCTTCACAATTTTCTGCTACACTAGGAGCGTGAATCATCTCGATGGGCAAGGAGAGGCGATGCAGCACAAAAGAAGACGGGTCGTGTGGATTGTCGTGGCGATTCTCCTGGTAGGGGCGGCGGCGGGCGGCTATGCCTACTATCGCCAAACCAAGGCGACCAAGGCCCAGGCGCAAGCCACCCAGCAGACGCTCCAAACAGCCCGCGTGCGGCGGGGTGAGATCGTCCTTTCGGCCACGGGCGCCGGAAGCGTCGTGGCCGCGCGCGAGATGGCCTTGGCCTTTGGTGCGGGGGGCGAACTTCTCGAATTGAAGGTGGGCGTGGGCGATGCGGTCAAGCAGGGCGATGTGCTCGCCCGCATAGATGACTCAGCCGCCCAAAAGGCCGTGGCCAGCGCCGAACAGGCCCTCGTCCGGGCCAAGGCCGATTTGCAAACGGCGCAACAGAATCACGCCGACCTCCTCGCGCCGCCCACGGAGGCCGAACTCCTCGCGGCACAAGCCGCCGTCGAGACGGCCCAAAAGAACCTCGATGACCTCCTCAAAGGCGCCACTCCGGCCGAAATCGCCCAGGCCGAGGCCAACTTGGCCAGCGCTGAGCAGGCATATCAAGAGGCCGTGGCGGGGCCATCGGAGGAGGATATTCGCAAGGCCCAACTCGCGCTGGACCAAGCCAAAAACAGCCGTTGGTCCACCCAAATGAACCGGGATGCCACCTGCGGCCTGCGCCCCGATTCCTCCGCCTGTGACCAGGCCCAGGCTCAGGTGCTGAACGCAGAAATCTCGGTGCAATTAGCCGAGATGAACCTGGAGGCTGCCAAAAAGGGCAAGACCCAGGCGGAGATTCAGGCCCTGGCCGCCCAGGTGGCCGCCGCGCGAGAGACCCTGGCCAAATTGCGCGCCGGCCCCACCCAGGCGGAGATTGACTCGGCCAAGGCGCAGTTGGCCTCTGCGAAGGAGAAACTCGCCGATTTGCAGAATGGCCCCACCGCTGAGGAAATCGCCGTCTCTGAGCAAAACGTCCGCAGCGCCGAACTCGCCGTGCAACTGGCGGAGGCGAACCTCGCCGAGGCCAAAGACGCCCTCGAGCGTTGCACGCTCGTGGCCCCCTTCGATGGGGTAATCACGGCGGTGAACGCCCAAGTGGGCGACACGGTAAGCGCCAATAACGCCATCTTGACTATGGCCGACCTCAGCCAGGTGGTGCTCGACGTCTACCTCGACGAGACGGATTGGGCGATGGTGAACGTAGGGCACGAGGTGGAAGTAACCTTCGACGCCATCCCCGACCAGGTGTTCAAGGGCAAGGTCGTGCGCGTCTCGCCGCAACTCGTCACGGTGAGCGGGGTGAAATCGGTCTATGCGCAGGCCGTGCTGGATGCAGCCTCTTTTGCCAAACCGCAGAGGCTCCCCGTGGGGTTGAGCGCCACGGTGGATGTCATCGGCGGGCGCGCCACAAACGTCCTCTTGGTACCGGTGGAAGCCTTACGGGAAATCGGCACGGGGGAATATGCCGTCTTTGTGGTGGAAAACGGTCAACCTAAACTGCGCCCGGTGGAAGTAGGGTTGATGGATGCCACCTATGCCGAAATCACGTCGGGCTTGCAGGAGGGTGAACTCGTCAGCACGGGCCTGGTGGAGACGAAATGAGCGATCAACCCCTCATCGTAACGGAAGCGTTGACCAAAATCTACCGTATGGGCCGCGTCGAAGTGCCCGCCTTGCGGGGGATTGACCTGACCGTGGCGGCGGGCGAATTCGTGGCCGTGATGGGGCCATCCGGTTCGGGCAAGAGCACGCTGATGAACATCCTCGGCTGCCTAGATCGCCCTACCTCGGGGCGATACATCCTCGATGGGCAGGACGTCTCTCGCTTGAGCAAGGTGGAATTGGCCGTTATCCGCAACGAGCGGATTGGGTTCGTCTTCCAATCGTTCAACTTATTGCCGCGCACGACCGCGCTCAAGAACGTGATGCTCCCGCTCATCTACAGCCGCAACCGGCGGCTGAGCCGGGCCGAACGGCGTGACCGCGCCGAGGAACTCCTCACCATGGTGGGCCTGGCCGACCGTATGCACCACGAACCGCAGGAACTTTCCGGCGGCGAACGCCAACGGGTGGCCATCGCCCGCGCCCTGGTCAATGACCCCGTGCTCATCTTGGCCGATGAGCCGACGGGCAACCTCGATACGCACGCCGGCCAGGAGATTATGCAAATCTTGGAGGCCCTGAACGCCCAGGGGCGCACCATCGTGATGGTTACGCACGAGCCGGAGATCGCCATCCACGCGCGCCGCACCATCCACGTGCGCGATGGGCTGATCGAATCGGTGGTGTATAACGGGCACGGCGGCCCCCTGGCCGAAAAGGAGGAAAGAGAATGAGTTTTCTCGATCTCGTCCAGGTGGCGGCAGAGGGCCTATCGAACAACAAACTGCGCGCCCTCCTCACGATGCTGGGCGTCATCATCGGCGTGGCGGCGGTGATCATTATGATGGCCGTCAGCGCGGGCACCGAGGCAGCCATCGCCGAGCGGATCACCAGCCTAGGGGCCAACCTCATCTTTGTGCGACCGGCCTTTAGTATGGGGGGCGCGCGGGGCGAACGGATAGCGGCCCGCCCCTCGCTCACCTTCGACGATGCCAAGGCGATTAGCGAGCAGATTTCCCGCGTCAAGGGCGTTACGGTAGAGCAGAACAGTATGCAGACCGTCAAATACGGCGCGAACACCTTGACGGATATCACCGTCATCGGCACCACGCCCGATTTCCCCACCGTGCGCGAGGTGCGCGTGGCCGACGGGCGCTTTTTCAACGCGCAAGAGGTGGATCGCGTGGCCAAGGTATGCGTGTTGGGCTATTCCGTCGCCCAAGAACTCTTTGGCGGTGCTGACCCCATCGGCGAAAAGGTGATGGTGGGCAATACGAAACTCACGGTCATCGGCGTGATGGCCGAACGCGGCACGGTGGGCAACCAAGATTGGGATGCGCGCGTCTACACGCCCATCACCGTGGTGTTCCAGAAGTTTATGCCCTCACAGTTTGCCCGGGTGATGGGCAACCGCGTGGGGATGATTTATGTCCAGGCCGAAAGCCAAGAGGCCATCCCCACAGTCATCACGCAGATTACCTATCTCTTGGCCAAGCGGCACGGCGTGACCGTGGATGAACCCGATTTCAGCGTGCAAACCCAGCAAGATATCATCAGCGCCCAGCAGGCCACCACAGCGGCCTTCCGCAACTTGCTAGCCTGGGTGGCGGGGGTGTCGCTCCTCGTGGGGGGCATTGGGATTATGAACATTATGTTGGTGAGCGTGACGGAGCGCACCCGAGAAATCGGCATCCGCCAATCGGTGGGCGCCACGGAGGCCGATGTGCGTTGGCAGTTCTTGGCCGAGGCGCTCGTCCTCAGCCTGACGGGTGGGGCCATCGGGGTGCTGGCCGGCGTAGGCGGGGCCTGGGTCTTTGCGCGCCTGAGCGAGATGCGCACCGTGGTGGTGCCCAATTCCATCGCCCTAGCCTTCGGCTCGGCGGCGGCGGTGGGCATCTTCTTCGGGTTCTACCCGGCAAACAAAGCGGCGCGGCTCGATCCCATCGAGGCCCTGCGCCACGAATGATAAAAGGAGTTGAGGTTCCAATGAAAACGCGTTCCATTGCCCTGTTGGTTATCCTCGCCCTGGGGATAGCGCTCGCGGGGTGCGCCAAAAAGGAATCCACGGCCAGTGCCCAGGCGGCGGCCCAGCAAGCCCCGACCCTTTCGCCCGTGATGCGCCTTCTCATCGGCATCTTCCGCCTGGAAGGCACGGCGGATGCCGTAACGCCCGAACAGGCGAAGCAACTCTTGCCCTTGTGGAAGGGTTACCGCGCCCTTTCGCAGAGCGATAAGGCCGTTCCCGCCGAACTGGAAGGGCTGATCAAACAGATTGAGGAGGCGATGACGCCCTCTCAACGCCAAAAGATCGCGGCGATGAACCTCTCCTACGCCGATCTCCAGGCGATTGCCGAAGAACGCGGCATCAACTTGGGCGGGCGTATGGGCGCGGGCGCTGGGCCAATGGCCACGCGCGCGGCGCAGAGCGGAACCCAGGCTCGCCAAGGGGCAGCCGGGGGGCCGGCCTTTGCGGGGCCGCCTGACGGCGGGATGATGTTCGGCGGGCCGCTGGGCCAGGGCGGCCAAGGGAGCACCACGTTGAGCGCGGAGGCCGTGGCGACCTTGCGGGCGCGGGCGAGCACGCGGGTGCCCACGGCCCTGCTCGATGCCCTCATCGCGCTCCTTCAGGAGCGCGCGGGGTTAGGTCAATAGACTTCATATGGGCTATACTAAAAGGGCGCCGTGGGTTAGCCCTCGCGGCGCCTTGAGACGTGCAGGAGGGAGAAATGCCCAAGACACTGCTCATTGTAGACGATGAGGAACGGCTCCGCGCCCTGTTGCGCGACTATATGGAGCACGAGGGTTTTCGCGTGCTCCTCGCGGCGGATGGCCGCGAGGCCCTGCGCATTGCCCGGCAAGAAAAGCCAGACCTCATCATCCTTGACCTGATGATGCCCGAGATGGATGGCTGGGAGTTTATGCGCCGCTACACGCCCGAAGCGCGCACGCCCATCATCATCTTAACGGCGCGTTTGGATGATACCGACAAAGTGCTGGGCCTGGAATTGGGCGCGGATGATTACGTGACCAAGCCATTCAGCCCGCGCGTCCTCGCGGCACGCGTGCGGGCCGTGTTGCGGCGGGCCGGCGCCCAGCCGCCCCCGGCGGAGGTGCTGCGCGCGGCGGATATCGTGTTAGATCGCGCCGCGCACCAGGTTACGGTGGGCGGCCAGCCCGTGTCGCTCACGCCCTCGGAGTTCGATCTCTTGGCAGCGTTGATGGCCGCGCCGGGGCGGGTGTTCACGCGCCTTGAACTCCTCGAGCGCGTCCAAGGCACCCTGTACGAGGGGTATGAGCGCACCATTGACGTGCATATTCGTAACTTGCGCAGCAAGATCGAACCGAACCCCAAAAAGCCCCGCTATATCGAGACGGTGTACGGCGTGGGCTATCGTTTCGCGGCGGAGTCCTAATGGGCCGATCGTTGACCTTCAAACTGGTGATTGCCTTCCTGTTGGTGAGCCTGGTGGGCACGGCCGTTACGGCGGGCTATGTGGCCTACATCACGACGGATCGCTTCAGCCGCTACGTGGCCGAACAATCGCGCCTGCGTACGGCCGAACGATGGGCCGACTATTACCGCATCACGGGGAGTTGGGAAGGCGTGCGTGAGGCGATGCCTATGGAGGAACTCTCCCCTCCTGGGGGTATGCCGATGCCCAATATGCCGATGGCCTCCGTGGCCTTGGCAGATCGCCAAGGGCGCATCGTCGTGGCGGGGGCGGGGTTCGCGCTGGATCAAAAGGTGCCTGCGCACCTCCTCAGAGCGGCTACACCCATCACCGTGAATGGCCAAGTGGTGGGGTATATGCTCCATATGAACATCCGCATACGCCCCGATGCGCCGAGGCTCAACTTCCTTATGGGGTTCTACCGCGTGCTCGCCGTGGGGAGTTTGGTGGCTACAGCCGTAGCCCTGATGCTGGGGGTGTTCCTCGCCCGGTCTTTGACGCGCCCCCTGCGCGAACTCACCGCCGCCACCCAGGCTATGGCCAGGGGCGAATTGGCCCAACAGATCCCCGTGCGCTCTAGCGATGAACTGGGCGAACTGGCCGCCTCGTTCAACCGTATGAGCGCCGAATTGGTGCGCGCCCAAGAGGCGCGCCGCCAAATGACGGCAGATATCGCCCACGAACTGCGCACGCCGCTCAGCCTCATTTTGGGGCATGCCGAGGCCCTGGCCGATGGCGTCTTGCCTCCTACGCCGCAAACCTTTGCCATCATCTACGATGAGGCCCAGCGCTTGACGCGCCTGGTGGACGATTTACGGACGCTTTCGCTTTCGGAGGCAGGGGAACTCGCCCTGCAGATTGCCCCATTGCGGCCGGAGGAAATCGTCGAACGCGCGGCCGCC
Organism: Chloroflexota bacterium; assembly: GCA_019873625.1. Classification (GTDB taxonomy): domain Bacteria; phylum Chloroflexota; class Anaerolineae; order UBA1429; family UBA1429; genus JAIOAW01. The sequence continues at coordinate 25,334 of JAIOAW010000017.1, forward strand.
GCCCATCAACCCCAGGCCGCGGCGCGGCGCGTCGAAATCGTTACGGACGTGGCGCCCGATCTCCCCGATGTGGAAGGGGATTTCGACCGCGTGGCCCAAGTGCTCGATAACCTCTTGGCAAATGCTCTGCGCCTCAGCCCGGAGGGGTCCACGGTGGCGTTGCGCGCCGAGGCGTTTGGGCGGTTTGTGCGTTTTAGCGTGCGCGACCAAGGGCCAGGCCTGGCGCCGGAGGATCAACAGCGCGTGTTCGACCGCTTTTACCGCACCGATCGCTCCCGCAGCCGCGATCTGGGCGGATCGGGGCTGGGGCTGGCCATTGCGCGGCAACTGATCCTCCTGCAAAAAGGGGAGATCGGCGTCGAATCTACCCTTGGGGAGGGGGCTACGTTCTGGTTCACCCTGCCCGTTCACCAGGCCGAGGCTTAGGGGCAGATCGCAGGGTGTGAAAAAACTTTTGGTGCGATTTTACGCCTTGAGCGGGCCACTAACTGTGGCCTGCTCAAGGCCCTTTCTCCCCTAGGGCTTGTGTCATAGGCGGCATTTTCAGGCCGCTCCCCTTGTGCCCTCTTGCATTCCTCTTGGCAGGCGCTTTTCAGTTGAGTAAAATAGCGCTGTTCGCTGGGCCTGCGTATCGTGCCACCCCTTTTGCCCAGAAGACGGTTTGCGACGATCTTTCGCCTCTGTGGAACGAAGGCCTCATAGAACGATGCGAATACGGTAGCCCGGTGCTGCCGTCGGTGAGCGCCTCGGCCTTGTGGGTGTATTGAGAGGATCTAGGAGTACCGCCTATGGATGCATATCAGCTCTGGCAGACGGCTGTCGGGCGCCTTCAACTCCAGTTGGATAGGCCGACCTTTGATACGTGGGTCAAAGGGACGCGCGCCATCACCTTGGAAGATGGCGTCCTCGTGGTGAGCGTGCATTCGGCCTATGCCAAAGATTGGCTGGAGAACAGGCTTTACGGCATAATCCAGCGCACCCTTTCGGAGATCGCCCGTCAGACGATCACCGTGCGGTTCGTCGTGCAGCGCAACCCGATGCTAGAGGCCGTGCGCGAAGAAGAGCCTCTTTTGGAGGAGGAATGGGGCCTCGAACCAAAGGCTTCGACACCGGGCTACGATGCCGAATCGAGCCATGTGAACCCCCGCTATACCTTTGAGACCTTTATCGTGGGGCAATCGAACCGCCTGGCTCACGCGGGTTGTTTGGCCGTGGCCGAAAACCCGGGTCTGGCATATAACCCGCTCTTTATCTACGGCGGGGTGGGCCTGGGGAAAACGCACCTCTTGCACGCCATCGGCAACCGCGCCCTAGCCCAAAAACGCAAGACGTTGTACGTCTCGACCGAGACGTTTGCCAACGAGATGATCAACGCCATCCGCAACCACACGACGGATGAATTCCGTGCGCGCTACCGCACCATCGAGGTGCTCCTTTTGGATGATGTGCAGTTCCTTTTGGGCAAAGAACGCACCCAAGAGGAGTTCTTTCACACGTTCAATGACCTCTATCAAGAGAACCGGCAGATCGTCCTCTCCAGCGACCGCCCGCCCAAGGCCTTCGTAGGGCTGGAGGAGCGCCTGCGCTCGCGGTTCGAGTGGGGCTTGACGGCCGACATCCAGCCGCCCGATTTGGAGACGCGTATGGCCATCTTGGCGGCCAAAGCGGAACAGCGCCATATACACCTGCCCAATGAGGTCATCGCCTTCATCGCCCAGAGGGTGCAGTCGAACATCCGCGAATTGGAGGGAGCGCTCACGCGGGTGCTGGCTATGGCGCGGATGTTGGGCATCCCCCTCACAGTGCAGACGGCTGAGCAGGCCTTGGGAGAGACCCTGCGCCCGGTGAAGGCCCTCAGCGCCGAACGGATTATCGCCGAGACGGCGACCTATTTCGGCCTCAAACCGGAGGACATTTTGGGGCGGTGCCGCAGCCGCGAAGTGGCCCTAGCGCGCCAGGTGGCGATGTACCTGACGAGGGAACTGACCTCCCTGTCGCTCCCGCAAATCGGCGAGGCCTTTGGCGGGCGCGATCACACGACCATCCTTCACGGCCACGAAAAAGTGGCGGCCCTTTTTGAAAAGGATGACGCTCTGCGCCGCCAGGTGCTAGAGATCAAGACGAGCCTTTACGGCGCGGAAGGCCAGGGGGTGCCTGCGGCCTCTGGGTTGCAGAACGTCTAAGTTCAACCTGGTATTGCCCGATAGGAGGGGCCTATGCGCATACCGGCCGCCGTGGGTTTGGCGCGGATCCTCAAGGCCGAGGGCGTGGAGTGGGTTACGACCTTCCCGGTATGCCACGTCAACAATGCCCTGGCTGAGGAAGGCCTTTCGCTCCTGATGATGCGCGATGAGCGCTATGCCGTCGCCGTGGCCGATGCCTATTCGCGCCTCACTGGGGGCAAACGCATCGGTGTGTGCACGGTGATGGGTGGCCTCAACCCCGCCGGGTTCCAGATGGCCTATGGGGCGCTCGCCCAAGCCTATGAGGATTCCTCTCCCCTCCTCTGCATCACCGATGGCCTCCCTGAGGGGAGCGCCGGGCACATCCGTTACCCCTTGGCGGCGGGGCTAAAGACCGTGGCCAAGTGGGTAGGCTTCATCACAGCCGCGCAAGAGGTGCCCACGGTGATGCGCCAGGCCTTTACCCACCTGCGCACCGGGCGGCCGGGGCCGGTCATCGTGGCGATACCTCGCGGCCTCGGCGAATACGATGACGAGGCTCAACCCTACTTGCCCGTGCGCGGCTGGCGCCCTGCCCCGATGGAAGAGGACGTCTCGGCGGCCGTGCAGGCCCTGAGGGCTGCCCGCCGGCCGCTCCTCTACGCGGGCGAGGGCGTTTTCTATGCCGAGGCCACAGAGGACCTCCTCCAGTTTGCCGAGTTGGCCCAAGTTCCCGTCCTAACCACGCTCAAGGCTAAGAGCGCCTTTCCGGAGGATCATCCCCTCTCGGTGGGCGTGCGCGGCGAGGCGGCCATTCACTTTCTGGAGGCGTGCGACCTCCTCTTGGCCATCGGCACGAGCCTTTCGTTGGGGCACTTCCGCCATACCATCCCCCAGGCTCATAAGAAGACCATCATCCACGCCACGATAGATCCGGCTGACCTCAACCGCACCTATCGGGCGGATTACGCCCTTTTTGGCGATGCCAAGGCCTGCTTGCAGATGCTGCGGCGCGAATGGGCCGCGCAGGGCGGTGCGCGCCGCGACGAGGGAATTATCGCCGAGATCGCCCGCGCCAAAGAATCCGCTATGGCGCGCTATCGGCCGCTCTTGGCTTCGGACGAGGTGCCCATCAACCCCTATCGCGTGTATGGCGACTTGATGAAGGTGTTGGACCCTCGCCATAGCCTCGTCAGCCCCGATTCGGGCAACCCCCGCGACCAGACGAGCACCGTTTGGCAAGCAGTCACCCCGCGCTCTTACGTGGGCTGGGGGAACGTGTCCACCTTGGGGTTCAGCCTGGCCGTGGCCATAGCGGGCCGGCTGGCCTTCCCAGATCGCCAGTGTGTGAACATTACGGGCGATGCCGGCATCGGCTATATGTTTGGCAACCTCGAGGCGCTCGTGCGCTATCGGCTGGGCGTGACCACCGTGTACATCAACAACGGCGGGTTTGCGGGGTATGGGCCGGGGTTTTGGGGCCGAGGGCACGACCCCTACACCTGGCAGGTGCTCGATCACTCTGTGGCCGATTGGTCGGAGGCGGCGCGCTGCTTGGGGTATTATGCCGAGCATATAAGCATGCCAGGGGAGATTATCCCTGCCTTGCGCCGCGCCTTCGAGGCCAACGCGCAGGGCCGGCCGGCCTTGGTGGAGATTCTCTGTAGCCAGTATCCCCTATTCGGCGCGTGGGCGACAAGCCCGTAAACACAAGAAAGGAGCCTTCCCGATGAGCGACGAATCGCGACCCGCTTCGACGAACGTGCGCGGTGCCGAGTACCCGCGGGTGCACCCCGACGGCCGAGTGACCTTCCGGCTCTATGCACCGGAGGCGCAGAAGGTGGTCCTCCAGCCCGGCGGGGCCGATAACGGGCTTGGCCCCGGCCCCTATGAGATGACCCGCGATGCGGAGGGGAATTGGACCGTAACCATCCCGCCCGCGGTGCCGGGGTTCCACTATTACTGGTTCATAGTGGATGGGGCGATGGTCAATGACCCCGGCAGCGAGACCTTTTTCGGCTATGGCCGGCAGACGAGCGGCATCGAGGTGCCGGAAGGGGCAGAAGCGGCCGCGTACTATCAACCGCAGGACGTGCCCCATGGCGAGGTGCGCGCCCGCTGGTATTGGGCCAAGACGACGGGCGCCTGGCGGCGCGCGCACGTCTATACCCCGCCCGATTACGATGCGAACCCCACCAAGCGCTACCCCGTGCTCTACCTTCAGCACGGCGCAGGAGAGGACGAGCGCGGCTGGGCCACCCAGGGGCGGATGAATTGGATTATGGATAACCTCATCGCCTGGGGAGAGGCCGCGCCGATGATCGTGGTGATGGATTGCGGGTACACCATCCCCATCAGCACCGTGCCGGGCGGCCGGCCCGATATGGCGACTTATGTGCGTATGCAGGAGGCTTTCGCCAACCTCCTCCTGCAAGACGTCATCCCGATGGTGGATGCGACCTACCGCACGCTCTCCAATCGGGAGCACCGCGCCATCGCCGGCCTTTCTATGGGCGCCGGCCAGGCCCTTTATACGGGCCTAACCCACTTGGAAACGTTTGCCTATATCGGCTCCTTCAGCGGAGGGATGCGCGAAGGGTTTGACCCGCAGACCTCGTACAACGGCGTCTTTCGGGATCCGGCGGCCTTCAACGAGCGCGTGCGGCTCTTTTGGCTGGGCACGGGCACGGCGGAGCCGAGGGCCTATGAGGCAGCCCATACCATCGCCAAAGCGATGGACGAGATCGGCGTGCGCTATGTGCTGTACGAGTCTCCCGGCACGGCGCACGAGTGGCTTACCTGGCGGCGATGTTTGCGGAATTTTGCGCCGAGGCTCTTCAAATAGAGCCTCGCGGCACGGGCCGGCTATAAAGTGCTAAAGCCTTCCCTCCCGCAGGTTTGGAACCTGCGGGAGGTGCTTTGCCCTCACCCTAGCCCTCTTGAATGGAGCGCGAGGCAGGAGCCTCGCGGCGCGGGCCAGGAGGCCCGCGCTCCTCTACCCATAGGCTTGGAATCCCCTACGCGTACCAATCGGCGCGCTGGAGAGGCAGGCCGCTTGCGCCACGTTCGCCCGGCTTGACGAGGAGCGCCTGGTAAACGTTCAAGCGCCCCGTCGTGAACCCGTGCGCCGAGCCGGACATAAACAGCCGCCACACGCGATACGTTGGCTCGTCCACATAGTGCAGCGCCTGCTCATAGTGCGCCTCCAGGCGGCGCACCCACTGGCGGAGCGTCAGGGCATAGTGCTCGCGCAGGCTCTCCACATCGCGCACCTCGAACCCGCAGGCCTCAGCCACCTGGAGCGTCGTGCTGATGGGCACCAACTCCCCGTCGGGGAAGACGTAGGTGTTGGAAAACGTCCGCCCGCGCGCCTTGGGCGTGAGGGCATTGCAGGCAATGCCATGGTTCAAAAAGACGCCCTGCGGCTTGAGGAGCGCCCAGGCCTTGCGGAAATAGGCGGGGAGTTTGGCCTCGCCCACGTGTTCGAACATCCCCACGCTGACGAGGGCATCGTAGGGGGCGCCTTCCGGCACCTCGCGATAATCCTGCACGAGGACGCGGCAGCGATCGGCCAAGCCCGCCTCGGCGATGCGCTCGGCAGCGAGTTCCGCCTGGGGTTTGCTCAGGGTGATGCCCGTCGCCTCCACCCCATAGTGTTGCGCAGCATACATCACCAGGGCGCCCCAGCCGCAGCCGATATCGAGCATCCTCTGGCCCGGTTTGAGGCGCAGTTTGCGGCAGATGTAATCGAGTTTGCGCTCTTGGGCAACCTCCAGCGATTCCTCGGGATGGGCGAAATAGGCGCAGGAATAGACCATCCGCTCATCCAAAAAGAGGCGGTAGAAATCGTTCGATACATCATAGTGATAGGATATCGCCTGCCGATCGCGCGCCGGGGAATGCCTCCGACCGCGCAGCCGCGCCGGGCCGCGAGAGGTTTCCACCGTCTTGCGCGCCTCGGGGAGTTTCACGAGGCGCCTCGCCAGGCCCCACCAGGTGCGCCAGCCGACGATGCGCCGAGGGAGGGCCTCGGCCAGGTCAAAAGCGGCCTCCACGTTCCCCTCGATATCGAAATCGTCGTACAGGTAGGCCTCGCCCAGGGCAAGTTCGGTGCCCTTTAGGAACATCGCGCGCAAGGCGCCGGGATGCTTGAGGACAAGCGTGGCCGGCCGGGGCGTTTCGTCGGGCCAAAGGGTGCCATCCCACAGGCGCACCGAGACGGGGTCTTGCTGGGGGAGGAGGAGTTGGGCAAGGATTTCCTGGGTGAGTTGAAGGGCGCGGTCGTTATCCATCGGAGGGCTTCTCTCTAGGTGGGCATAACGATGATGGGCTTGATGGGGCCATGCTCCGCATCGAGCCAGGCGGGGAAGCGGCCCGGCACCTCCTCTAGGGGCGCCTTCTCGCTGACCCAAAGGGCGGCATCAAAGGCTTTCCGCTCGAGCACGGCCATTACCTGGCGAAAATCTTCCGGGAGGGCGTTGCGGCTGCCCAACACGGTCATCTCACGGGCGTGCAAGAGGGGGTCCGAAAAGGTGATCTCGTGCGGATTGTGCCCCACCAGGATGAGCCTCCCACTGTGGGCCACGTATTCAAAGGCCCGCATCATCGAACGCGCGTTCCCGGTCGCGTCGAATACGGCCGTCGGGAAGTCTCCCCCGGTCAACTCTCGCAGGGGGCCGAGGAGGTCCGATGTGGCATCCACGCAGGCCTCCACCGAAAGGTTCTCGCGGCAGAAGGCCAAGCGGCGCTCGCTGATTTCCGCGATGATGACCCGCGCCCCTGCTAGGCGCGCAAAGGTGGCCACCGCCTGGCCGATGGGGCCTGCCCCGATGACCAAGGCCCATTCGCCCTTTTCGAGCGCGGCGCGGCGCACGGCGTGGGCGCCGATGGCCAGCGGCTCCACAAGGGTGAGTTCATCCACCGTGAGCGTGGTGGAGGGGTGGAGCTTCCCAAGGGGCACGGCGATGATCTCTTGCAGGCCGCCATCGCGGTGCACGCCGAGCACCTCAAGGCGCACACAGCAGTTCGGCCGCCCACGGCGGCAGGCGATGCACTCGCCACAGTGAAAATAGGGTTCCACGGTGCACACATCGCCCACTTGCACGGGCGAAGGAGCAACGGCCTCGCCCAGGGCCAGCACCTGCACGGCCAACTCGTGCCCCACAACGCGCGGATAGGTGAAAAAGGTCTGGCTGCCCCGGTAGGCGTGCAGGTCGCTCCCGCATACGCCCACCTGCAAGACGCGCACCAGGGCCTGCCCAGGCGGCGGCGCGGCAGGCGCCGGCACCTCGATGCCTTCCAAAATGCCCGGCCCTTGCAGGATGAGCGCCTTCACGAGGGCAACTCCGCCAGCGCCTCGAGGGGGAGCGGCTCGAAGGTGGTGCGCAGGGTTTGCGTTTGCCCGGTTTCGGCGGCGCGGTAGCCCGCTTCGATAATCTCGATGACGTGCCGCGCATGCTCGACGCTTGGAATCGTCGCGGGCTTGCCCTCGCGGATCCAATCCACGAGTTGCATCATATCCTCGTAGACATGGCGCTCCTGCATTTGGGCGTGCGGCCCCCACCAGTGGGGCATCGCATCAAAGGGCTGGGTGAGGTCCATCTCGCCGAATTTCGTACCGATGACCGCCCCGGCCGTCCCGTAGATGTTCGGGTTCTGCCCAGGCACGATGCGCCCCGCCACCGTGGCCCCGATGAAGGCGTAAAAGGCCTCATCGAACTCGAGGAGGAGGAAGGTCGTATCGTCCATATCGCAGGTGAACTTTTCGCCGCGGAACTCGCGCTCTTTGAGGAGAAGCCCCGAAAACCCCGTGACGCGCCGGGCCGGCCCCACGATGCCCGTGAGGATGTGCAGGGGGTAAACGGTTACATCGTATTGGGGGCCGCCGCCGGGGCGCCGAAAATACCAGCGCGGGTCAATGTTCGAGAGGACGTCCTCACCCTGGCGGATCGGCTCGTTGAGATGATAGTTCCGCTCGATGCCGCCACCGCCCGCCTGGCCGATGGCCCAATTCAAGATGCCCAGCCTCCCCTCCAAGATGAGCCGGCGGATGCGCTGGTTGTGCGGATAGAGCATCATCCCCGGCGAGGCGACGAGTTTGACGCCTTTCGCCTTGGCGCGGGCGATGAGATCATCGGCCTCCCACACCTCGGTGGTCATCGTCTTGTTAAAGTGGACGTGCTTACCCGCCTCAATGGCCATTTTCCCTTGCTCGTAGTGCAGGCCAATCGGCGTGCAGAGGGTTACGGCATCCACATTGGGGTCGGCCAGGAGTTCCTCATAGGTGAGGTACCAGGCCTTGACGCCATACTTTTTCGCGGCTGCCTCCGCGCGGCCGGGCACCGGGTCGCACACCGCGGCAAGGTACACGCGATCCTGCACATCGGGCAGGCTGAGGTGCTCCAGCGCCGCGCGGATGCCGATGGACCCCGCGCCCACCACGCCCATACCCACGCGCTCTTTCATAGGGACCTCCTGCTGAGAGTGCTCGCACAAAAGATATTGTAGGATGGCGCCTAGGGCCGCGCAAGTGATTTCCCCTTGCGACAAAGGGGGGAAAAATCAGGCCCCTCACACGAGGCAGGCGCCGCCTCCGCGCGCGGATGGCCGCCTCATCCCATAGCGCCCCGACGCGGGCGAACGCCCAGCGCATCGAGCAATGCCTGCACCCTTTGGTACACCTCTTCGATGCCGAGGGGCGTCGTATCGAGGTAGAGGGTGCAGTGCGCCCGCGCGTGGGCCAGGCGTTTTTGCTGCAAGGCCCACTCGGGCGCATCGGGCCCGTTGGGGTTGCGCGCAAGCGACCGCGCATAAGAGACGTCCAGGTAGATAAGCACCTCCGGCCGGGCGATGCGCTGCCACATATCCGCCACGTGGGAATGTTCTTGCAGGCACTGGCGCGCATCGTAGCCCAGGGCGCGCAGCCGTTCGGCAAGGGTCGTCTTCCCGGCGGCGCAGGGGCCTACGATGGCGATGCGCCCCGCGATGGGCGCCGGGATGGGGCGTTCCGCAAGCGGCCGCAGCCTCGCCTTTAGCCCGCTTGCATCCTGTGGGGGCATAGCATCTCTCACACGGGGAGGCTCAAGCGGTAGCGGCGAATCTCGATGGGTTCCCGATGCGGCCGCACGGCCAAGACGAGCACGCTCGCATCATCGGCCAAGCGCCCCTGGTCGGCCTCCAAGGCGGCCTGGAGGATTTCCTCGGCGAGGGAGGCCGCATCCCGCTCGGCGGCGGCCCCGGCTTGGAGCATCGCGCCCACATCCAGGCTCACCCCATAGCGGCCACCGGCCGAGAGGATGCCATCGGTAACGAGCGCGAGATAAATCCCCACTTCCAAGGGGCGCTCGATGATCATCGGCTTGGTCTCACGGTAGATGCCGATCGGCCCGATGCCCCCTTCGATGACCTCTATTTGGCCGTTTTGCACGAGGAACGTGGGGCAATGCGTGTTGCGAGAAAGGACTACCGTGCGGGTCACCAAATCCACCGAGACGATCTGCAACTCGGCCGAAACCTGCCCGCCCCGATGGGTGCGCAAATAGTCGTGCGCCGCCCGAGCCGTAGGGCCATCTCGCACGCCCTCTCCCAAGAGGGATACGACCTTGCGCGCCACGATGTTACTCACGATCTTGGCGGCGTGGCCGCTGCGCTGGCCATCCACCAACACCGCCGAGATGCCTCCCTGCGGCCGTTCGATGATCTCCAGCGTATCGCCGCTTTCCGAGACGGCATATTTGGGCGCCTTGGCCGCGCCCAACTGCACCTCAAGATCTTTCGCCATCGGAGATATCCGCTTCCTTTTCGCCCGTGGGGAGTTCGCTCGCCGGGGGAAGGGGCGTTACGAGCACTTTATCCACACGCGGGCCATCCATATCCACCACCTCGAAGCGCAACCCGGCCCATTCGAACGCATCGGTCGGCGAGGGCACTTCGCCGAGTTCCATCACCACGAACCCCGCCACCGTCTGATACAGTCCCTGCTCCTCAGAGGGCAGGGTTTCGATGTCAAAGATTTCTTTGAACTCCTCGATGGGGAGCATCCCATCCACCAGCCAGGAGCCATCTTCCCTCTGGATGGCCTGCGGCTCCTCCTCCACGCCCGCCGTAGGGATATCTCCCACGATGGCCTCGAGGATATCCGTCAACGTCAAGATGCCTTGCACACTGCCGTATTCGTCAATGACGAGCGCCATCTGCGTGCCCGATGACTTGAAAGCCTCTAGCACTTTGAGGGCGGGCATAATCTCAGGGACGTAAAGCGGCCTACGCAGCACGGCGCGCAAGTCAAAAGGCTTCCCCTCCAGGAGGTGGAGGAGGAGGTCTTTGACGTGCACCTCGCCGAGAAGGTTGTCGAGGCTGCCCTCCGCCACGGGGAAGCGCGAATAGGGGGCCTCTAAAATCTTGCGCTGGAGCACGTCGGGGGGATCTTCCAAGTCAAGCCAGACGATATCGGGGCGCGGCGTCATAAGTGAACTCGCCAGGCGGTCGTTCAGGCGAAAGACGCTTTCGACCATATCCTGCTCGATTTCCTCGATGGCGCCGGCCTCGGCCCCCTCCTCCAAAAGGGCGCGGATTTCCTCCTCCGTCACAGGCGGTTCGAGCGAGGGGCGCACGCCGAGCAGCCGCAGAACGCCCTTCGTGGATAGGCCCAAGAAGCGCACGATGGGCCGCGTGATCAGGGCAAAGAGGCGCATCGGCTTCGCCACGGTGGAGGCGATCCGTTCGGGGTTATTCAGGGCGATGCTCTTGGGCACCAACTCGCCGAGGAGCAACGTCACATAGGTGATGGCCGAAACGACGAGGATGAGGGATACGGTGGGCGCCACCTTCGCCAACCACGAGATGCGCCCAAGGCCCCTCGCGAGCCTATCCGCCAGGCTTGCGCCGCTCACGGCCCCCGCGAGGATGCCGATGACCGTAATGCCAACTTGGATGGCCGAGAGGAAATCCTGCGTAGATTGGGCGAGGTCGAGGGCGATGGCCGCCTTCTTATCGCCGTGTTCTGAGCGCTGCTGGAGGCGCGACTTCTTGGCGGCGATAATCGCGAACTCGGCCATGGCGAAAAAGCCGTTCGCCAAGATCAAGAGGATCAAGAAAATAAAATCACTTGCCAAAAGCGCACTCACCCCCCTTCGGGGCGACGAACTCACGAACCTCACAAAATATATATCACGGCGTTTATCAAAGCGCAAATCCTTCAGGCCCTCAGCCCGGTATAATGATCAATTGAGTGAACCATCGCTCCCCGGTACAGTGATCGTTTGAGTTTGGAAAATGCGCCGGCCGTGGAGCGCCCCCTTCGGTTGACGCCGCGCCCCCATCGCAGTAGGATACCCCCTCGAGGGGGTGCCTATGACGGAACGCACAGCGCATCGGGGACGGCCGTTCACCAAAGGGCGCATCATCGGCCTCTTGGTGATCCTTTTGGCCCTCTTTTTTATGGCCTCTTTTGCCGCGAAATCTGCCGAACTCTCGCGCTTGCGCGCTTGGCGCGCCCAACTGGTCGAAGAAATCGCCCAGTTAGAGCGCCAGAAGCAGGCCCTGGAGTTGGAGAAACAGCGCCGTGAATCCTTTGCCTGGGTGGATCAGGCCCTGCGGCAGACCGGCCGAGTGCCTGCGGGGGTCATCCTTGTTACGGTGGCCACGCCGCCAGGCCCCTCAGCCCCACCGAGCGCCCCGACGCCCTCCGCGGGGCCGGCTCCGCGCGCCGTGCCCTTCCCCTTGGTGAGCAAGGGGGAACTGTTCCACAACGAGAACTGGGCTGCCTGGCTGCGGCTCATCCGCCAAAGGGAATGAGCCGCCTTCCCCTCTGATCTTGCCGCCGAGGTGCGGAGTGAAGGCTACCATCGCGCTGCTCAAGGCCTTTGGCGAACCGCTCGCCCTGGAGGAGGTGGAAATTCCCCCTCTGAGCGCAGGGCAGGTGCTGGTGCGCGTCGAGGCCGCCGGGGTTTGCGGGTCTGACGTGCATATGTGGCGGGGGCGCGACCCGCGCACGCCGCTCCCCATCATCCTAGGGCATGAGGGCGTGGGGCGCGTGCTCGAGGTGCGCGGCGCACGGCAAGACCTCTACGGCCAACCCGTGCGCGAGGGCCAACGCATCCTATGGGAACGGGGCGTAACCTGCGGGCGCTGTTACGCCTGCGCCGTGCTCCACGAACCGAGCCTTTGCCCCTCGCGGTGGGCCTACGGCATCCATCGCGCCTTCTCGGTGCCGCCCCATTTGAACGGCTGTTATGCCACGCACATCATCCTAGAGCCAACCACGCCGCTCATCCCCCTCGAAGAAAAGGGAGACCCCGCCGTGTGGGTGGCCGCCTCTTGTTCGGGGGCGACGGCTACCCACGGGTTTGACCTCTCGCCGGCTCACATCGGAGATACCGTGGCCATCTTGGGGCCGGGGCCGCTGGGGGCCTTTTCGGTGGCCCTAGCGCGCGCCCAAGGGGCCGCGCACGTCGTGATGATCGGCGGCACGCCGGAACGCCTCGCGCTGTGCCAGCGATTAGGGGCCACGCACCTCCTGAACCGCCAAACGACCTCCCCTCGAGAGCGCCGCGAGATGATCCTGGGCCTGACGCAAGGCCGCGGGGCAGACCTGGTGGTGGAGGCCTCCGGCAGCCTTTCTGCCGCGCGCGAGGCGCTCGATTTGGCGCGCTATGGGGGAACCGTCTCGTGGGTGGGGTTTGGCACGCCGGCGGGCGAAATGCCCCTCGCCCCTTTCGAGGCCGTGGTGCGCAAGAACCTCCGCCTGCAAGGCGTGTGGGTGAGCGACGTGCGCCATACCCTCCAGGCTGTACACCTCATCCATCAGCACCGCGAAGCCTTTGCGGCGCTCGTAACCCATCGCTTTCCCCTCCAAAAGGCCACGGAGGCCCTGCGCTGTGTGGAGGCGCGGGAAGCGATGAAAGCGGTGCTTATCCCCTGAGGCAACCAGTATAGCGGCGTTTGGGCGCTTGGGCCAAATGGCCTATTATAACGTTTCGCACAACCTTCCCAAGGGAGGACGTTCGGCGATGCGTGGAGCGGAACCCAAAGGGACCGCTTGGTCTCCCGAAGAGTACGAGGCTTACATCGAAAAGCACCAAGCATGGAACTTTGGCGTTAATTTGTTTGATATAACCTTCTTCAACCTGGCGATGAGTTTCATCTTTGGGTCTACGGTCCTTTCGCTCTACACGAGTTACCTGACGACCTCGGCCGTGCTAATTGGCCTCATCCCGGCGCTGCAGAACGTCTCTTTCTTCTGGCCGCAACTCCTTCTCGCCCGGCACATCGAACGCCTACCGCGCAAGAAAGACCTCCTCGTCAAGGTGAGCCTCGTCGAGCGCTTGCCTTACTTTTTCGTGGCCTTGCTGGCCCTTCTTTGGCCCTCAGCGCCCCGCCCACTGGCCTACGCGGTGCTGGCGCTCTGCTTGACCGTGGCCTCCGCGGCGGCCGGCCTTGGCGGCCCGGCCTGGAACGCGATGCTCGCCAAGGTGATTCCCCCCACGCGGCGAGGGCGCCTCTTTGGCTTGAGCAGCGCGCTCGGAGGGATCTTGGGTATGGCGGGGGCGGCCCTTTCCAGCCGCATCCTGGGCACCTACCCATACCCCATCTCGTTTGGCTTGTGCTTCCTCCTCTGTTTTGGCGCGCAAATCCTTTCCTACACGGGCCTCTCGCTCAACCGCGAACCGCCCCGCGCCCCCAACCATGAGGTGCCCGCCGCCAGAGATTATTGGAAGCGCCTGCCAGCCATCCTGCGCAACCACCGCAATTTGCGCAACTACCTCATCGCCCGCACGCTGATGATCCTCGGCGGCATGGCCACGACCTTTTATGTCATCTATGGGCGAACGCGCTTTGGTATGCCCGATGAGGCCGTGGCGAACCTCACCATCGTGGCCCTGGCCACGCAATCCCTCGCCACGCCCCTTTTCGGCCTTTTGGCCGACCGGCGCGGCAACAAGGTAGTAGCCGAGTGGGCGTGCATTTTCGGCGTGGTGGGCATTCTGTTTGCCCTCGCGGCGCCTTCGGCGGCTTGGCTCATCGCCGTGTTCGTGGCCATCAACGTTTCTTCGTCGGCCTTTATGATTATGGCGATGAGTATGCCGCTCGATTTCGGCACGCCGGAGGAACTCCCCACCCTCGTGGCCCTCTCGAACACTGTGTTGGCCTTACCCATCCTGCTTGCGCCGCTCCTCGGCGGTTGGCTGGTGGATGTGGTGGGCTATGGCGCGCTCTTTGGCACGGCGGCGGCCCTTTCGGCCGCCGGCTGGGCGGTGATGCGCTGGGCCGTGCGCGACCCGCGCCGTGAACTCCAAGCGGTGCCGCAGGCGGAAATACCCTCCCCATAAGAGGGGTTGGGGCCTCCGATGGAGCGCGGGCCTCTCTCGCACCGAAAGCATAGGCACGCTAGCGCGTGCCCCTGCTGAAGCCGAGGCTTCAGCACGCCATAGCCGGAGCGCTTTTATCCCCTCTCCCGCTGGGGCGGGAGAGGGCTAGGGTGAGGGTCTTACCTCCCGCCCTCCGCGCGAGAGGGCGCCTATTCGACAGATGCCCCAAACCGGGCTAAAATGGCGCCATCGTTCGCTCTACAAGGCGCCCTGTCATCGCCTATCGGCAGGGTTATCGGGCGTTACCACACGTTGGGAGGCGAGGCTATGGATCTCTTTGAAAAATGCCGCTCCTTCACCCGCGTAGCAGAGGCCAAGGCGGCCGGATACTATCCCTACTTTATCCCCTTGGAAGATACCGAGGGCACTGAGGTCGTCATCAACGGCAAGCGGATGATTATGATCGGCTCCAACAACTACCTGGGGCTGACCACCCACCCCAAAGTGCGCCAGGCGGCCATTGACGCCATCAAACGCTACGGCACAAGTTGCACCGGCTCGCGCTTTTTGAACGGGAACCTCGCCCTCCACAACAAACTCGAACAGGACCTGGCCGATTTCGTGGGCAAAGAGGCGGGGATCGTCTTCAGCACGGGGATGCAGGTGAACCTGGGCACCATCTCGGCGCTCGTGGGGCGGGGCGACGTGGTCATCACCGACCGGGAGGATCATGCGAGCATCGTGGATGGCTGCCGGCTGAGTTTTGGCGAGATGAAGCGCTTTCGCCACAACGATATGGAGCACCTGGAGCAAGTCCTGCAGGAATCGGGCGATAAGGGCAAACTCGTGGTGGTGGATGGCGTGTTCAGTATGGGCGGCGATATCGCCCCCCTGCCCGAGATCGTATCCTTGTGCGAAAAGTATGGCGCGCGCTTGATGGTGGATGATGCCCATTCTCTGGGCGTCTTGGCCTATGGGCGCGGCACAGCGGCCCATTTCGGCCTGACCGATAAAGTGGATCTCACGATGGGCACCTTCAGCAAGGCCTTTGCCTCGTTGGGCGGCGTGGTGGTGGGCGATGCCGACGTCATCGAATACATTCGCCACACGGCGCGCTCGCTCATCTTTAGCGCGAGTATGCCCCCCTCGAACGTAGCGGCGGTGGCGGCGGCGCTGGAGGTCATCAAAGAGGAGCCGGAGCGCACCGAGCGCGTGATGCAAATCGCCGAGCGGATGCGCCAAGAATACCGCCGATTGGGTTTCAACTGCGGCAATAGCCAAACGCCCATCATCCCCATTCTCATCGGCGATGAGCAAAAGACCTTCCTCTTTTGGAAGGCCCTTTTCGAGGCGGGCATTTATGTAAACCCCGTGGTGCCGCCCGCCGTGCCGCCCAACCTTTCGCTCCTGCGCACGAGTTATATGGCCACCCATACTGACGAGCAGATGGATCGCGTCCTCGAGACGTTCAGCAAGGTCGGCAAGCAGTTGGGGATTATCTAGAGCAAACCGAGGCCGGCGCGCACCAAACATCGGAGGGAGCGCGCCGTCCAGATGGGCACGAAAACCGTTTCCGGCGGGAGCGGCGAGGCCGTGAGGAGGCGCACGCTCCCATCCTGCTGAAGGCCAGCATAGGGCAAAACGTCCGGCAAAAAGAGGTCTCGCCATAGCGCCCTGGGCACGGCCAGGAGGCCGAACAGGTCGCCCAGTATGGGCTGGCCCAAGGGGCGTGCCAGGAAGGTGATGATGGCGAGCGTAGGCCAAGGGGCAAGTTCCCGCTGGCGGTAACGGTTAGCGCTAATTGTGAACAGCACGGGCAAGGGATGGGCGCGCCTCTCGAGGCTCAGGGAGGTGCGCCATCGTTCTTCATAGATGAAATGCGTCTCGGCGGCCGAAACGACGTCGAGCGCCAGGCCGATTTCCTCCTGCGCCTCGCGTTCGAGGCACCCTAGCACCGTTTCCCCTTCCTCGATGGACCCGCCGATGCCCCCAATCCCCACGAGGAGCGCGCCATCGGCGCGGCGCTGCCAGTGCTTCGGCTTGGCCACCTCGAAATAGAGATAGTCGTCATCGAAAAGGATGGCCGAAACCCCCGTGATGCGCCACGGCGGGCGTTCGCAGAGGGCGTCTATTGGGCGGGCCAGTTCGGGGTAGGCGTCAAAGACCTCTTGCCCGGGCGGGTGAGCGGCCATTTTCTCCTCAGGGGCGCGGCACGCGGGCGATGGCCGCCTCAATCTCCTCCTGCCCATCCAGCACGCCAATTTCGAGGAGGTATTCGCGTTCCTCGCCCGGCTCCAAGAATTGCAGAATGCCCCGCGCGCGATCCTTATCGCGCCCTTCCACCAGGCAGTTGGCCGGCTCTAACCCCGTAACATAAGTGCCCGCGCAGACCATCTTCCACTGGGTAAAGCGGGGCAGTTCCGCCTGGCGATAGCGGAGATAGACGCCCAACCCCTTGCCCCCGTCGAAGGCGCGGTTCACCAAAAGGACGGTTACAAACCCATCCTCGCCGGGGATCATCTCGTGGTAGAAGCACTGCTCCTTGTAGCCGTCTATCGGGGCCTCGTAGCGGTGGTGCACCTCCAGGCCCGGCGCGGCCACCGCATCGCGCGGCGCGACGGAGCGCGAAGGCGCGATGAGTTCAGTGCCCTCATCCAGGAGCGGGAAGCCAAAGTTACAATGGTAGAGCATCATATGGGGCGTGGTCTGAAAGCCCTCATTCGCCACCACATCGCGAATGTAAAGCCGCGAGGCGCCGAGGTACGTCCAGATGCGGCGCGTGAGGGTGAGGTTCTCGCCAAAGACCACCGTCTCGCGCATACGCCCGCGCACCCACATCTCGTACTCGTCGCCGCGCCAAGCGCCGTCTGCCCAGACGTTGCTCGCCGGGATGTGCCCGATGCGCCCGTGCAAGCCCAGGGCCTGCCCCTCATCCACGCAGGGCGCGCCGGCGTAGGTCATCCCGCAGGTGGCCACCAACCCCCCATGAAAGGTGCGGAGCCACCCCAAGCCCTCGCGCTCGAAAAAGGCGGGGTGCGCCGGCCCCGGCGTGGCCTCCCAGGCGAGCGCGGCCCCCTTGTACTTACAGGCGCCGATATCCATCCCCCGATCGAGGAGGACGGTGAACGAAAAGCCGCTCCCCGTCTCGAACTCGGCGGTGCGCACGCCCCGCCCAGCGTCCTCCAGGCGTTCCACCAAGCGCACATCGCCCACTTGAGAGGGGAGGCCGATGCGCCGCATGATATCGCGTTGGCTCCACGTGCGACCAAAGAGTTGAACCATACTGCCCTCCTTTGGGTGCTAGGCCAATAGGAGATAGGGCGCCTCGATGTAGCGCATAATGCCCTGTAAGAAGCGCGCCGCTGGCGCGCCATCCACCAGGCGATGGTCGAAGGTAAGGCTCAGCCACATCCGCTGGCGGATGACGACTTGCCCCTCGACTACGGCCGGCTCGGGGTGGATGCGCCCCACGCCCAGGATGGCGCATTCGGGGAGGTTGATGATGGGCGTGAACATATCCACGCCGAACATCCCCAAGTTCGTGAGGGTAAAGGTGCCGCCCGTGAGTTCATCGGGCAGGGCTTTGCCGGCGCGCGCCCGAGAGACCAAATCGCGCAGGCGCGTGGCGAATTCCTTCAGGCGGAGGTTCTGGGCGCCGTGCACCACGGGCACGAGCAAACCCCGATCGCTATCCACCGCCACGCCCAGGTTCACCTCCGGCAGGCGGCGGATGCCCCCCTCCTCCAAACGCACGTTCATATAGGGGAACTCGACCAAACACCGCGCCACAATGACGCCAAGGAGATCGTTATAGCCAATGGCGAACCCCAATTCCCCCTCCAGCGCCGCCTTCAAGCGCTCGCGCAGGGCCACCAGTTCGGTCGCATCCACCACACTTTGGAGCGTTACGGCGGCCGTCGTCTGCGCAGAGCGCGCCATCCGTTCGGCGATGATGGCCCGCAGGCCCGCCAGGGGCATAACTTCCCCTTCGGCGGAGGGGGGTGGAGGAGCAGGGATCTCCTCTCGAACGGGCGGCGCGGCCGCCGCGGCGGCGCGCACCTCTTCGGCGCGCAAGCGCGGCCCGGCGGGGGCAACCTCCCCGAGGGGAACGCCCAGTTCTTGCGCCACCTGCCGCGCCAAGGGAGTGGCGGGGGGCTGCTTCTCAAGATAGGCGAGCACATCGCGCTCGATGATACGCCCTCCGGGGCCGGTGCCGGCGATCTCTCGGTAATCCACCCCCTTTTCGCGGGCCAAGGCGCGCGCCCTGGGCGAGATGGCGATGCGCCCCTCGACCTCCTCCATAGAGACCCCAGGCGATGGGGAAGCCATCGCCTGGGGAGAAGATGCCGCTGCGGGGCCTGGGGCGCTTGGCTGTTTCGTGGCTTGGCCGCCCGCAGCGCCGCCCGTATAGGCGCTGATATCCTCGCCCGGTTCGCCAATCAGGCCTACCACGGTGAGGACGGGCACTTTGACGCCTTTACCCACCAAAATCTTGAGCAGGGTGCCCTTCGTCTTGGCCTCGACCTCCAGCACGGCCTTGTCCGTCTCCACCTGGAAGAGGATATCCCCTTTGTTGACGGGGTCGCCCTCCTTTTTCAGCCACTCGACGATGGTGCCCTCTTCCATCGTCTGCCCGAGTTTCGGTAAGATGATCTCCTGCATAGGCGCTCCTTTCTAGGGGCTGGCGAATCGGGTTCCTCAGGCATAACGTAAGACACGATAAATCCCTTTGATGATCGCCTCCGTGTTCGGGATGGCCGCATCCTCCAAACTCTCGGCCATCGGCACGGGCACATCGGCCGCGGCCACGCGCACCATCGGGGCATCGAGGTAGTCAAAGGCGACCTCGTTGATGCAGGTAAAGAGTTCGCTGATGAAACTGCCCGTCTTGTAGGCCTCGGTCACGCCCACCACGCGCCCCGTCTTGCGGACGGAAGCGACCACGGTCTCTAAATCGAGCGGCTTGAGGCAGCGCAAATCCACCACCTCGACGGAAATACCCTCTTGGGCGAGTTTCTCGGCGGCCTCCAGGGCGCGCAGCACCATCCGCGAATACGTCACCACGGTGACATCCGTCCCCTCGCGCTTGACGTCGGCCACGCCCAAGGGAATGGTATACTCCTCCGGCGGCACCGGCCCGCGCGTGCCGTAGAGCATCTTGTGCTCGATGAACATAATCGGGTTATCGTCGCGGATGCACGTTTTAAGGAGGCCCTTGGCATCATAGGGCGTGGCGGGCATCACCACGTAAATGCCCGGGAAGTGCGCCCAGAGCGCCTCCAGGCTCTGCGAATGGTGCGCCGCGATGCTGCGCCCTGCGCCGCCCTCCGTGCGGATGACCATCGGCACGCGCGTCTTGCCGCCAAACATATAGCGGTTCTTGGCGCCTTGGTTGGCGATCTGATCCATCGCCAAGGGGGTGAAATCCACATACATAATCTCGGCCACGGGGCGCATCCCCGTCATCGCCGCGCCCACGGCGGCCCCGCCGATGAGCGCCTCGGAGATGGGCGTGTCAAAAATACGCTCAGGGCCGAATTCCTCCCACAGGCCGCGCGTGGCGCCGTAGGCCCCGCCGTAAAGGCCCACATCCTCGCCCATCACGAACACCTTGGGGTCGCGGAGCATCTCCTCGCGCAGGGCATCGCGGATGGCCTCCCAATAGTACTTTTGGGGCAGATTGGGGTCGGTGCGGACGCGCTGGCACAAACGGCGCTCGGCCTCGATTTCGCCGGGCGTGGGCGGCTTGAGGACGTACACATCCTGCTCGAGTTCAGCGGGGTCGGGCATAGGGGAGGCAAGGGCAAAACGCGTCGCCTCTTCGATGGCGGCCCGCGCCTTGGCCTCGACGGCATCTAACTCTTCCTGGGTGGCCAGGCCCATCTCGAGCAAGCGCTTGGCCAAGTTGGGGATGGGGTCGCGCGCCCGCCAGGCCTGCTCCTCCTCGCGGGTGCGGTATTTGCGCGGGTCCGAACGGGAATGGCCGTACCAGCGGTAGGTCTTGCATTCGATGAGCGTCGGCCCCTCGCCCCGGCGCGCCCGCGCCAGCGCCTCGGATACGGCCTCGTACACGGCGAGGACGTCCATCCCATCCACCACTACGCCGGGGATGTTGTACGCCACGGCGCGCATGGCCGCATCGGGCCGGGGGCTGACCTTCTCGAACGGCACCGACATCCCATATAGGTTATTCTCGATGATATAGACGATGGGCAACTTGCGCGATGCCGCAAAGTTCAGCGATTCGTGAAAGTTGCCCGTGTTCGTGGCCCCATCGCCAAAGAAGCAGACGACACACCGATCTGACTTTTGCAATTGCATCGAGAGCGCCGCGCCGGTGGCCACAGGGATGTTCCCGCCCACGATGCCCGTGGCCCCGAGGTTCCCCTTTTCCACATCGGCGATGTGCATCGAACCGCCGCGCCCCTTGCAGTAGCCTGTGGCGCGGCCGCACAGTTCGGCCATCATCTTGTTGAGGTGCTCCTGTTTCTCCTCTGGCGTTTTGGCCAGGCTATCGCCTCGGGCGTGGCAGTGGCCGTGCCCTCGGTGCGTGGAGGTGATGAGGTCATCCTCGCGCATCGCGGCCACCGCGCCCACGGCCACGGCCTCCTCGCCCGCGTAAAGGTGCGAGGCCCCTTTGATGATATTCTGGCCGAGGAGGTCATACACCGTCTCTTCAAAAATGCGGATTTCCCACATACGCCGCAGCATATCGAGGAGTTCCTCTTTGCTCAGCGCGCGCACCGCTGCTGTCTTTGCCTCGCTCATCTTGGTTCGCTTTCCTCAGACATATTCCAGGCGCCGCACGCGCACCTGGGCATAAATCTCTTCGACGAGTGCCCGCGGGGGCATCTGCGTTCCATCGCACAGGGCCTTGGCCGTGCCGGTGGCCGCCGCCCAACGGGCCACCTCCGGGGCCGGCAAGCTGCCCTCCTGAGCATAGAGCGCCCCGGCCAGGGCGGCGTCTCCCGCGCCGATGTTGCTCACCTCGCGGATGGCTGGCGGCTCCGCCCACCAGAGGGCCTCCCCAGCGGCCCATATCAGCCCCCGCGCTCCCAACGTCAGGAGGATGCGCTCAGGCCCCAAAGCGCGCATCGCCGCGATGGCCTCGGCCCAGCGCCCCTCTTCCAGAGGGCGCCCCAGGAGTTCTTGCGCCTCCAGGGCGTTCGGTTTGATGAGCCAGGGCCGCGCGGCACAACCGGTTTTGAGGGCCGGGCCGCTCGCATCCAACGCGGAGCGCACGCCCGCGGCGTGGAGCGCGCGGATGAGCTGCGCATAGGTCTCAACCGGCGCGCCCACCGGGAGGCTCCCACAGAACACGCAGATATCCCCCGGCCTCACCAAGCCGAGGAGGTGCCCTTCCAAACGCGCCAAATCCTCCGGCGTAACGGCAGGCCCCGGCTCGTTCAACTTGGTAGCCGTGCCCGTGGCCAAGTCAATCACGGTAATGTTGGAGCGCGTTTCCCCCTGAACTTCCAAGAAGGCGCACGCGTGCCCTTGCGCCCTCAACCCTTCCACTAAAATGCGCCCCGAGGCGCCCGCCACGAACCCCGTCATCACCGAGGGCGCGCCCAGCGCGCGGAGCGCCAAAGAGACGTTCACCCCCTTGCCGCTCAAATCGGTGCGCGTGGCCGTGGCGCGGTTCACCGCGCCCAGGGCGAGCGACTCGAAATGGAGCGTGCGATCCACCGAGGGGTTTAGGGTAACCGTATGGATCATCGGCCGGCGCGCCCCCTCAGTGCATCTCTTGCCCGCCCGTCACGTTGATGGCCTGCCCCGTCATATAGGAGGATTGCTCGGAGGCCAAAAAGACCATCACATTGGCCACATCCTCATAGGTGCAGCCGCGCTTCATCGGCACCTGGTCAATATAACGCTGGCGCACTTCCGCCTCAGAGATGCCCCACCGTTTGGCATATTGGGCATAAAGGCTATCCACCCACAGGGGCGAATCGAGCAGGTTCCCCGGGCAAATGGCGTTCACGCGGATGCCGTATTCGGCGAGTTCCAAGGCCAGGCTCTGGGTCAGGCCGATGCCGCCGAACTTGCTCGCGGCATAGGCCGAGTTCTTGTAACTGCCCCGCTTGCCCGATTTGCTGTTGATCTGGATGATGACGCCGCTCTTTTGGGCCTTCATAACGCGCGCCGCCGCCCGCGCCACG
Source organism: Chloroflexota bacterium (assembly GCA_019873625.1). GTDB lineage: Bacteria > Chloroflexota > Anaerolineae > UBA1429 > UBA1429 > JAIOAW01. The sequence continues at coordinate 47,966 of JAIOAW010000017.1, forward strand.
TAAAAGTAGCCCACCAGGTTGACCTCAATGACTTTGCGCCAGTGTTCCGGGGCGATCTCATCCACCGCGCCGGCGATGAGGATGCCCGCATTTGAGATGACGATATCGAGCCGGCCCATCGCCTCCACGGCGCGCGCAAAGGCCGCCTCCACCTCATCGCACCGGGTGACGTCGGCATGGAGCGCCAGCGTGCGCACGCCATAGCGCGAGGCAATCTCTTCGGCCACGGCCTGCGCCTTTTCATCGTGGATATCGAGCACGACCACATCCGCGCCCTCTTGGCCCAAACGGTGGGCCAGGGCCTCTCCCAAACCTTGGGCGGCCCCCGTTACCAGAGAAACTTTGCCCTTGAGGGCCTGCACCACGCTCATAGCAACTCCTCTAAAAAGGCTCTCTCGGCCTCCACCGTCCACGATTCGTTCGGCCCCAAGAGCGCATAGACGCGCGGCAACCGTTCTTTGAGGTCCGAGAGCATCGTCAAAGGGAAATCCAACACTTGGGGATAGATGACCACCTTGCCGGGGAAGCGTTGAGACATCACCCCTTCCAAGCCCACCTTCGCATCGCCCAACCCCGAGACGGCCACCACCGAAAGGTTGGGGTCCAACCGACCGCTCTCGGCCTCCTCGAGCATCTGGCGCAAATCGGCAATGGAGGAGCCGCTGCTCCCGATGAGGCGCACGCCGTGGCGCACCACGGGGTATAGGCTGATGGCCGCCTTGGTGCCGCGCGGCAGCCCGGCAAAGATGTTAACCACCCCACCCGGCGCGACGAGGGGCATCGCCTCGGAGATGACCGTCGCGCTTGGCGCAAGGACGATGACATCATCGAACCCTTTCCCGCCCGTCTCGGCCAGAAGTTCAGCGCAAAAGGCCTCGGAGAGGTGCTCGCCAAAGGCGCGCACCAAAACGCGCGTTTGCCCCGCCTTGGCCTCTAGGAGATCGCGATATTTGGGCACGAGGAGGCCCAGCCGATCCATCACCCGGGAGGTGGCCACGATGAGCCGTGGGCTGGCCTCGGCCTGCAAAGCGCGTTGAAAATGCATTTGACCCATCGGCCCAGCCGCGCCCAAAAGGAGCATACACCCGCCGGCGCGGAACTCGCTGCGGATGGGCTGCTCATACCCCGCGGAGATGATGGGCCGGTCGGCGCCCACCAGGCCGATGTGGTCGTAATGCAGGCGCCCCACGTCCACCTGGGCCTCGCCCGTCAGGCCGGCGGCGCCGATGAGGTTGATCAAGGCGCCGTTGGCCGCCAGGGGTTCCAGGCGCTCGTAGAGATCCGGCGTGCCCCCCACAAGCACGATATCATCGAACGTTTGGCCGCTCAGGCCCTCCAAGGTGTAAAGGCGGTTCAAGCGCACGTGCCCAATCGCACAACGCACCCTGAGCGAATTCCATACCTCATACGTCGGCTGATAGGCGAGCACCTCTGCCGGCGGGGCCGAACGGTCGAACGGCTCGCCCAAGATCACGCCGTACGGCGTCCTCGGCCCAAAAACGATGAGCACCCGCCCGCCGGGCTTCCACATCGTGCGGTGGGTGATGCGATAAGAGGCCACCACGCAGGCCCACGGCTCGGTGAGGGCGGCCTGGGCGTAACCCATCTTGGGGCTGATGGGCAAAAGGTAGCACCCCTCATCCCCCTCCAAAATCTCGCGGCCCACCACGTTATATTGCGAAAGGCCCCCCTGCAAGGCATAGCCGTAGGCCAGCCCCACGCCCTGGTAATAGATATCGGCCTGGATGATGAACCGGTCGCCCACGCGGAAGCGCCTTTCCAAGCCCTCGCCCACCTGGGCCACGGTCATAGCCACCTCATGGCCCAGAACGACGGGTTCCTTTGCGAGATCGCGGCCGCGCAAACGCGGGTGCGCCCCGCCCACCTGGATAACCTTGGTATCCGAAAAGCACAGCCCCACCGCATCATGGCGGACGAGGAGTTGCCCCGGCCCGCACTGCGGCATCGGCACCTGGATGGGCCTGCCCTCGCGGCCCAAGTTTTCCAGCCCGGCCCCATAGAGCGGCCAAAGCCAATGGTGAGCCGGAAGTGGGGCGCTGGCCTCGCGGTAGGCCGCCCATTTATCGCTGGTCATTTTTGCCTCCGCGCCCTAACGAATATGCAATTCCCGCCGGCGGTAGGCCTCATCTGGTCGGGTGTGGATGCGCTCGACGTTTTCCTCGCTCAAAAAGTGCGGCCCGCCGAAGGCATACGTCCCCGCCAGCACGCGGCAGGTCTTGACGAACATCGCGGTGATGTGATCCACCTCCTCCGGCGAACCGCCCAGGGCGATGAGGCCATGGTTCTGCATCGCGATGACCTTGGGCATCATCCCCCAGGCCTCCGCATAGCGATGGCAGACCTCGCGCACGCGCCGCGCCAAGGGCAAGCCGGGGTCGGCATAGGGCACATAGGCCGGCGCCGGCCCGCAGACGACGATCTCATCGGGGAAGAGGCGCCCGGCCAGCGCCTTTTCTGCCGCCACCGAACACATAATGGCGTTCACGGCCACGGGGTGCGTATGCCCCACGAACTGCGCGCCGAACTCGGTGAGCGCCAGGGCGTGAAGCACCGTCTCCGTCGAGGGGCGGCGCACAGCAGAGCGATCCACCTTGGCGGCATCGAGCGCGGCCTTGAAGGCCTCATCGCTCATCTCGCCCGCCTCGGCCAGGGCGCGCACGGGGTCCAGCCACAGGCGCACAAAAGAATCGCGGCTCGCCGTGGCCAGTTGCGTCCCGCTCGCCTTCACCCAAAAGGTGCCGTCTCCCACGGCGGCGGAGGTGTTCCCCTCGCCGAGGATGGCGAGATCCCGCTCGGGCCGGCCCAATGCGAGAGACATCTGCACCAAGGCCTCCAAGATCTCTTCGGCGTTCGGCATCGTCAGGCTCCTTGGTACCCCGCGCCCTTGCCGCTAGCAAAGGGGCGCTCGGCGCAGATTTTCTCATAATAGCCGCTCGCGCGGTAGGCAGCGAGCGGGTCAGGATGGAGGCCCATCTCCTCGCGCACCACGGCCAAAAGCGGGCGCACATCGGTGCGGTAGGCGTCGAGCAGAATCTCCTCCGCCTTGACGATATCCCCCTCGGCCTGGGCGGCCGCCAAAGCGGGGCGATCTACGATGAGTGCCTGGGCATAGGCCACCTGCACGTTGAGCACCGATTGGATCATCCCCTCCACTTTGGGTTTGAGGTTGAGGCTCTCGTCAATCATATAGGCCACATCCATCTTGACGGAGGGGTCCATCTCGCCGGCCACGAGTTCGTTAAAGATGAGGAACAACTCATAGGGGTTGATGGCGCCCACCACCAGGTCATCATCGGCATACTTTTTGCTGTTGAAATGGAACCCGCCCAGTTTGCCCTCGTCAATGAGGTAGGCCACGATCTGTTCGATGTTCGTGCCCAAGGGATGGTGCCCCAAATCCACCAGCACCTGGGCGCGCTCCCCCAACTTTTGGGCCATCAAAAGCGCCGTGCCCCAATCGCTGAGGTCGGTGTGGTAAAAGGCCGGCTCGAAGAATTTATATTCGATGAGGAGGCGCATCGGCGCGGGCATCGCGGCGTAGGCCTCGCGGAGCGCTTCTTCCAAGCGGTGCTTACGGCCGCGAAAACTATCTTGGCCGGGATAGTTCGTGCCATCCGCCAGCCACAGGCTGATAATCGTCGAGCCGACCGTTTGGGCGATCTCGATGCACTCGAGGATATGGTC
>JAIOAW010000018.1 GCA_019873625.1 Chloroflexota bacterium
CTGCCTCGCGTGCGGGCCGGGAGGCCCGCGCTCCGATGAAAGAGGAGGAGGCGCGCCTACGGCATTCCCTCTCCCACGTCGAGTGGGAGAGGGTCAGGGTGAGGGGGGGCGCACCGCGGGCCAGGAGGCCCGTGCGATAGGGAGGGGGAGCGCGAGGCTCCCGCCTCGCACGCAGGCCAGGAGGCCCGTGCTCCCACGGGGGAGCATCGGCTTCTTGGCGCCATAGGCCCTCCTGTGTATAATAAAAGAGCAAATGGGTCTGACGTGGGGTAAAGAGGAGGTGCAGGATGTCTGGACATAGCAAGTGGGCCACCATCAAAAGGACCAAGTCGGCGAACGACGCCAAGCGTGGTCAACTGTTCACCCGCTTGGGGCGCGAAATTATGATCGCCGTGCGCGAAGGCGGCCCGGACCCCGAAAGTAACTTCCGCCTGCGCCTTGTCATTGATAAGGCGAAACGCGCTAATATGCCCAAAGAGAACATCGAACGCGCCATCAAGCGCGGTGCTGGCGAGGGCGGCGATGCCGCGGAACTGTACGAATGCATTTACGAGGGGTACGGCCCTAACGGCACGGCCATCTTGGTGCAGGCGTTGACCGACAACCGCAACCGCACGGTCTCGGAGGTGCGGCATACCTTCTCGCGCTATGGGGGCAACCTCGGCGCTGACGGCTGCGTATCGTGGATGTTCTCTCGCAAAGGGTATATCACCGTCCGCGTGGGCGATGCCGACCCCGACGAGATCGCCTTAGCGGCGATTGACGCCGGCGCCGAAGACGTCGAAACCGAGGGCGAATTCGTCAACATCTATACCCAGCCCAACGATTTCAAGGCCGTGCAGGAGGCTCTAGAGGCCGCCGGCTATGAAATCGAAGATGCGCAACTTTCCTGGGTGCCCCAAAGCAGCCTCACCCTCGATGAGCAATCCACCCTCAAGACGATGAAACTCATCGAGGCCCTGGAAGATCTCGAAGACGTCCAGCAGGTCTATACCAATTTGGATATCCAGGATGAGGTCATCGCCAAGTTTGAGAGCCAAGCGGCGTAAGGCGCGATGTTGGTGCTGGGCCTTGACCCAGGGCTGGCCACAACGGGTTACGGCTTGGTGCAGAAGGATGGCCGCGACCTCAAGGCCGTGGCCTATGGCGTGTTGAAAACGCCGGCCGACCTCCCCGTGGCGGAGCGGCTGGCGCTCTTGCATCGGGCTTTGCTCGATCTCCTCGCGGCGTATCGCCCCCAGGCAGCGGCCGTCGAGGAACTTTTTTTCAGCACAAATGCGCGCACGGCCATCGTCGTGGGCGAGGCGCGGGGCGTTATCCTCCTCACGTTGGCCCAGGCCCAGGTGCCCATTGCGGAATATACGCCCCTGCAAGTGAAGCAGGCCATCACGGGCTATGGCCAGGCCGAAAAGGCTCAAATGCAGCAGATGGTGCGCCTCCTCTTGAACCTAGAACACCTCCCCCAGCCCGATGACGCCGCCGATGCACTCGCCGTGGCCATCTGCCATCACCATACGGCGCAAACGCTCTCGTTTATTCGGCAAGAGGATTCTCTTTAAGGAAGGGGACGATGATCGCCAGCCTCGAGGGGTGCGTCAAGGCCATCCGCTCGCATTCGCTCATCCTCGACGTGGCCGGCGTGGGGTTTGAGGTGTATCCCCCTGCCCCCCTGCTCGAGGCGGTGCGCGTTGGCCAACCGCTCACCCTCTATACCTATATGCACGTGCGCGAAGGGAACATCGCCCTGTATGGCTTTCTCACCTTGGAGGAACATGACCTCTTTGAGACCCTCCTCGGCGTGAACGGCATCGGCCCTCGGACGGCGCTCTCTGTGCTTTCGATGCTCTCTCCGGACGCGCTGCGGGCCATCATCGCCCAAGGGAATGCCGCCGCCCTGGCACGCATCCCCGGCATCGGCGCCAAGACGGCCCAACGCCTCATCCTCGACCTCAAAGATAAAATCGGCCTCCCCCTGGGGAACGTTTCGCTTTCCCCCCTGCAAGAGGCCGATGTGGATGTCATCAACGCCCTAACGGCCCTTGGTTACAGCCTGGCCGAGGCACAAAGGGCGCTCCAGGCCATCCCACCCGAGGCGAAAAACCTGGATGAGCGGATCCTGGCGGCTTTGCGTTCGCTGGCGAGAGGATGAGGAAAGTCAGGGCACGGGCGGGCGATAGGTCAGCATCTGGAGCCACTCGCCGGGCACCCAGTTCAGAACCTGCGGCGCCAACCCCACCCCAATGAGCAACGCCCCCAATAAGAGGACCAAGATGGCCGGCGCGATCATCTCTCGCCGGCTGCCGGGCAAAGGCGCTGGCTCCAGGCCATGGATCAGCAACCGCACGAACCCCCAGGCCGGGCCAAGGCTCAACAGGGCCAAGGCCGCTGCCCACCCCGAAAACCGATCGGCCAAGAGGCGATATAGCCCCAGGCGCCCCCAAAAGCCGGCCATCGCCGGCATCCCCGCGAGCGAAAGCCCCCCTGCGACCGCGCTCAAGAGGGCAAACGGCGCGCGCCGTGCGGCCCCATAGAGGCTTGAGAGGGCATCTTCGCCAAAAGAGCGGCGCAAAAGGCCGCTTGCCAGGGCCGCGGTGGCCAGGGCGATGTTGTGGAACGCCAGGTGAAGCATCGCGGCGTCTATCGCGGCGCCTTGGCGTAGGCTCACCCCCACGAGGATAAGCCCCCAATCGGCAAGGGCCGCATAGGCCAAGAGGCGCCCAAGGCGCCTTTGGGCCGCCGCGGCCAGGCAGGCCCCTCCAAAGGTGCCCATCCCCAGGATGCGCAGGAGGTCAGCCATCTGCACCTGCCCAAGTGGCGCCACGAGGAAGGAGGGATCGCCAAAGCGCAGGAGGGCCGTTGTGCTCATCATCGCGCCCAGCACGATGACGGCCACCGGGGCGCCCTCGCCGGCCACCTGGGGGAACCAGAGGGAAAAAGGGAAAAGCCCCGTCAGGAGCGCGAGGGCCAGGGTCAAGATGAAAGCGACTCCCTCCGGCGGGAGGCCCGCGCTCCTCCCGGCGGCCAGTGCCTCGGCGCCCTGGGCGGCCATCAGGAGCAAAATGCCCCCCAACACGAGGAGCGTCAAAGTGCGGCTGCCGATCATCGCCGCCTCTCCGTGGGGGCTGGGCACGAGCATAGCCGCCGAGAGCGCCCCCCCTAGGAAGAGCAACCCAGCCACGACGGCGCTCGTGGCCATCAGCGCCGCCGCCCAAAATCCCAAGGCCACCAATCCCAAAGGCCAAACAAGGCTCCCCTGGGGGAGCGCGTAGGCATACAAAAAGGCTGCCGCCATCAAGAGGGCGAGGAGGGCCAAGTGCGCTGCCGAGGTGGCGGGCAGGCTGAACGGCCTCCCCAAGATCACGATGGGCGCTGCGCCCGAGGAAGACATAGCCAGCACGGCCACCACCATACAGGCCGCGGCGCTGAGCGGGGCGGCGAGTAAGCGCGCCTTGCGAAGGACCCACACGAGGAGACCTACCCCAAAGGGCACCAGGAATAGCCCGAGCATCATAGGGCGCTCGCCTCCCGTTGGGCCTCAAGCCACATCTCCGTGGTATAGACGAGGGCTAAGGCCAGCATCACGTCTAGGATGCTCACCAAACCGATGACGAGAAGCCCTCTCTCCACCGCCAAGTAAAGGCCTTCGCAGCCAGAGACGATCAAGATCAGGCCGATGCCGCGCCGCAAAGGGCCCTCCCCCACCAAGGCCACCACCAGGCCCAACGCGGCGACCCAATATCCCGCCAGGGCCAAGGGGCGCGGCACGAGCGCCAAGGGGTAAGCGCTCCACACGCCATAAGCCAGCAGCCCCCCAAGCGCTAGAGCCGAAAGGTTGAACAGCATCCCAGGCCTTCTGCGCCCTCTTTGAGCGAGTGCCGCTTCCCGTTCGCGGCGGGCCATCTGCCGCTGGGCGCGCCAGGCGCTGAGGTAAAGCATCATCGAAATCCCCACGGCAAGCACCCCCCGCGCCAGGGCCACTGCCGCATATACGTGCGGCAAAGTGAGCAGGCCGAGAAGGGCATATTGCACCAAGAGGGCCAAACTGCTCACCCGGCGATCTTCAAAGGCGAGGAAGATCATCAAAAGCGCCAAGACGGCCCCCACCTGGATGGGGCGCAGCCCTTGGGCGATGCGAGCAAGCCACTCGAGCGCTACCATCCGCTCACCGACGCCTTTCGACATACAACAAGATAATCGCGATACCCCAAACGAGGGTCCAGGCCAAATAAAAACGCCTCTCGATGGCGGCGAGGATGTCATCGGCCAAGGTCTGAAGGCGGATGAGGACCTCCTCGATGAGGTAGATGAGCCAATCGAGCAGGAGGAGGCCGCGAAGAACCCGTAAGGCGCGCCCCCACAGGTCGGGCAACCCCTCTAAAATGCGCCCCAGCCCATAGCCGCCTAAGAAAGGCCCCAAAAGGGCGAGATACGTCAGCGTGCCGAGGAGTTCGGAAGAACCCTCCCAGACGGGGGTGAGGCGCATTCCGCCCCACACCCCCAAGGCCAGGCGGGGGGCTATGCCCAAGGCGAGGTCCCCCGCGATCAAGATCGCTATGCCCCCTACCGCCGCCCAGCGCGGCCAACGCTTCCGGTCAACAGGGGCAGCCGAGGCCTCGATAGGCGCCGTCAGGCAGCGCCAAATGGGAACCGCCGTCAATAAGAGCGAGAAGGACCCCCAGAAAAGAACGGGCGGCAGGCCCCCTAGCCAGGCCTGGCGCAGAAAGGCCCAATGGGCAAGGAACCCCGGCGTGAGGGGCACTCCCAAAAGGGCGAGGAGCGCCCAAACCCTGGCCACCTGCCCCCAGCTGCTTCCACCTTGGAGGGACGCTACGCTAGCGCGCCAGAGCGCGGCGATGAGAATTATGTTGAGGATCGCAACCCAGGCGATGGCCGGCCCCTCCATAGGGGCTAGAAACGGCGCCAAAAGGGCCATAACCAGCCGATTGAGAACGATATAGGCAAAGGCCACCGAGAAATCGGGCGTGAGCGCGGCGAGAAGGCCCGTCCCCCCCAAGGTAATGGCGCCAAGGGCAGCCCAAGGCCCTTGTGGAGCCAAGGGCTGTGGAGATAGGGTGAACAGCCTCCCCCATAGAAACGCGCCCATCACGAGGGAAGGGAAATAGGTCTCGGCGCGTTCCAAGAGGCGCCCCGAAAGGGAAGGGATGGCCATCTTGAGGAGGGCGCTGAAAAGAAGGATCCTCAACGCCCAAGGCGAGGCGGGCACGTTGGCCCAGGTCGTCCTCCCCTGCGAGGCGGTGAGGGAGGCCGCCGCACTGATGAGGAGGAACAGGGCGGCCAAGCCACCCCAGGCGTTCCATAGGGTGCGGCGCCGCTCTTCGCCGAAGGCGCGCACGGCATGGATCGAGGCCGTAGCCATCTCGCCCACTGCCCAAGCGAGGCAGAGCATCGGCAGATTCCCCGCGCTCAAGGCCGCCAGGCTCGCTCCATAGAGCACCAGGAGCGCGGCCATCTCCAGGCGGCCACGGGAAAGTATCTGCCCCATCAGGAGGGGGATGGCGTTCATCAGGGCATTCACGCCTAAAAGGAAAGCGGCCCCCCACCGGGCTGGGGCATCCCACTGGATGATAAGGCCTTCTGAGAGAAAGGAGAGGGGAGAAGGCACAGGCGCGGCTATCTCGTGCCTAGCCGTCGTCGCCCAAAGGCTGAAGGCGGTGAGGAAAAGCCACCCGACGTACATCCCCTCTCGGCCGCGCTTGGGCAAAATCCGCTCGGGCCAAAGGCCTACCCCGCATGCCCCCACGAGGGAAATGAGAAGGGGAAAGAGAGGCAAAAGGTTCGCCGCTTTTGTCATGCCATCGGCTCACTGCCAGGATACGGCGCCCCTCCATGATGGGCGCCCGGAGCCTGAACGCTCATAGCCCAGCGCCCGCAGGGCGCTTTAGGCCATGGCCACTTGGATATCGGGGCGGTCAATGTACAAGAGCACCACGCCCGAGAGGATGATCGAAACGACCGTCGTGCCTACGAGCCAGTAATCCACAGGGTTGCCGGGCTTACCTCCCTGCACGGCATGGCTCACCGTGACGAGCACCCGCACGATGATATTGAACCCTTGGAGGAAAATCGAGGCCACGCGGCTCCAGGCCTGGCGTCGCAAAAGGCTCACCCCGAGCAAGGCAAAGAGCGCGGCGATCACCGCCCAAAGGGCTGGGCTGATGGCGCGCAGCGTCTGTGGGGGGAGGATCAAAGGCGGCACCCACTGCAACAGCGCCACGACAAACAATCCGCGAGGCAAAGGAGCCCTTTTCATCTCTCAGATCCCCTCCTAGGATGCCCCGATTATAGCGAGAGGAAGGGGCCGCGTCAAAAGGGGGTGCGCATTATGGAATGCCGTGTGGCAGGCGCCTCGCGCTCCCCTCTCACCCCGGAGTGCGGGCCTCTGGCCCGCGACGCGAGGCGGGAGCCTCGCGCTCCCCCCTCACCCTGGCCCTCTCCCACTCGAGGTGGGAGAGGGAACGCCGTATGCGCGTGCCTCGCGCCTTTCCGCCAACATACATCCCGCCCCCTTTTGTGGTATAATGACCTTGCTCGAAAGGAGGGATGCCTTATGATAGAGCTCAACGTGTACGCGGTGCTCTATAGCCTGCTCTCGCGGCATCGCATCGTACTCCTGAAAGAAGTCCTCGGAGAGCGCTATTTGCCGGTCTGGATCGGCCAGAATGAGTCGGAGGCCATCGCGATGCGCCTGCAAGGGGCCGTGGTGCCCCGCCCTTTGACCCATGATCTCTTGGCGAACGTCATCGCCGAGTTGGGCGGAGATGTGCAGTACGTGCTCATCAACGATTTACAGAACAGCATCTTTTACGCCCGGCTCGCCATCCAGCACGATGGCGCCCTTCAGATGATTGACTCGCGCCCCAGCGATGCCATTGCCCTTGCCGTGCGCGTGGATGCGCCCATCTATGTGGCCGAAGAGGTGTTGGATAAGGCCGGCATTACCCCCTCGCCGGATATCCGCCACGGGGGCGGCGGGGAAGATGATCTGGACGTCTTTCGCGATTTCGTAGATAACCTCGATTTGGGTGATTTGGAGAATTGACGCTATGACCGCAGATCGCCTTCCCCCGCAGAATATTGAGGCGGAGCAGTCGGTGCTGGGCAGCCTGCTGATTGATCCCGACGCGATCCTCAAAGTCTCGACCTTCCTTCGCCCCGAGGATTTTTACCGCGAAACCCACCAGCGCATCTACAACGCCATCCTGCAACTCCACGAGCGGCGTATGCCCGCCGATTTCATCACCGTGGTAGACGAACTCGAGCGCCAAGGGCAACTCGAGTTCGTGGGAGGGGCGGCGTACATCACCTCCCTCATCAATATGGTGCCCACCTCCATCCACGTGGAGCACTATGCGCGCATCGTGGAGCGCGCCGCGATGATGCGCCGCCTCATCACGGCCGCTGGGCAGATCGCCGCTCTGGCTTATGAGGAGCGCGACGATGTGGACGCGGTGATTGACGAGGCCGAACGCATCCTGTTCGAGGTCTCTCAACGGCGAATCAGCCGGTCGCTCGTGCCCATCAGCGAAATCATCAAATCGTACTATGATCGTATCGAGTTCCTCGTGGAGCACCGCGACCAGACCCTGGGCGTGCCCACGGGCTTTGCCGATTTGGATCGCCTCTTGGGCGGGTTGCAGCCTTCGGACCTCATCATCATCGCGGCCCGCCCCAGTATGGGCAAGACGAGCCTGGCCGTCTCCATCGCGATGAATGCGGCGCTCAAACACAACGCCGTGGTAGCCATCTTTACGTTGGAGATGGCCGCTGAGCAACTCGTCCAGCGAATGATCTCCGGCCAGACGGGCATTGACTCCCAGCGCCTGCGCTTGGGGCGCATCGAGGATATCGAGTGGGAAAAGTTCACCCACGCTAGCGGCGTCCTTTCGGAAGCGGCCATCTTTATTGATGACACGCCCTCGCCCTCGCCGATGGAGATCCGCACCAAGGCGCGCCGCCTGGCCGCCGAATATGACCTCGACCTCATCATCGTGGACTATTTGCAGTTGATGCAGGCCGGCGACCGGCGCGTGGAGAACCGCGTGCAAGAGATTTCCTATATTTCGCGTTCGCTCAAGAGCCTGGCGCGCGAACTCAAGGTGCCCGTCGTGGCCCTCTCGCAACTCTCGCGCGCCGTCGAGGCCCGGCAGGATAAAATCCCGCAACTGGCCGATCTACGCGAGAGCGGTTCCATCGAGCAGGATGCCGACGTGGTGATGTTCATCTACCGGGACGAGATGTACAACCCCGATACAGAACGCGCGCACATCGCGGATATCATCGTCGCCAAGCACCGCAATGGGCCTACGGCGCGCGTTTCCTTGCGCTTCGAGCCGTCGCTCACGCAATTCCAAGATCTCGACTTGCAGAGCGAAGAGTTCTTTGTCGAAGAAGATTTCGGGCCGCTATGAGGACGTTCGTTGGGTTCCCTGCGGGCAAATTGCGCTTTACGCCGATACCGGATCTCTTTTTTACCGAGGTCCTGCCCAACATCGAGGACCCGGCCGAACTGTGCGTTACGCTCTATATGTTCTTCTTCACGCACCGTCAGCGCGGCTACCCGCGTTATATGACCTTGGCGGAGTTGAGCGCCGAAAGCGCCCTGCTCACGGCCCTTGCGGCCAGGGGCGGCGAGGATGCCCAGAACCCCCAAGCGGCGCTCGAGCGGGGCGCCGCCAAGGCCGTGGCGCGGGGCACATTGCTCCAACTCGTCGTCGAAGGCGCGGAGGGGCCGGTCACGTATCTCTTTGTGAATACGGCCTCCAGCCGCAAGGCCGTGGAGGCTATCAAGGCGGCGGAATTGGTCCTCGAGGTGCGCGGCCCTGTGCGCGAACCGCGCCCAGCCGCGCCGCGGCCCAACATCTTTGAACTGTATGAACAGAATATCGGCCTCTTGCAACCCCTGCTCGCCCAAGAATTGGAAGAGGCCGCGCGAGACTATCCGCCCGAATGGATTGAGGACGCCTTCCGCATCGCGGTGGAACGCAATGTGCGCCATTGGCGCTATATTCGCGCCATCTTGGAGCGGTGGGCCACCGAAGGGCGCGATGCGAAACCTAGGCTGGAACACGGATGAGCGATAAACCCGAACCGGCACCCTCGCCCAATTTTCCCAAGCCCGAAGGCCAAGAGGGCGTTTGCCCCATTTGCCACGGGGCGGGGTACGTGCGCCTGAACGTGCCGCCCACCGACCCGCGCTTTGGGCGGGCCGTGCCCTGCATCTGCAAGCGCCGCGAAATCGCCGAACGCCGCCTGGCGCGCCTGCGCCGCGCCAGCAACTTGGAGCATCTGCGCCAAATGACCTTCGACACCTTCCGGGTGGATGGCCCCGAGGACCCGGAAATCTCGTTCATCCTGCGAGATGCCCTAGAGACGGCCCGCGAATTCGCCGAGCACCCCAAGGGTTGGTTGGTGCTCACAGGCCCCTTCGGCTGTGGGAAGACGCACCTGGCGGCGGCCATCGCGAACTATGCCATTGAGCACGGCATCTTTGCGCTGTTCGTGGTGGTGCCGGACCTTCTCGACTATCTCCGCGCGGCCTACGCGCCCACCAGCCCCGTAACCTATGATGAACGCCTTGAACAGGTGCGCAACGTCGAACTCCTCATCCTCGATGACCTGGGCACCCAGAACACCACCCCTTGGGCCGCTGAAAAACTGTATCAGATTCTCAACTATCGCTACAATGCCGAACTCCCCACGGTCATCACGACGAACCAATCCCTTCTGGATATTGACCCGCGCTTGGCCTCGCGCCTAAAGGACCAGCGCATGGTGCGGATGATCTCGCTTTACGTGGCCGACCACCGCGCCCAGGGCAAAGACGCAACCTTTGGCAGCCTGGACCTCTATTCGGCCTTTACGCTGGAGACTTTTTCTGACCGGCGGGGTGAACTCGAACCCGCGCAGGTAGCCCTCTTGCGGCGCGCCCTCCAGGCCGCTCAGGCGTATGCGGAACAGCCCAAGAACTGGCTCCTCCTGCGGGGGCCTTATGGCGTGGGCAAGACGCATCTCGCCGCGGCCATCGCCAACAAGATCGCCCGCAGTGGGCGCACGGTGAAGTTCGTGGTCGTCTCCGATTTGCTCGATCATCTGCGCGCCACGTTCCAGCCGGGCAGTTCCGTCTCGTACGATCAGCGTTTCAACGAGGTGCGCCAGGCGATGTGCCTGGTGCTAGATGACCTTGGCGTGCAAAATACGACGCCCTGGGCGCGCGAGAAACTGTTCCAGATTTTGAACTACCGCTATGTGGCGGGGCTGCCGACGATCTTTACGGTGGCCACGGCCGATTGGGATGCCCTCGATGAGCGCCTCAAGAGTCGCTTGCTCGATCGTTCCGTGTGCACCATCCTCGACCTGGACGTGCCGAGTTACCGTGGCGCGCCCGAACCCAAAACCCCGCGCCGCACCACGCGGCAGCGCACCTAGGGCACCTTGACCGATGCCTCGCCTTCGTCCTTTGCCCGCAAAGGATGCCCCTCGGCCCAAAAAGGCCCTCTGGGCGCGCTGGGGCGTTGCCCTAGGGATCATCCTCTTGGGTGCGGCGCTCCTATGGCTCAATGAACGGCCCATCCGCCAGGCTATGGCCTCCTGGACGGGCGAAGAGGACCCTTGGGAACAGGTGAAAGGCACGGTGGCGCTTGCTCTCCTCCGCCTTCAGCACGGCCTGCCGCGCACGGAGCCGTTCATCCCCATAGCCCACACGGGGGTGCCGCCTTACGGCGTGAACACTTTTCTCGAACAAGAGGTGGAGGAAGAAAAGGTCGAGCGCTCCCTTCAGATGATCTCCGCCGCCGGGTTTCGCTGGATCCGCCAAGAGTTCCCCTGGGAGGATATCGAAATCTCGGCCAAGGGCGATTTTTGGGACCACCGCTGGAACCGTAGCGCTTGGGAAAAGTACGACCGCATCGTCGCCCTGGCCGAAAAATACAACCTCCAAATCATCGCCCGGCTGGATAATCCCCCGGCCTGGTCGCGCGCCGTGGGCAACGCGCCGGGGTGGGAAAAGGCCCCACCCGATGACTATGCCGATTTCGGCGATTTCGTCTATGCCGTGGTGAGCCGCTATCGGGGGCGCATTCGCTACTACCAAATCTGGAACGAACCGAACATCTTCCCCGAATGGGGTGACCAGCCCGTCAACCCAGAGGGATACGTCGAACTCCTCAAGATCGCCTACACCCGCGCCAAAGAGGCCGACCCCGATTGCGTCATCCTGGCTGCCGGGTTGGCGCAGACCGTCGAGACCGGCCCGCGCAACCTGAGCGACCTCATTTACCTCGAGCGAATGTACCAGGCCGGCGTAAAGGGCTATTTCGATATTATGGGGGCGATGGTGTACGGCCTATGGACCGGGCCGTATGATCGGCGGGCCAGCCCCGACCGCACCAACTTTGCGCGCGCCCAACTCATCCGCGAGATTATGGTGCGCTATGGCGATGGCGATAAGCCTATTTGGGCCACGGAGGTGGGCTGGAATGCCCTACCGGAAGATTTCCCGGCCTTCCCGAATTATGGCCGCGTCACGCTGGAAAAGCAGGCCGAGTACGCCATCCAAGCCTACGAGCGCGCCAACCGCGAGTGGCCCTGGATGGGCGTGATGAATTACTGGTTCTTCCGCCGCCCATCGGACGCGGAACGGAACCAGACGTGGTATTACTTTCGCCTGGTGGAGCCGGATTTCACGCCCCTACCCGTTTATGATGCCCTGGCCGAATGGCTGCGCCGCCCGCCGGCGGTGGGCCTGGGGTTCCACCAGGAGGATCATTGGGCGCTCCACTACGAGGGCCATTGGGCCTCCGTGCAGGATGAAGGGGCCGTCTTGGGTGCCTACCGGCGCGGCGCACCCGGAGACCGGCTCGCCTTCGACTTTGAGGGGACGGCGCTCGACATCGTGGTGCGCTCGCCAAGTGACGGCGCGCACATCCAGGCCTGGGTAGATGGCCGGCCGCGCCGCCTGCGCGCCGTGGGGCTGGCCCCCTACACCCAAGCGCCTTGCCTTCGCGTGGCACAGGGATTGCAAAATGGGCGCCACCACGTGGAACTTGCGGTGAAAGACGGGGCATTTGCCCTGGATGGCCTCATTGTGCGGCAAGAGGCGCCGCGCTGGCCCCTGTGGGCGGCCCTGGCTGTGGCCACTATGGCAGGGGGCGCGGCCCTCGCCAAAAGGCTGAGGAGGGCACGATGAAGCGCCGCCTGTGGGAGGGCCTCGCCCTGGCTGTGCTCTTTTCCCTCGCCTTGGGGTTGCGCCTTTACCGGCTTGATGCCCAGAGCCTGTGGAACGACGAGGGCACCAGCGTGGCCCTGGCCCAAAGGAGCCTCGCCACCATTGCGCGAGATGCCTCGCACGATATCCATCCCCCGCTTTACTATTTCCTCCTCCACGATTGGGTTCGCCTGGTTGGCACGTCGGAGCGGGGCGTGCGTAGCCTCTCGGCCTTGATGGGCGCCGGCGCAGTGGTGGCCACGTATTTCTTGGGCAAAAGGCGCTTCGGCTCTGCCGTGGCGTTTGGGGCGGCCTGGCTCACGGCCCTCTCGCCGTATCACATCTACTATTCCCAAGAGGCGCGGATGTACATCGGCGTGACCCTCGCCGGCCTCCTCTCGATGCTCGCTTACGATGGCCTCCTCGAGGCCCTGAGCCGCCCGCGCCGCTTCCCCTGGGGCCTGGCTCTCGCCTACCTCGCCTCGACGTGCGCTATGGTGTATATGCACTATTTCGGCTTCACGGTGCTCTTGGCGCAGGGCCTCGGCGTGCTCCTTTGGGCTGGGCGCAAGGCTTTCCTTCGCCGTGGCGAGGGTGCCCCTGGGCGAAGGGCTATCCCCTGGCGGGCCGGGGGCCTTTGGGCGGCGCTCTTTGCCCTGGTACTCGGGGCCTATGTGCCCTGGCTGCGCCTTTCTTGGCCGGCCCTGCGCCACTGGCCCTCGGTGAGCGCCCCCTTTACCCTTTTGGCCCTTTTGGCGCGCCTAACGCGCCTCTTCCCCTTGGGGGTCACAGCCCCCTCTTCCGCGGCGAGTATGGCCATCGGCGCCCTGTGGGTGGGCTTGGCCCTCTGGGGGCTGATCAACCCCTATTTCCATCGGCGCGACCTCGCCCTTACCCAGGGATTATGGCAGACCGCCCTTTACTGGCTCACGCCCGTACTGACGATGTACCTCGCCTCGCTGCGCCGCCCGATGTATAACCCCAAGTTCTTGCTCTTGGCCAGCCCGGGGTTTTATCTGCTCGTCTCAGCAGGGGTCATCGCCCTCGCCCAAGCGGCTGGGCGCTTGGTGCGCAAAGGGTGGGCTATGCCGCTTTTGGCCGCGTGCGGGCTGGCCGCGCTGGGCGCCTCGGCCCTCCCCTCGCTCAGGAACCTCTACTTCAACCCTGCCTTCGCGCGAGATGATTATCGCGGCATCGTGGCCACCATCAACGCCTCCGCCCGGCCGGATGACGCCATCCTTATCAACGCACCTTCGCAGGTGGAGACGGTGGGCTACTATTACCACGGGCCTTTGCCGCTCTATCCCTTGCCGCTCCAGCGCCCGCCCGATCGCGCCCAGACCGAGCAGGCCCTCGCCGAAATCGCCGCGCGCCACGGGCGCATCTGGGCCATCCTCTGGGCTACGCGCGAAAGCGACCCCGAGGGTATCGTCATCCACTGGTTGAACGGCCACTGCTACCCGGTATTTGACCGCTGGTACGGCAACCTCCGCTTGGCCCTGTACACGGTGGCGCCGGTCTCCCCTGGCGAGGAACGGCCGGTGGGGGCCGTTTTCGGCGGGCAGATCCGTTTGCAGAGTTATGCGCTCCTCACGCCCTCGGCCACAAGCGGCGAGGTGGTGCAGATTCGCCTCACGTGGCAGGCCCTGCGCCCCATCGAACGGCGCTACAAGGTGTTCATCCACATCGTGGATGAGCGCGGGCACATCGTGGGCCAGCACGATAGCGAACCCGTGGGCGGCACGCGCTTGACCACCCTCTGGCCAATAGGCGAGGCCATTCAGGATCCCTACGGCGTGCTCGTGATGCCCGGCACGCCGCCGGGGTTGCACACCGTGCGCGTGGGCCTTTATGGCCTGGAGGACGGCCGCCGCCTGGAGATCACGGAGGGCGGGAGCGGCCTGGCCGACGCGGTGGATTTGACGACCCTCACCATAGGCCGCGCCCCCCAGCCGCCGGCGGTCGAGAGCCTGGATATGGACGCGGCCGCTAACCTCTCCTGGGGCGCCCTGCGCCTTCTGGGGCATAGCCTATACCCCCTGGGCGAACGGCATAACCCCGAACGACGGCTGGCCCCTGGGGGGCTGGCAGAACTCCTCCTCTTTTGGCGCAAAGAGCGTATGGGCGAGGCCCCTTCGGCCTGGGCCATCGCCCTCCTCGACCGTAAGGGGCGCGCCATATGGCAGGGGGCGTTCGATATCGTCGGCGGGGCCTACCCTCCCAGCGCCTGGGAAGAGGGCGAGATCGTGCGGGATATCCAACACCTGGCGCTCCCGGCAGACCTCGCGCCCGGCGTGTATCGGCTCGCCCTCCGCGCGGAGGGGGAGAACACGTGGCGCCCCTTGGGCGAGGTGGAGATTAGGCGCTAGCGCTCGAACGGACGCGCTCCGCGTGGGCATAGAGGATCATCCGCTCCCCGCGCAAGTAGCCGATAAGCGTCTGCCCAAAGCGCTCGGCCAGGGCCACGGCGAGGGCCGTGGGCGCGGAAAGGGAAATGAGGATGGGGATGCGCATCCGCAGCGCCTTCGAGACCATCTCGTAACTCAAACGGCCCGAGCAAAGCAGGATTTTATCTCCCAAGGGGATGCCTTTGAGCACACAGTGGCCGATCACCTTATCCACCGCGTTATGGCGGCCCACATCCTCCGCCAGGGCGATGAGCGCGCCAGAGGCATCAAAGAGGGCAGCGGAATGGACGCCCCCTACCGCCTCGTGGAGAGATGGCCCTTGGCGCAGGGCGCGCCCCAAACCCAAGAGGAGTTCGGCGGGCACGGTCAAATGAGCGGAGAGCGGTTCAAGGGGCAGTTCGGCGCGGGCCACATCCACCGCGCCGCATCCTGCGCGGATGAGGCGCACCACCTCCAGCCGCGCCGAAGGGTCAAGCCCCTCCGGCGCCACGCGCACATCCACGCGGTTGCGCGAGAGGAGGCCCTCGTCTTGTACCTCCGTCCCTGGTTCGGGCAGGCCCTGGCCGCAGTGGTGCACCATCAAGATATCCGCAAAGCGGCGCACCAAGCCCTCGCTCAGGCAGAACCCTACGGCGAGTTCCTTCTCCATCCCCGGCAGGCGCATCAAAACAGCCGCCTGTTGGCCGTTGATATAAAGCGCCAAGGGTTCTTCGAGCACGACGGGCCGCTCTTCGAGGCGAGGCCCTTCCTTGCTCACCGCCCAAACGGGCCGTTTGACGATGGGCCATTCCCCTTCCATCGGATCACGCTCCCTCTCGAGGTGTTTGGCCCATTATACTACAGCCCTATGGCAAAGGCCCCCGCGGAGAATAACCCCACGGGGGCCTTTCGCCTTGGCGCCGAGAGTTAATCTCGCCGGAACTCGCGGAGCAGGCTGCCTTGGGCATCTCGAATCTCGACGATGAGCGGCATCTCGCCCAAGGCATGGGTGGAGCAAGAAAGGCACGGGTCATAGCAGCGGATGGCCGCCTCCACGCGGTTGAGCATCCCCTCGGTGAGGTTCTTGCCATCCACAAAGGCCTTGGCCACCAATTCCACGGAATGGTTCATCGCATAGTTGTTGTTGCCCGTGGCCACGATGAGGTTCACCTTGGTGATGAGGCCATCCTCATCCGTCCAGTAGTGATGCCAAAGGACGCCGCGCGGCGCCTCGATGACGCCCACGCCCTCGCCGGTGATCTGCGTGTGCGTGTTCAAGACGTCCTCCGAAAGGATATCCGGGTCTTCGCACAGTTCGCGCGCGCGTTCCACGGCGTAGAGGTCCTCGATGAGCCGGGCATAGTGGTAGTAGAGCGAAGGCTCCACGGGGCCTTCGGATAGGGCCTTCCACTCTTGGAACTCGGCGTTCGCCAAGGGCGTGGAGATGCGATCGGCCACGTTCAGCCGCGCCAAGGGCGCCACGCGATAGACGCCCTCCGGCCACCCCAGGCTCTTGTAATAGGGGAATTTCAGGTAAGACCAATCTTCCACGTGCTCGGCGATGTAGTTCAGATACTCGCGGCCGTCGAACTCGTTGATGAGGGCGCCCTTTTTATCCACGATGCGCAGGGGGCCTTCGTAAAGTTCCAAGGCGCCGTCCTTCACCATCCCCATATAGTTCGAGGGGAAATTGGCAAAGGCCCGCACCAGGGCCTGATTCTGCTCCAGCCACCCCTTGCAGATTTGGATGCCCTCTTGGATGTAGCCGATCATCTCGTCCACTTCGCTCAGGATGGCATCGCGATCTTCCACCGCGAGCGGCACGCTCACGCCCCCCGGCACGGCCCAGTGCATATGGATGCGGCGCCCGCTGAGGCGGCGGATGATCTCCTGGCCATATTTGCGCAGTTTGACGGCCTTGAGAGCAAGCGTCGGGTTCACCTCGATGAGGCCCACCACGTTGCGGATGGCCGGGTCGGCATCGAACCCCAGGAGGAGGTCCGGCGAGGCGAGGTGGAAAAAGTGCATCGAATGCGACTGGATCATCTGCCCCATATGGAGGAGTTCGCGCAACAGGTGCGCGGGGCGGGGCGGTTCCACGCCGGCCACGCGGTCGCACGCCTTGGCCGAGGCCAAGTGGTGGCTCACGGGGCAAATGCCGCAGATGCGCGGCGTGATGACCGGCATTTCAAAATACATACGGCCTTCGGAAAATTTCTCAAAGCCGCGGAATTGGTCAATATGCAGATAACTCCGCTCGACCTTACCCTCGTCATCGAGGTGAATCGTGACACGGGCATGGCCTTCGATGCGCGTAACGTTATCTATCGTGATCTTTTGGCCCATGGTCCCTCTCCTTAGGCGGTGTGTGATCGTACGGGCGTTCAGTCATAGGTCAAGAGGTCGTCGGTGAGCACGGGGGTGCGCCCGGCCAACAGTTCCGTAATGGCGAACCAAATCGCCTTGGCCGGGGGCGGGCAGCCAGGGATGTAGACATCCACCTTGACCACCTGATCCACCGCCCTAACCTGCGGAAAGAGTTTGGCGATTTCGGGCGAACGGGGCACCGCCGAACCAGGCTCGACGCTTTCCGCCTCGACGTAAGCGCGCTCCAACACCTTGTTCACGTCGAAAAAGTTGCGCATCGTGCAGATGCCGCCCGTCACCGCGCAATCGCCAATGGCGATGAGGATCTTGCAGCGCTGACGCATCTCTTTGGCGACGTGCTCTTGGTGATCGTTGCTCACCGCGCCGGTGAGGATGCCGATATCCACGCCCGATTCAGGCGGATGTTTGAGGTCGGTGATCGGCGTCGAGAGAATCTGCACGTGCTGAGCCAATTCGACGATCTTTTCATCAATATCCAATAGCGACATATGGCAGCCCGAGCAAACGTCCAGCCAATCGCTCGCGAGCGTTACTTTGGCCATCAAAACCTCCTTACATCATCCCTGAGTAAACGGCCGTCATAGAAGGCTGCCCAATTGGGCGGCCATCTCTTGGACGCTCGGCAGCGTCACCTTGACGGCGGCGGAGAGGGCATACGCGTGCCCTTCGGTATTCACCATCGTGCCAGATTTCTCAAACGTGGTGGGCATCGGCAGGAGCACATCGGCCACCTGATCCCACGGCTCGCGGTAACTCGCCTGCGCCACCACAAAATCCGCCTTGTCGAGGGCGCTCGCCAAGGGCGCCGGCATCGCGGGCGCTTCGCCGGCCACCACCACATAGGCCGCGGCCTTTTGCCCGTCAAACCCCTGAGAGATGCCCGCTTGGGCCAGGCCCAAGGCATTGCCCAAGGGCGCGAGGGCCACGCGCTTGGCGCGCGGGAGTTGGGCGGCGAGGGTCTCGGCCAAGGCAGCCCCTTCGGGGGTATAGATAATCGCCGGCATCTGGGCCTCGGCGGCCAGGCGAACGGCGCGATCGGCCTCGGCGAGCGTCCACCGGGCGATGGCCCAATCATCCATCTTGGTGGGTTGATCGGAAAGGACGACGAGCCGCGCCCCACGATGGCGCACACTCCGCTTGATGGCGAACCCAGCCACCTGATGATCCTTGGCGAGATCGGTGTTCACCATAATGTACACATCGGCCTCGTCCAGCACGCCCAGGCAGGAGCCATCCCCCGCCACGGGTGCGCTGCCCATCAACGCCTTGGCGCCGGGCAGGGCCTGCAAAGCGGCCGCCTCTTCGTTCGTCACAAAGCCCGAGGCCACCGTGCACACCTCTTGCCCCGCGGCCTTGAGGCCTTGCGCCGCGGCGCGAAGGGCCTCTTCCCACGTGGCTTCCACGAGGATGCCTTCGCGGCGCACAAGCGGTTTGCGCAAGCGGTGGCGCTCTTCGTGCAAAGGATGGAAGCGGCCGATTTCGCACAGAAGCCCTTTATTGGGCGCGGCCTCCCAATCTCCCTCGACGCGGATCACGCGGTTATCGCGCACGACGAGTTCCACCCCACAGCCCACGCTACAGGCCATGCAGCGCGATTTAACGCGGGTGATCTCGTTCTTGGCGCCCATATAGGCGCTGGCGCGATCCATCAATGCACCGGTGGGGCAAATCTGCAGGCACGTGCCGCAAGAGACGCAACTCGATTCGCCAAAGGGCACGTCCAAATCGGCGATGATGATCGTGTTCGCCCCGCGATTCTTGAGGCCCAAGGTCCCGTTGCCCACGAGTTCATCGCAGGCGCGGATGCACCGCCGGCACAGGATGCAGCGATTGTGATCCATCGCGAAATACTTGCGCGAGGCATCCACCGAGAATTTGGTAAAGGCGCGGTCAAACTCCCAGTGATCGAGGCCGTTCTCATAGGCCAAAGATTGGAGTTCGCAACTGCCGCTCATCTGGCAGAACATACAAAAGTGGTTGCGTTCCGAAAAGAGGAGTTGGAGCACGAACCGCCGCGACTCTTGGACCCTCTCCGAATTCGTATGGACGACCATCCCTTCTGAGACGGGGAAGGTGCACGCCGGCTGGAGCACGCGCTGTTTTTCGATTTCGACGAGGCATACGCGGCAAGCGCCAATCGGCTCGATGGCGGGGTGATCGCAAAGGGTTGAGATCTTGATACCGGCCAAGCGCGCTGCCTCCAGCACCGTGCTGCCCGCCGGCACCAATACCTCTTGGCCGTCTATCGTAACGCGCACATTGGTCATGGTCTATAGCCCTCCTTCAATCCCTGGCGAAATGTGAGGATCCGACGCACCTGTGAAATCGCGAGGCATTCACCCCTCCTTTCTCTATGGCCACAACTCCGCCTCCAAAAACCGCACAAGCCGTTCAACGGCCTCGTCGGCCAAAGCCAAAGTGGCCGGCGAGAGGTCTTCGCCAAAGTCGAAATCATGCCCCAAGATGGAAAGGGCGTACCCCTGCGGATGGGCGCCATACAGCGTCTCGCATAAGGCTAACACCGCGGCGGGCTTGAGGTGATGGCTCACCAGGCTCGGCGCGTAGGTCGGTTCGATGGGGCGCCACTCGACGGGCGCCCAACCCTGGCCTTCGACGTGCGCGTCTATAAAGATGACGGCGTCATATTGCGCCAACGTCTCGGCCAATTCCGGCGCCAATTGGTGCAGGCGCAGGACGTTCAGCCGTTCATCGAGCGCGCCATCTTCCGCCTCGAGCCTTTCCGGCGGCAGGCCAAGCCGTGCGCAGAGCCTCTGCACCACATAGTAGGCCACACCATCATCCCGGCGGCTCGTATTGCCGTAGGCGATGAGCAAGAGAGAGCGCTTCCCCGTCCCGGCCTTATCGAGAGATGTCATCTGGGTGCCCTTTTCGCGACTTCACAGGAACTCATCCGCAAGGCCCTTTAGGCTTGCGTCTCTACTGGCTTGAACGTGCCCACCGGGATGGGCGCTTCAGGCACAGGAATCGTCTCTCCGGATACTTTGACCACCGCGTCAAACGGGCACACCTCATAGCAGGTGCCGCACTTGATGCAGCCCGCCTGGTTGATGACGTGGATCATACGGCGATCCCCGGCGATGACCTGCACCGGGCAAGCGCGTCGGCAGCGCCCGCAGCCCGTGCACTTGTTCGGGTCAATCACATACTGGATGAGCGCGGTGCACTGCTTGGCCGGGCAGCGATGTTCCGTAACGTGCGCCTCGAACTCCTCACGGAAGTAGCGCAGCGCGCTGCGGATGGGGCCGGGCGTCAACTGGCCCAGGGCGCACAGCGAGCCGTTCTCCATCCCCGTGGCGATTTCCTCGATCTTGGCAATATCTTCCAGGGTGCCCTCGCCGTTGGTGATCTTGGTGAGGAGTTCGAGCATACGGCGGCCGCCCACGCGGCAGGGCACGCACTTGCCGCACGATTCGGCCGTGGCAAAGGTCAAAAAGTATTTGCTGAACTCGACCATGCAGGTGTCTTCATCCACCACGATCATACCGCCCGAACCCATCACGGCGCCAGCCTGGCGGAGGGAGTCAAAATCCACCTTCAGGTCGAGGCCCGATTCGGGCAAGCAGCCGCCCAAGGGGCCACCCGTCTGCACGGCCTTGAAGCGCTTGTTATTCAGGATACCCCCGCCCACGTCAAAGATGATCTCGCGCAACGTGATGCCCATAGGCACCTCAACGAGGCCGGTGTGGCGCACCTTGCCCGTGAGGGCAAAGATGGCCGTGCCAGGGCTGCGCGGCGTGCCGATCTTGGCGAACCATTCGGCGCCGTTCGCGATGATCTGCGCGATGTTCGCATAACTCTTGACGTTATTGTTGTTGGTGGGTTTGCCCCACAGGCCCTGCACGGCCGGGAAGGGCGGCCGAGGGCGCGGCTCGCCCCGGCGCCCCTCGATGGAGGCGATGAGCGCCGTCTCTTCGCCGCACACAAAGGCGCCGGCCCCCTCTTTGATCTTGAGGCGGAAGGAGAAATCCGTGCCCAAGATGTTCTCGCCCAACAGGCCATATTCCTCTGCCTGCTGAATGGCCAGTTTCAGGCGCTTGATGGCCAGGGGATACTCGGCGCGACAGTAGATGTACCCCTCATGGGCGCCCACGGCATAGCCGCAGATGATCATCCCCTCGATCACCGAGTGGGGGTCCCCTTCCAAGATGGAGCGATCCATAAAGGCGCCGGGGTCGCCTTCGTCCGCATTGCAGACGACGTATTTCACATCGCCCGGAGCCTTGGCGGTGAACTCCCACTTGAGGCCCGTGAGAAAGCCCGCGCCGCCGCGCCCGCGCAGGCCCGAGGCCTTGACCTCTTCGATGACCTGCTCGGGGGTCATCGTCGTCAGGGCCTTGGCCAGGGCCTCATAGCCGCCTCGCGCGATGTATTCCTCGATGCGCTCCGGGTCAATAATGCCACAGTTGCGGAGCGTTACGCGCTGCTGTTTCTCGTAAAAGGGGATATTCTCATAGAGGGGCACGTTGGTATGGCTCTCCGGCTCGGAGTAGACCAAGCGCTGGACTATGCGCCCTTTTAGAAGCGTCTCTTCGACGATGACGGGCACATCCTCCGGTTTCACCTGGCAGTAAAAGATGCCATCCGGGTAGATCACCATAATCGGCCCCTGGGCGCAAAAGCCTCGGCAACCCGTCTCGACGACGCGCACTTCCTGGCTCAGGCCCACGCGTTCGAGTTCGGCGCGCAGGACCTCCATCACCTTAAGCGACCCCGAAGAGACGCACCCCGTGCCGCCGCAGACCAAAACATCCGCCCGATAAATCGGCTCAGTCATACATCCTCCTGGATGGTAAATTGCAGAGTGAACCGCTCTAGTGCGTTTCTTGGTCGGTGGGCAGGCGCCCCACCACCCATTCTGTTACGACATTGCCCTTGATCAGGTGCTCCTCAATAAGGCGGGGCACCATAGCGGCCGTGATATTCCCATACGTGATGCGCGGCTTGCCGGCCTGCTCGATATCCACGAGCGGCTCGCGCGCGCACATACCGATGCACCCCACGGTGGTCACGTGGGCCTCGATGTTGCGGGCCTTGAGTTCCTCCAAAATGGCCCGCATCGTCTCACGCGCGCCAGCGGCGATGCCGCACGTGCCCATCCCCACGATGATGGTCGTGCCCGTCTCCGTGCGCGTGGCCATTTCCTCCTGGACCTTTTCCCGGAGTTTGCGCAACTCCTCGACAGACGTAATCTTTGGCATGCTCACCTCTCCGATGGATGTGAATGTTCCTCAGCAGTCTCGGCATACAGCGATTGGATCCCCTCTCGGAGATAATCCTCCAGCCAAGCGCGCACCTGCGGATGGCTGAGGGGAAGGCCCCCCAGCGCCTCGCGCAATTCGGCCGTATCCACCTCAAAGGTTTGGCCATTGACGCGATGGCGGTAAACGATATCGCAGGCGCGGTGCGAAAGGATAGCCCCCAGCAGGGTCGAAGGCATATCGCCCAAAGGCGCCCGATCAATATGGTCGTATTGAAAAACGGCGCGTACCTCTGTGCCCTTGCCGGGCTGGGAGGCGATGGTCAGGCTCCCATTGCAGCGTTCGGCCGCCGCTTTGAAAAGGGGCAAACCCAACCCCACGTGGCGCGTTTGCCGCGTGGTAAAGAAGGGATCGGTTACCCGTCGGAGCGTCTCTTCATCCATCCCCCGGCCGTTATCGGCCACGCGAAGGACGAGCACATTCCGCGCCACATCTTCGTCAATCTCCACCTCGATGCGGCTGGCGCCCGCCTCGATCGCATTTTCGATGACATCCAAGAGATGAAGAGACAACTCGCGCATCGTGATTACTCGAGTTCCCGCACTAGCCTTGCGGCCTTATCGGGCACCAAACGACCGACGATTTGCCCATCGAGCACAGCCACCGGCGCCAGGGCACAGGAGCCAAGGCAAAAGACCACCCGCAGCGTCACGCGCCGGTCGGGGGTCGTTTCACCGGCCTTGATGCCCAGTTCCTGCTCCAAGACCTTGATGATCTGCGCGGCCCCGCGCACGTGGCACGCCGTGCCATCGCAGATTTCCACCGTATGACGGCCTTTGGGCATCATCGAAAACTGGGCGTAAAAGGTGGCCACCCCGTACACCTGGCTGACGGGCACGTTCATCCGCTTGGCGATGTGCTTGAGAACCTCTTTGGGCAGATAGCCATAAATCTCCTGGGCCCTCTGCAAGACGGGGATGACTGCGCCTCGTTCTGAGGCGTACTCATCGAGCACCTTGTCAAGCGGAGCGAGATCCACACTTTCGTTCACCTCAACGACTTCCTGCAGCGGCACGTTGATTCCTCCCAATGAGATTATCCATTGCTCAAGGCGCAAGGAGGAGATCGAGAGATCGCCCCCCTTCGCCCCGAAAAGCCTTTTTCAACTCGGCCACCGTGGGCGCCTCGAGCCGCACGCGCATCCGAGGGTGTAAATCGGCCAGGCGATGCGCATCGCTCGAGACGATGACGGGCCACAATGCCAAATCAGGATGCTGCGCCCAAAAGCGCGCTGGCGGCGTGCGCGGCGTCAGTTCCAGGGCATCCAAGGCCAACCCTGGGGGGATGAACCCCAAGTTGGCGAGCAAACTAAAAGCCGAA
The DNA here is from genome assembly GCA_019873625.1 of Chloroflexota bacterium. Classification (GTDB taxonomy): domain Bacteria; phylum Chloroflexota; class Anaerolineae; order UBA1429; family UBA1429; genus JAIOAW01. The sequence goes on from JAIOAW010000018.1 coordinate 23,598, forward strand.
CGATCCACATGGGCGGCGATGGCCAGCCCGCCCAGGGTATGCACGCCCTCGACCATCTCTTCTACGGTGAGCGACGTGGCCGCCTGGAGCAGACGGTCATTCGTGCGCACGTAATCGCCCTCCTCATCCACCACAAGTTGCATCCCCCAGAGGGCCTCATCGTTTTTCAAAGGGGGCAGGTGGCCATAAAGGACCTCCTGCCAGGCCAGCGCCTGCTCTGCCGTATCGAACAGGCAGAGGATGTGCGCCTCTTCGCGCGTTTGCGCCTCGATCCCCGGCCAGACGTGCAGCCCCCTGCCCTGGGCCGCGCGCATCACGGCGGGCACATTCTCGGCCGTGTTATGATCTGTAACCGCAATGGCCCCCAGCCCCACGGCGAGCGCCCGCTCAACGATAAGCGGCGGGATCATCTCCAACTCGGCGCAGGCGGAGGCCACCGTGTGCACGTGGAGATCAACCGACGCCTCCCACACGTTAGGCTGCGCTTTCGTCGTTCCCCCGGATGCCCAAAGCCGCCAAGCGCCCGACGATGGTAAACGAATCTTTGGGGCTGAGGAGAAGCGGGATGCCGTGCTCCTCGGCCCGAGCGATCGTCTCCTCCGAGGGGGCCATCCCCTCGGTGATGACGACCGCCGCCAAGTTCAAGAGAGAGGCCACGGCGACGACATTGGGGTGCGCCTGGAGCGTTACCCAAATATTGCCGGCGCGCGCCTTGGCCATGACGCAACTCAACAGGTCCGATGTATACCCCGCCGTGATCTCGCGATCCAGCGCCCCCGCGCCGGCCGCCACGTGCAAACCCAACGCCGAGACGACCTCTTGAACCCTCACGACGCTCCTTTAGGTGCCCCTGTTAGGTAAAAAACCATCTCCAGCCGCGTGCCCACGCCCACCTCGGAGGTGAGGCGCATCTCATCGGCGCAGTTCTTGATGTTCGTCAGGCCCATCCCCGCGCCAAAGCCCAATTCGCGGATCCAATCTGGCGCGGTGGAAAACCCCGGCTGCATGGCCTTCTCGATATCGGGAATGCCCGGGCCGGTGTCCGTCGCCGTCACCAAGACGCGCTCTGGGCGCGCCTCGGCCACGATCTCGCCGCCCTCGCTGTGAATCATAATGTTCACTTCGGCCTCATAGGTGGCCACGGCAATGCGGCGGATGATCTGCGGATGGGCGCCGAGGCGTTCCAGCGCCCGCTTGACTTTGCCACTAGCCTGGCCCCCGTGCACAAAATCGCGCGGCTTGACCTTGTACCGCAGGATGAGCGCCGTCTCGTCGGATTCGATATCCTCAAAGATATGCGTGTACTGCCGCCGAGATTCCTTGGCGTGCCACAATTGCTCTAACTGTTTGAGCAAGCCGCGGACGATATCCCCTTTGGTAATGATCCCGACGACGTTGCCCTCGCCATCCACCACCGGGAAGCGGCCGTAACTGTAACGCGCAAACAGGTTGATAGCGCTGATCACCGTCTCCTCCGGGCGCAGAGAGACGACCTGGCGCGTCATATGCTGGGCCACGGTCGAGGATCCCTCTCCCCGCTCTAGGGCGCGGAAGAGGTTATCTACGCTGACCATCCCGATGAGTTTGGAACCGACCACCACCGGCACGCCCGAGATGCGCCTAGTGCGCAGAATCTCTTTGAGTTCCTGCATAGTGCACTCGGGCGAAACGGTGATGACGTTATGCGTCATCACCTGGTCCACCTTGAGTTCGTAAATCAGTTCATGGACGATGGTCAGGTCGGTATGTGTTCGTTCCACCACGCGCTCTCTTGGGCGCCGCGCCGCCCCTCACCCTAGGCTGTGGGGCAGGCGGTCTGCGCCCCCTGCTGACAAGGCGCCGAAAAATCGAACAAACCACAACTCGGCAAACCCGCCTTGTAGAGGCGCCCGCAACACTCGTACATCGTATAGCGAGACCTCAGCAGGGGGATGTTCATCTCCTCTGCCAGGGCGATCGTCTCAGGCGGGGGATACTTGCCGCGCACAAACACGATGGCCGAAATGCCCGCCGTATCTGCCGTGCGGATCACTTGGGGGTTCGTGAGGCCGGTGAGGAGCAAAGTGCCTGCGTGGGTGAAGGTGAGCACATCGCTCATCAGGTCTGCCCCGCAGGCCATCGCAACGGATTGGGTCGGGTCAACATCACGGGAGATGATCTCGGCATCGAGCAGTTTGGCGATTTCTTCAAGCGTCACGCTGTTCCCCAACTTGGCAGGATGAATACGGCGACGAGCCTATCGGGCCTCACAACTTGTGAAGTATATCACATTCACGCGCTGTGTCAAAGGCAAATCATCGCTTGTGAACGTTCTCGCAAACGATGACGCCTCGTTTGACGCCCCTCGCCGCCCGTGGTAAAACGCGCACCATCCACTGCGGGAGTGAAAGGTCTATGGTCAATGCACTGCGCATCCACCCCAAGGATACCGTGGCCGTGGCCCTTGCCGACCTGGCGCCGGGCACTTGGGTGGAGATAGAAGGCGGGCTGGAGCCGCCCGTGGTTACGGTTCAGGCCATCCCCTTTGGCCACAAGGTGGCCATCGCGCCCATCAAAAAGGGAGAGCACGTCATCAAGTATGGGGCCAGCATCGGCGTGGCCGTAAAGGATATCGCGCCGGGCGAGCACGTCCACACCCATAACCTCACGAGCGTACGCGGGAGGGCACAATGAGCGACTTTTTTATGGGCTACCCACGCCAAGATGGTTCCGCTGGGGTGCGCAACCTCGTCGCCGTCATCCCCTCCTGCGGGTGCGCGCTCCATACGGCCTCGCTCATCGCCTCGCAAGTGCCGGGGGCGGCGCTCCTTTCGTACACGGGCGGGTGCAGCGAGACGGAGGCCGATACCGAACTCGCCACGCGCCTTCTGGCCCAATATGGCCGCCATCCGAATGTGGTGGGGAGCATCGTCGTGAGCCTAGGGTGCGAGATGTTGAACGCCGCCGATTTGGCGGCGCGCATCGCGCGCGGGGTGGCGCCCGTGGAACTCTTGACCATCCAAAAACTGGGGGGCACGCGCCCCACCGTGGAACGGGGTGTGGCCTTGGCCCGGCAGATGCTCGCGCCCTATGCAGGGGCCGCGCGTCAAAAGTGCCCCGTGGCGGCGCTGACCGTGGGGTTGGAATGCGGCGGTTCTGACGCGACCTCCGGCCTGGCGGCCAACCCCGCCGTGGGCGCCTTCAGCGACCTCATCGTGGCCCAAGGGGGCAAAGTCATCCTCGCCGAGACGAGCGAACTCTTGGGCGCGGAGCACGTCCTCCGCGAGCGCGCGGCCTCGCCCGAAGTGGAGGCGCGCCTGATGGCCACGCTGGCCCAATGCGAGCGTACCCTCAAGGCCACCGGCGAGGACTTTTTCGGCAAACAGCCCACGCCCGGCAACGTCCAGGGCGGCATCACCACGGTGGAGGAAAAGGCCCTCGGCGATGTGCGCAAAGGGGGCACCTCGCCCATCGTGGATGTGTTGACCTACGGCGAACCCCCCAAACGGCCGGGCCTCTCGTTTATGGATACCCCCGGCAACGACCTCGCCTCCGTCACGGCGCTCGTGGCCGCCGGGGCGCATCTGGTGGTCTTTACCACGGGGCGGGGCAACCCTATGGGGAACGCCATCGCGCCCGTCATCAAGGTAACGGGCAACGCCGAGACCTTTGCCCGTATGCGCGAAGATATGGATCTCGACGTGAGCGCCATCCTTCGCGGCGAAGAGACCTGGGAAGAGGCCGGACGGCGCATCTACGCCTTCGCCCTGCGCGTGGCCTCCGGCGAACCGACCGCCGCCGAGGCGCTCGGCCATGCGGAGTTTGTCCTCCTGCGAAGCGGGCCGATTTACTAGAACGGTTGTAGACAAAGAGGCTCGGCCTTGCTTGGCCGAGCCTCTTTTCTTTGGCAAGACCCTCGGGATTATTCTTCGCCCCGCAGTTGGGGGAAGAGGATCACCTCTCGAATGGACGATTGGTCGGTAAAGAGCATCACCAAACGGTCTATGCCGATGCCCAAGCCCCCCGTGGGCGGCATACCGTGCTCCATCGCCGTGATGAAATCCTCGTCCATCGGGTGGGCCTCCTCATCGCCGGCCTGGCTGGCCCTCCCTTGGGCGACAAAGCGCTCCCGCTGGTCGAGGGGATCATTCAATTCCGTGAAGGCATTGCCGCACTCCATCGCCCCGATAAAGAACTCGAAGCGCTCCACCAAGCGGGGGTCTTCGGGCTTTTTCTTGGCCAAGGGAGAAATCTCTACGGGATAATCCAAGATGAAGGTGGGCTGAATGAGGGTCGGCTCCACGCACTCTTCGAACAGTTTCTCGACGAGTTTGCCCCAGTTCCGTTGAGGGGGCAGGTCTAGCCCCTTGGCCTGCACGGCGGCCCAAAGGCTCGCGTAATCGGCATACTCGAGGATATCTATCCCGCTGTGTTCTAAAATGGCGTCGCGCATCGTGATGCGCCGCCAGGGGGGCGTGAGGTCTATCGTGTTCCCCTGGTAGGTTATGGTCAGGCCCCCCATCACCTCTTGAGAGATGGTCTCATACAGGCGCTCCACCAGGCGCATCACGTCGTGATAATCGGCGTAGGCCTGGTAGGCCTCCAACACGGTAAACTCGGGGTTGTGGCGCGTGGAGATGCCCTCATTGCGAAAGTCGTGCCCGATCTCATACACGCGGTCGAACCCGCCGATGATCAGCCGCTTGAGATAGAGTTCGTCGGAGATGCGCAAATAGAGCGTGCGGTCGAGCGCGTTATGATAGGTGGTAAAGGGGCGCGCCGCCGCGCCGCCGTAAAGGGGCTGGAGGATGGGCGTTTCCACCTCGAGGAAGCCCTGGGCATCAAAAAAGCGGCGGATGGCCGTGATGAGGCGCGCCCGCCGGATAAAGATTTCGCGCACTTCGGGGTTGGAAAGGAGGTCGAGGTAGCGCTGGCGGTAGCGCGTCTCGACATCGCGCAGGCCATGCCATTTATCGGGGAGGGGCAAAAGGGCCTTGGCAAGCGGCCTCCAGGCCACAGCGTGCACCGTGATCTCGCCCGTGCGCGTGCGAAAGAGGTGCCCCTCCACCTGGATGAAATCGCCGACGTCCATCGCCTTGTGAAAGAGGGTATAGCCTTCCTCGCCGAGATCGTTCTGGCGCAGGTAAATTTGCAGGCGGCCCGTACCATCGGCAATGTGGCAAAAGGTGGATTTGCCCATATCGCGGATGGCCATTAGCCGCCCCACCACCTGCACGGGCTGATTTTCCTCCGGCGAGGCCTCAAAAGCGGCCAGGGCCTGGGCGCAGGTGTGCGAATACGAGACGCGCGCAGGGTAGGGGTCCAACCCCAGTTGGCGCAGGAGCATCAATTTGGCCAGGCGCTGCTCGCGGCGTTCGTTACTCTCCGGCATAACCCTCCTTGGGTCGGTCAGGATGGCAGATTGAGCGACACGATGCGAATACGCAAGACGCCCCCCGGCGTCATCGCCTCGACGACATCGCCCACGCGGTGCCCCATAAGGGCCTTGCCCAAAGGGGATTCGTAGGAAATGCGCCCGGCGGAAGGGTCCGCTTCGGCCACGCCGACGATTTGATAGGTTTCGGGCGCTCCCCCATCTTCCACGATAGTCACGCGCGAACCGAGGCTCACGCGGTCGGCCCGCACGTCGTCATCGAGGAGTTGGGCATTGGCCAAGATCGCCTCGAGGCGCTGGATGCGCCCGACCACGAAACTTTGCTCCCGCTTGGATTCGGAATACCCCGCATTTTCGGAGAGGTCTCCCTCTTCCACGGCCGCTTTGAGGCTCGCGGCCACTTGGGGGAGCCGCACCTCGCGCAGATAGCGAAGTTCCTCCTCGATCTTTTGTTTGCCTTCTTGGGTGAGATACTGCGTCTTTTCTGCCATAGCCAGCCTCTCAAGGACGATACCAAAAAAGGCGCCTCAGGGCGCACTTTTTACAGGGGATAATATGTGAATATATTATAACCCCATTCGCCCAGTTGCCCAAAATACGCACCCACAGGTGAAGATGGCCCCTTCTCAGCGCACAACCGACCCCTCTCCCAAGGGCGCTTTGCGCCCCTTTGGCCTCAGCCGGGTGGCCCAAAGGCAGCCCTTGGGGCGCATCCTCCTTTCGACGGGCCGTTGGCGGGCCTCGCAGGTCCCCCGGCTTCTCGCCGATGGGCAAGTGGCCGTCGCGGGGCGCATCGTCACCGACCCCGGCCTGCACGTCAACCCGTGGAAAGAGGCAATCACCGTCTCCGGAAGGCCCCTGGCGCCGCTTCGGCCCTGCCGCTATGTGATCTTTAACAAACCGTACCAGGTGTTGAGCAGTTTCACCGACCCCGAAGGGCGCAAAACCCTCGCGGAGTATATCCCCATCCCCGATATCTATGCCGTGGGGCGGCTCGATTACGATAGCGAAGGCCTCCTGCTCCTCACCGATGACGGCTGGCTCAACCACCGCCTCACGCATCCGCGTTACGAACACCCCAAGACGTATCTCGTGCAGGTGGAGCGCATCCCCGACGAAAAGGCCTTGGAGGCGCTTCGGCAAGGCGTCATCATCCAGGGGAGGCGCACCCGCCCCGCAGAGGTTGTGCGCCTTACGGAGGATGAACTACCGCCGCTCCCCGATCGCCCCGTGCCCATCCGCTATCGGGCCAACGTGCCCACGTGCTGGCTGCGCATCACCCTCTATGAGGGGATGAAGCGGCAGATCCGCCATATGACGGCGGCTGTGGGCTTCCCCACGTTGCGGCTCATCCGTATCGCCATCGGCCCCCTCTCTTTGGAGGGCCTGGCCCCCGGCGCTTGGCGCTTTTTGACGGAAGAGGAACTCGCCGCCCTCGCCCGGTGGATTCACGAGCGCGAGGCGGCCCATCCGCCCCGTCAGCGCCGCAGCCCCTCCAAGGGGCGCACCAGGAACCGCCTAACCCCCTCATAACGCGGCGCCCACAGGCCCAGCAGGGCCAGCGCCAACCCGATGCCCACGAGGTCAACGGCCCAATCCCACGCGCTACACGTGCGCCCCGGCACGAAATGCTGGTGCCATTCGTCGCTCGCGGCATAGAGGGCGGCCCAGAGGCCCGAGGTAAGGTAGGGAGAGCGCTTGACCCACTCGGGCAGCCAGGGCGTGCCCCCTAAGGCCAGCCGCCACCCCCAAAAGGCGAGAAGGCCAAAGATCGCCGCATGAGCGCCATAGTTAAAAAGATCGCGAATGAGGCTATCCTTTTCGCCGGGGCCGGGCACCTCCGGCTGAGAGGAGAGCCAGAAGATCAGGCCCATCCACCCTACAAAGAGCGCCCAATCTCCCACGTAGCGGTAGCGCAGAATCCCTCTCATAGCCCCTTTCATCGGCCGTTATGAGCGCCGTCGGCGGTTCTGGAGGCGATCGGCCAGGTTGAGGATGAGGAGACCGATCCCCAAGGCGATGACATAATCCCACTGGCCCATCAACACCAAAAGGGCGATGATCAGGAGGATGCCGAGGTCAACCCAAAAGATCAAACGCGTCCCGTCTCGCAACATCGGTTTTTCATCCACCGCACGGCATAGATACGTCGGCCGGCGCTACGAAACCCCTCCTCACGCCCCCTGCGGGCGAGAGGCCCCTTACAGGCGCGCCGTGTTGGTAACTTCTACCAAATCGGTTACAATGTCAAGTAGCGCAAGCCCTTTACCCCAGAAGGAGTCCGCCCAATGCTCATTCGAGAGGCCATGAGTGCGTTTTGGCAAACCCTCAAGGATACGTGGGAGGAACTGTTCCCGCTGGCCATCGTCAACCTCGTTTGGCTGCTTGCCTGGGCTGTGCCCCTCAGCTTAGGGTCGGTGGCCGCGAGCATCCCAGCCTTGGCCATCCCACTCTTTCTCATCGGCATCTTGGCCTTCCCCGTGGGCACGGCGGGCATCTATTATGTTACAAATCGCGTGGCCCATGCCAAAACGTTCCACTTTTCGGATTTCCTCGAGGGCGTCCAGCAGTATTGGTGGCGGAGCCTCTTGTGGTTCTTGGCGAACCTGCTGGTCATCTTTCTCATCTCGGTAAACATCTGGTTCTACCCGCGCGCCTTCGAGGGGGAATGGACTATCTTTGTGGCCATTTTTTGGCTCTTTCTTCTCCTTTTTTGGGTCGCTATGCAGATTTATTTTTGGCCCATCCTCATCGAGATGGAAGCGCCGCGCCTGTTCTTGGCCTGGCGCAATGCCCTTTACCTCATTTTGGCCAACCCCTTTTACGCCTTTTTCATCGCCTCGTTCACCTTGGTCCTCCTGGCGGCCAGCGTGCTCACCACGCTTCCCTTCATCTTTGCCGGGATGACCCTGCAAGGGCTGTTGGGCAATAACGCCGTGCTGATCCTGCTCTCCCATTTCGGCCTCATCCAGCCGCCGCGCCCCAAGGCCACGGGCGGGGGCGAATTCGGAGAATGAGGCACCGCATAGTGCCCCTAGAGAGATGGCTCGAGCGCCTCGGGCGGGCGCTTGGGGTGGCCCTCGTCATCGGCGGGATGCTCGGAGGTTGTAGGATGCGCGCCAGGCCGGCAGATATTATGGCCTTTTCGATAGATCCCCCGCTCCGAGGCATCAACCTCGGCAACGCCTTGGAGGCGCCCGTCGAGGGGGCCTGGGGGGTTACCTTGCAAGAGGAGTATTTTGCGCTCATCCGCGAGGCCGGCTTTACGGCGGTGCGCATCCCCATCCGCTGGTCGGCCCATGCCCTGCCGCAGGCGCCCTACACCATCAACCCCGCCTTTTTCGACCGCGTGGATTGGGCCGCCAAGCACGCCCTGGGGCAGGGGTTGGTAACCATCCTCAACATCCACCACTATGACGAACTAGTGAACGACCCGCCCGCCGAATATGAGCGCTTCTTAGCCCTGTGGCGGCAGATCGCCGAGCACTACCGAGGGTACAGCGCGAATCTTTGGTTTGAAATCCTCAACGAACCGCACGACCGGCTGGGCGGCGCACTTTGGAACCGCTATGCCCGCGAGGCGCTGGCCGTCATCCGCGAGACGAACCCGACGCGGCCAGTGGTCATCGGGCCGGGAGATTGGAACGGCATCGGCGCCCTGCGCGCGTTGGAACTCCCCCCAGAGGATCGGCGCATCGTGGTTACTTTCCACTACTATGCCCCCTTTGAGTTCACCCATCAAGGCGCCGAGTGGGTAGCGGGCAGCCAAAAGTGGCTGGGCACGGCCTGGCAAGGCACCGAGGCCCAACAGGCGGCCGTGCGGCGCGACCTGGATCGGGCCGCCGAATGGGCACGCGAACAGGGCCGCCCGCTCTTGATGGGCGAATTTGGCGCCTATAGCAAGGCCGATATGGATTCGCGCGCCCGGTGGACGGCTTTTGTGGCGCGCGAGGCGGAGGCCAGGGGCATTTCTTGGGCCTATTGGGAGTTCTGCGCGGGGTTTGGCGCCTATGACCCCGCACGGGGAACCTGGCGCGAACCGCTCCTCAAGGCGCTCATCCCCGCTCCGTGACGGGGTGCGGCATCAACTTGGGGTGAAGCGTGCCGACGAAGGGCAGGTTGCGGTAGTAACCATCCGCATCGAGGCCGTAGCCCACCACGAAGCGATCGGGCAATTCTAGGCCACGATAATCGAGGGGAACGTCAATCAAGCGCCGATAGGGCCGGTCGAATAGGACGCACACCTTGAGGCTGGCCGGCTGGCGGGTGCGCAGCGTGCGCAGGAGATAGTCGAGCGTCAGGCCGGTGTCAATGACATCCTCCACAAAGAGGACGTGCCGCCCGGTAATCGAATGATCCAAGTCTTTGGTGATGCGCACCGTGCCCTTGCCCGCCGAATCCCCATAACTGGAGATGGCCATAAAATCCACCGTGACGGGGATGGTGATTTGGCGCAGCAAGTCGGCCATCAAGATCACCACACCGTTGAGCACCCCCACGAGGACGGGATCCAGCCCCGCATAATCGCGCGAGATCTCAGCGCCCAGCCGCGCGATGACCCCTCGAATCTCCTCCGAGGTATAGACCACCTGGGCGATATCATCCACGATCCGTTTACTCGGCGTTCGTACGGCCATTCTCTATTGCCTCTTTGCCCACCAGGGCGACGCTCCGTTCGGCCATGCCGTAACGCTCCAACAGGCGCACGACGTCATGGCGATCCCACAGGCGGATGCGCACCCATGGGTATAGTTCTTGCAGGCGCCGAATCTTGCGGTGCTTCATCCGCACCAACTTTTGGCGCAGAGTCGTCAACTCCACATAGAGATCGTGCTCGACGAGGTAAAAATCGGGCGTAAAGGCCTCGATGACGTGGCCTTTTTCATCCCACCGCAAGGGGAAGGTCGTCGGTTCGTAGCGCCAAGAGACGCCGTAGAAATCGAGGATGCGTGCGAACTCCTCTTCGCTGGGGTGAGAGAAGACGATGGCCTCGCGCGGGATTTCGGGATGATGGATGGGCTGAGGTTGCATCGCACCGCTTGTTGGCGAATCGCTTGATGAGCGCCCCATATGGTTCATCCAGGCGCATTATACACGGCCCGTGGGGGCTGTCAACCTTTTCCGCAAAACCTCGCCCAAATGTTCGAATGGGGTTATTTGAACACCCAAATGCCGTTCTCGCGCGGCCAAAAGGCGCCGCAGGCCGCACAGCGTGCGCCACCCTCCGCGTTCTCCAGGGGCCAGTGCCCGCACGCTGGGCACAAAAAGAGGCGCTCGCGCGGCACCCAGTCAGCCGGCTCCTCTTTGTTGAGGCGCGCGTGGACGAATTGGCTCGGCCCCACAGCCAAACGGGCCGTGGGGCGCTGCAGGCATCCATCCATCGTGACGAGCGCCCCAAGCGGCACGTGCCGTTTGAGCCAGGGGTGGCGCAGGAGCGAGACGGAGCGGCGTTGCGCGATGGTAAACCCGGCCTCGGCCAGGCGGGCCTCCACCCAGGCGGGGTGAAAGTCATAGTGCAAGGGCGAGAACTCGTAAGGCGAGGGGGCAAAGGGGTCTGGGCCGCGCCGCAGGAGGTAGCGCAGGATGTTCTTAAGATGGCGCTTGTTGGCAAACTCGAGCACAAAGGCGCCGCCGGGGCGGAGCACGCGGGCGATTTGCCGCAGGGCAGCGGGCACATCGGCCAGGTGATGGAGGACGCGCACCATAACGATCGCCTCGACGGCGTGAGAGGCCAAGGGCAAGCGGTAGAGGTCCGCCGCCACGTAAATAAAGCGTTCATCGCCCCACGTCGCGCGGGCGTACTCCAGTTGCGACCGGGAATAATCGAGGAGAATCACCTCCTCATAGCCCTCATAGAGAGAGGCCAGGCGGCCGAACCCCGCGCCCACATCGAGGAGGCGCCGGCCCCTAGGGGGGAGGAGGGCCTTGAGGGCCAGGCGTTCGACGGCGTCTTCATACTCACGGCCTTGGCCTTCCCAGAAATCCGTGCGGTAGGTGCTCCCCTCGTAATCGCAGATGGGGGGCCGGGAGGGGTCCTCAGCGCGTTGGTTAGAGGGCGAATGTTTCACGTCAAACATACCTTATGTCAAGTTCAACTCGGGCTACCCCCATTCTAGAGGGGGAAAAGGGCCCTGTCAAAATACCCTCCAACCCCCGAAGGCCTCTTGCCTACTTGGCCCCCTTGGATTATACTTGACGTAGTTATGAGCGAGACTTTGACGACAGCCCCCCCAATTGCAGAGGAACTCATCCATCAGGTCGAGGCGCTTCACCCTGAGGCCGTGGACCTGGTGCGCAAGGCCATTGCCTTTGCCATCTCGGCCCACGATGACCAGAAAAGGGCCTCCGGGGACCCTTATTACGTCCACCCGCTGGAGGTGGCCGCCATCCTCGTAGACCTCAAGATGGACGTGGCCTCCATCCTGGCCGGCATCCTGCACGACGTGCTTGAGGATACGCAGTGCACCTATAAAGACCTCGAGCGTGAGTTCGGCGAGACCGTAGCCAAACTCGTGGATGGCGTGACGAAACTGCGCCGCGTCAAGCGCAAGAGCAAAATCGAAGAGGTGGACCTGGACGAAACCCAGGCCGAGAACCTGCGCAAAATGGTCCTGGCGATGGTGGATGACATCCGCGTGGTGATCATCAAACTGGCCGACCGCCTCCACAATATGCGCACGCTCTCTTACCTGCCCGAGGAACGGCAGAAGCGCATCGCGCGAGAGACGCTGGATATCTTTGCCCCCTTGGCCAACCGCCTCGGCATCTGGCAACTCAAGTGGCAGTTGGAGGACCTCGCCTTCCGCTATCTGGAGCCGGAAACCTACCGGCAGATCGCCAACCTCCTCGCCGAACGGCGCACGGAACGCGCCGCCTACCTGGAGCGCGTCATCGCCGTCTTGCGGCAGAGGCTCGACCAGGAGGGCATCCATTACCGCATTATGGGGCGGCCCAAACACATCTATAGCATCTACCGCAAGATGATGGACAAGGGCCGCGAATTCGACGAGATTTACGATATCCACGGCGTGCGCATCATCGTGCGCGAAAAGAGCGAATGCTACCAAGTGCTGGGCATCGTGCACAACCTCTGGCGGCCCATCCCAGGGGAGTTCGACGATTACATCGGCAACCCCAAAGATAACCTCTACCAATCCTTGCACACCGCCGTCATCGCCCTCGATGGCAAGCCCTTGGAGGTGCAGATCCGCACGGAGGAGATGCACCAGATCGCCGAATACGGTGTGGCCGCCCACTGGCGCTATAAAGAGGGCCTGCGCCGCGACCCGATGTTGGAGCAAAAGGTCAACTGGCTGCGCCAGGCCACCGAATGGCGCGAAGAGGTGGCCGACGCCCGCCAGTTTATGGATTCGCTCAAGAGCGACGTCTTTAGTGAGCGCGTGTACGTCTTTACGCCCAAGGGCGATATCATTGACCTGCCCAAAGGCTCCACGCCTGTGGATTTTGCCTATGCCATCCACAGCGATATCGGCCACCGCTGCCGAGGCGCCAAGGTGGATGGCCGGCTCGTCTCGCTCGATTACCCACTGCAAAACGGCGAGCAAGTCGAGATCATCACGGCCAAGCAGGGCGGCCCCAGCCGAGATTGGCTCAACCCGCACCTGAACTTTGTGGCCACCCAGCGCGCGCGCCAAAAGATCCGCCAGTGGTTCCGCCGCCAAGAACGCGAACAGGCCATCAACGCCGGCCGCGAGATTCTGGAGCGCGAATTGCGCCGCTTGGGCCTTGGGCAGGAATCCTATACCTATATCGCCACCAAGGTTTTCAAGTATAGCACGGTAGATGATTTCCTCGCCGCGTTGGGATATGGGGATGTCGCCCCGATGCAGATCGCCAACAAGTTGGAAGATGCGGCCAAAGAGGATGAGGAACTCAAGATCAAGACCATCCCCGAGCAGGCCGTCTCCGACATACAGGTGCGGGGTGTGGGCGATCTCCTGACCCGCTTGGCCCCCTGCTGCAAACCCGTGCCGGGCGACCCCATCGTGGGGTACATCACCCGTGGGAGGGGCGTAACCGTCCACCGCACCGATTGCCCCAACGTCATCAACCTGCGCGATACGGAGCGGCTTATCGCCGTCTCGTGGGGGCCTTCGTATCAGGAATACCCCGTCGAGATTCAAGTGGAGGCCTTTGACCGCAAGGGCCTCCTGCGCGATGTCGCCGCCATCGCCACCGACTTGGGCCTCAATCTGAGTTCGGCGAGCGTTACCACGAGCGCCGAGCATACGGCCATCATCAACCTGACCGTAGGCGTCCAGGGGTTGAGCCAACTCTCGGCGCTGATGAGCCGCCTCGAGAGCGTGCCCAACGTCATCGAGGTGCGCCGCCGGAGGCCCTCGTAAAAAAACGCGCCCCGGCGCATATGCCGCCGGGGCGCGAACCGTCCAAGGGGCCTTTTCAGCGGCTGGCCGTACTCTCCGCCGGAATCATACTCGAATTCCAGGAGCGCACCACATCGGGCGAGGTGCGCCGCGCGTTGAACCAATCCTCCACGGCTTTCTCTTGGGCCACTCGAAGCGCGGTGCCCTCCAACGGGCGGTTGGGGTCGCGCTCGTCCACGCGGATGATGTGAAAGCCGAAACTCGTCTCCACAATGTCGCTGATCTGCCCAGGCTCCAGGGCAAACGCCGCCTCCTCAAAGGCCTTGACCATCATCCCTCGCCCGAACCAGCCGAGATCGCCGCCGTTCTCCTTGTTGCTCTCATCGGTCGAGAACTCTTTAGCGAGCGCCTCGAAGGATTCGCCGGCCTTGAGGCGGGCGAGCACCTGCTCGGCCTCTTCGCGCGTCTTGACCAAGATGTGGCGAGCGTGCACCTGTTCGCCCGTGGTGGGCGCCTCGGCCTTGAGGGCCGCCTCCAGTTTCTCGCGGAGAATATCCGTCTCGATAAGGTAGCGGAAATCCTGTTCGGTAAAGCCCGCCTCCTGCTGAAGGCGATCGAAATAGGCCCGCGATTGCTCTAGGAACTGCTCCTCCGTCATCGGGGCCGTGGTGGGCGTGGGCGTTATCGTGATGGGCACGGTGGCCGTGATGGGGGTCGGTTCGGGCGTGGGCGGGTTGCGATCGTAGCCGAACTGCTCCTCCAGCCGCCGTTGCACCTCATCCGCCGAGGCGGTGATGCCGCGCCGCGCACACTCGTGGCGGATGATCTGATCGTCAATAAGTTCCTCCAGCACAGTCGTGGAAACGCTCATCAACTGCTGCTTCACTTGCTGAATCTGCTGATCAATATACTGGAGGAGAATCGTCTGATCGCCGCCGGAGGCATTGATGCTCTGACGGTACGATTCCAGCCGCTGGAGATAGTTGCGGTAATCGGCACGCCGGTAACGCACGTATTTCTGATAGGTATCCAGCCGGATAACGGTGCCTTCCACCGTGGCGACGGGCTGGCGCGGCCGCAAGACGTACTGATCATACAGCCCCCAGGCGACGATCAGCACGACGAGCGCAAAGAGAGCGGCCGTGCCGATAAGGAGCCAGCGGCGCTGTTTTTCCTCCTTGGCGCGGCGCGAGAGTTGCTTGCGGCTCAGCGGGCTAGGGGGAGCAAGACGTTTGGGCATAACGGTCTCCTAAAGCCAATTCGGCATAACGGGGGTACAGAGGGTGCCCCCTATACCCCCGTTGGGCAGCCCATTAGGGCACACGCTTCATCTAACGGGCGCTGTGCGTGTGAGACGCGGTAAACGGCAACAGCGCGATGTGCCGCGCGCGTTTGATGGCCCGCGCCACCATGCGCTGGTGCTTGGCGCACGTGCCCGCCTTGCGCCGGGCGACGATGCGGCCGCTGCGCGAGATGAATTGGCGCAGGAGCATCGTGTTCTTGTAATCAATGGTCTTGACGTTTTCGACGCAGAAGGGGCACAGGCGGCGCTTGCGCCGCTGGTCGGCAGCCGGCCGGCCACCGCCGCGCCTTGCCTCGCCACGCCGTTCCTCGGTGCGGGCTTCCGAAGGCTCCTCGGCATCCACGTCGTTCTCTACGTCCTCGCGATCGTAATCCTCTACCACAGTCTATGCCTCCTCAAAGGCCCAAGGATGGGCCTACGAAATGTCTGTTAGGGGAATCGGGCGTGCGCTACCTAAGCGACTTCGTCCAACCGCACGATGAGATGCCGGAGGACGTCCTCTGAGAGCTTGAGCCGGCGCTCCAATTCGTTCAAGGCCGGCCGCTCCAGGCTGGCGTGGAGCAGGACATAATGCCCTTCTTCGTAGCGCCTGATGGGGTAAGCCAACTTGCGGCGGCCCATCATCTCTTCTTTGACGATTTCGCCGCCATTCTCCGTGACCGCGCGCTTGACGGTCTCCACCAAAGAGGCCAGGCCCTCATCATCCAGGCCTGGCTGCGCGATGAACACGACCTCGTAAGTACGCAATGTAGCCTCCTCTCCATGGGTATGCCCCCGATCTCATCGCGGCCGGCGGCAACCCGGCCGCCCGTCGGGAGCAGAAAGGGATATGCGCCCTACGCACCCTGCGGGGCGCGAAGCGGCGCAAAGTATAGCATAAAATTGCAAGTTGCCCAAATCACCCTATCGGATGAGCGCCTGGGCGACTTTTCGCACGCCTTCGACGATGGTATCCGCATCCTCCAGCGTGAAGAACTGGTCAATAAAGATCATAATGGCCCGCCCCAGGTAATCGAGCGACTTGGGGCACTGGGTGGGCGAGTAGCCCTGCACATCGCCCTTGTAGAAGGGGTTCTTCCACGGGGCGCGGCGATCTTCGGCTAGGCCGCTCATCATAAAGGGCCAATGGCTGTAGATGTGCCGGTCGGGGATGGTGTTATCGTACACGGTGCCGCAGGCGATATTTTCCGCCTTGAGCGCCGCCGCAAAGCGCCGCGCCAATGCCGCCTCGGGCACGAAAAAGGCAAAGGTGATGCCGCAATCCCCCTCGGGGTCGGGCACATCCTGCAATTGGAGGCCCGGCACATCCTTCAACCCCTCCACGATGCGCCGCTTGACGGCTCGGCACCGCGCCAAGATGGGGTCCAGCCGCTCGCGCTGCGCCCATACGAGCGCGGCCGAGAGTTCCGAGAGGCGGTAGTTCTCGCCCGAGATGACGAACGGGTAACGCGGATGGTCGGCACTCCCCTCCCAAAAGCGCGCCGCGCAGTCATGCTGCATCCGGGCGCGGTCGTACACCGTCTCATCGTCCGTCGCGACGAGGCCCCCTTCGCCGGAGGTGATCACCTTGTACTGCTGAAAACTAAAGCACCCCACCAGGCCCAGCGTGCCCAAGGGTTTGCCCTTGTAGGTGCCCCCGTTGGATTGGGCCACATCTTCCACCACGATGAGGTTGTGCTCGCGGGCTACCGCCATAATCTCGTCCATACGAGCGGGCACGCCCCGCATATGCACGGGCATAACCGCCTTGGTATAGGGCGTGATCTTGGCCTCCAGGTCGGCCGGGTCCATATTGAGCGAGGCGTCAATCTCGGCGATGACGGGCACGGCCCCCGCCGCGATGACCGCCGCCGCCGTGGCCACATAGGTATAGGCCGGGATGATCACCTCATCGCCCGGCCCTACATCCACGCCGAACAGGGCCGCGATGAGCGCCGAGGTGCCGCCGTTCACGGCGAGGGCATATTTGCGCCCCAATCGCTCACAGTACCAGCGCTCGATGAGCGCCACTTTCGAGGCTTCAGCCCCCTCGGCGAGGAAGCGAAACAGGCGCTTGGCCCGCAAAACCTCCAATACTGACTCGATCTCATGGTCATTGATCTCCGCCGAGCCGTGAAAGCCAGCCCGCAGCATCGTAGGGCGGACGGGCTTACCCCCATCTATGGCAAGCATCGCGCACATCGGAACCCTCCTCATAATGCAAAAATCATCCCACCTTGCGCACGGCAGCCACAATCGCGGCGATATGGGCCGGCGTGGTGCCGCAGCACCCACCGATGAAGCGCGCCCCCAACGCGATGAATGTTTTGATGTGCTCCGCGAGTTGTTCGGGCGTTACATCCCATACCGTCTCGTGAGAGGCGCCCACCTGCGGAATGCCCGCGTTGGATTGGGCGATGAGCGGCAGATCCGTGGCGCCGTGCATCTTTTCCAGCGCGACCAGGATGGCCCCCGGGCCGCTCCCGCAGTTGGCGCCCACGGCATCCCCGCCTTCCTCTTGGATGCGCCGCGCCGCCGCCTCCGGGCGCAGGCCCATCATCGTGCGGCCCCGCGCGTCAAAGGCAAAGGAGCAAAAGACGGGTAGGTTCGTATGGGCCTTGGCCATGCGTAGGGCACAGCAGGCCTCTTCGATATCGTGATGCGTTTCCAGAAGGATCACATCGGCGCCGGCCTCGGCAAGGAGCGCGATCTGCTCGGCATAGACGGCCTCGGCCTGGGCGATAGAAAGATCGCCGAACGGTTCGAGGAGGTGCCCTGTGGGGCCGACGGAGGCGGCGACCCAGGCGCGGTCGCCGGCCGCCTCTTTGGCCAGGCGCACGGCGCGCCGGTTGATCTCCTCCAACCGGTCCGCCAGGCCGCCCTCTTGCAGGCGGATGCGGTTCCCCCCAAAGGTGTTCGTGGTGATGGATTGGGCGCCCGCCGCGATGTAGGCGCGGTGCACCTCCAGCACGGCCTCGGGGTTTTCCAAATTCCAAGCCTCCGGCATAGTGCCGCCGGGCAGACCCTTGGCTTGGAGCATCGTGCCGATGGCGCCATCGCTGATGACGATCTCGCCGCGCCTGAGGACCTCTGTGATCTTTTCGCGCATCGTGCCCTCCTCCGTACCCTATCTGCAGCGTCTCGGGCATTCTACGCCACCCCGGCCATTTTGCCAAGCCCAATGCGCCCCGCAACTTGCGGCCGAGGGGCGCTCCCCATACAATGAGGCCAGATTTCACGCGGAGCGAAAAGGGAATGCGCGTTGCCGTAGGCTCCACAAACCCCGCCAAGGTGCGCGCCGTGCGGCGCGCCGTACGAAAGGCCTGGCCCGATGCGGAGATCATCGCGGTGGACGTGCCCTCTGGCGTGAGCGAAATGCCCCTCTCGGCGGAGGAGGGCAAACGGGGTGCCCTCCAGCGTGCTGCCGCTGCCCGCCGGGCCGCCGATGCGGACCTGGGCCTCGGCCTAGAGGGGGCGGTGGAAGAGCGCCCCGAAGGACTTTACCTCACGGGCTGGGTGGCGGCGGTGGATCGCACGGGGTTTGCCAGCCTGGTCCAGACGGCGGCGATGCCCCTGCCCGCGCCCATCGCCGAGGAGATTCGCGCCGGCGCCGAGTTAGGTCCGGTGATGGATCGCTACTCCGGCCAGAATAACAGCAAACAGCACTTGGGGGCGGTAGGGTTCCTCACGCGAGGGCTGGTGCCCCGTTCGTTGGGGTTTTACGTCGGCGTGGGCCTGGCCCTGGCGCCATGGCTACGCCCCGAACTGTATCGAGAGGCCAAGGATATTCCGGCAGGATAGCCCTTATTGTGAGCGTGCTTTCGATGGAGAAAGGGGGCCACCATGCTCAACTTGGTGACCGGCGCGACGGGTTTTATCGGGAGCCATCTCGTCGAGGCGCTCCTCTTGCGCGGCGAACAGGTGCGCGCCTTTGTGCGGCCCACCAGCAACGCGCGTTCGCTGCGCGCCCTGGGGGTGGAGGTACGCATCGGCACCCTGCGCGATAACGCTAGCCTGGTGGCCGCGGCGGAAGGGGCGGATCGCATCTTCCACTGTGCGGCCCTCGTGAGCGATTGGGGAGACCCCATGGCCTTTCAAGAGGCCAATGTGAACGGCGTCCTAAACGTCCTCGCGGCGGCCACACGGGCCAAGGTGAGCAAGTTCATCCACCTGAGCACGAGCGACGTGTACGGCTTTTCGGGGCGGCCTATGGATGAATCGGAGGCGCTCTCGCCGCGCGGCTTCCCCTATGCGGATAGCAAAATCGAGGGCGAACGCCTGGTCTGGAACCACTATCGGCGCGTGGGCCTGCCGGTGTGCGTCATCCGCCCGGCCACGGTGTACGGGCCGCGGGGCACACTCTTGGTGAGCGGCCTGGTCGAGGCCATCCGCAAGCGGCGCCTCTTTTTCATAGATGAGGGGCGCCATATCGCCGGGCTGACCTACGTGGGGAACCTGGTGGATGCCCTCATCCTCGCGGCGGATAGCCCCGCCAGCGTGGGCCAGGCCTACAATATCTCCGATGGCACGGACATCACCTGGAAGCAGTATATTGATGCCCTTTCGGACCTGTGCCAGGTGCCGCGCATCACGCGGAGTTATTCGCACAGCCGCGCCTACCTGATGGCCACCTTCTATGAGGCGTGGTACCGCCTCCTGGGGCGCTCGGAAAGGCCGCCCCTCACGCGCTGGTTTGTGGAGATGATGGGCACGGATCAGATCTTTCCCATCGAAAAGGCGCGCCGGGAACTGGGCTATCGCCCCCGCGTGAGTTTCGAAGAGGGTATCCGTTACACGGGGGATTGGCTGCGCCAAGTGGGCATCCTCGGCGATGGCTTCTTTCAAGATTAGGCACCCTTTTTACCACAAGGGCCGTAAATGTGCTATCCTAGGCGTGCGGTCAGCCGCCCACCGGCAGCCTGAGCCATACCGCGCACATCACCCATAAAGGCTTGGCGAATGCCCTCGGAACTCTATGACGTCATCATCATCGGCGCTGGCGTGGTCGGCAGCCTCATCGCACGGGCGCTGGCACGTTACGAGGCGCGTATTCTCCTCCTCGATAAGGCTTCAGACGTCGGCGAGGGGACGACGAAAGCGAACACGGCCATCGTCCATGCCGGCTACGATGCGAAACCCGGCTCCTTGAAGGCCAAACTGAACGTAGCCGGCAACGCCTTGTTTGACCAAGTGTGCGGCGAACTCGACGTGGCCTTTGAACGATGCGGCACCTACGTGGTGGCCACCTCGCCGGAAGAGACGGCCACCCTGCATACCCTCTATGAGCGGGGACGCGAGAACGGCGTGCCGGGGTTGCACCTCCTCAGCGCCGAAGAGATGCGCCGGCGCGAGCCGGCCATCACGCCCCACGTGGCGGGCGCCCTTTGGGCCGAGACGGGCGGCATCGTAGACCCCTTTGCGCTCTGCTACGCGGCGGCGGAAAACGCCGTTACGAACGGCGTGAGGCTCCTTCTGGAGACGGAGGCCATCGGCTGGCTAAAGGAAGACCATCGCATCGCCGGCGTCATCACGAATCGGGGCCTCTTTCGGGGGCGCTGGTTCGTCATCGCGGCCGGCCTGTGGGCCGACGATCTGTTGCACCGCGCCGGCTTGGACGGGTTCGCCATCACCCCCCGTAAAGGGGAATATTTCGTCCTCGACCGCGAGGCTGCCCAGCAGGTGCGGAGCGTGCTCTTCCCCTGCCCTACGCCCATCAGCAAGGGTATCCTTGTCACGCGCACCATCCACGGGAACGTGATGCTCGGGCCAAATGCCCAGGATGTTACGGATAAAGAGGACCTCCGCACCACGCCCGAAGGGCTGGAGGAGGTTATGACCGGCGCGCTGAAACTGGTGCCCGGCCTTGAGCGGCGCCATATCATCCGCACCTTTGCCGGCCTGCGCGCCACGGGGAACACGGGGGATTTCTACATCGCCCAGCCGCCCGAGGCGCCGGGGCTGATCGTCCTCGCGGGGATCGAATCGCCCGGGTTGACGGCCTCTCCGGCCATCGCCGAATACGTGGTGGAGATGCTCCGAGAGGCGGGTCTGCGCCTCGCCGAACGGCGCGACTACAACCCCATCCGCAAGGGCACGCCGCGCTTTGCCGATTTGAGCGATGCCGAGCGCGAGGCGCTCATCGCCCAAGACCCCCGTTGGGGGCGCATCATTTGCCGCTGTGAGATGGTTACCGAGGCCGAGGTCGTGGCCGCCTGCCATGCGCCTATCCCCGCGCGCACGTATGACGCGCTCAAGCGCCGCACGCGCATCGGCACCGGCCGCTGCCAGGGCGGGTTCGATACGCCGCTCGTCCTGAATATTATGGCGCGGGAATTGGGCCTCTCTCCGCTGGAGATCACCCAGAAAGGTGGCGCCTCGCGGATGGTCGTGCGCCACACCAAGGACCCCCTCCAGGGCAAGGAGGGCGAACGATGAAGGCCCTCTCTTGCGATGTGTTGGTCATCGGCGGCGGCCCGGCGGGGCTGGCCGCGGCGGTCTCGGCCCGCGAGGCCGGCGCGGAGGAGATCATCCTCCTCGAGCGCAACAACGAACTGGGGGGCATCTTGCCGCAGTGCATCCATACCGGGTTCGGGGTGCGCGTGTTCGGCCAAGACCTCAGCGGCCCCGAGTACGCCTGGCGGTGGATCCGCCGCGCCCGCGAGGCCGATTTGCGCCTCCTTTCGGAGACGATGGTCCTCTCGCTCTCGCCCGAGCGGCGCGTCATCGCCACGAACAGCCGAGACGGCCTTTTGGAAATCTCGGCGCGTGCCATCGTCCTGGCGATGGGCTGCCGTGAGCGGCCCCGTGGGGCGCTCTCCATCCCCGGCACGCGGCCAGCAGGGGTTTATACGGCGGGCACGGCCCAACGCTTGGTGAACATCGAGGGCTATATGCCCGGCGAGCGCTTTGTCATCCTTGGCTCGGGGGATATCGGGATGATTATGGCGCGGCGCCTCACCTTGGAGGGGGCCACCGTCGTGGAGGTGCTGGAGATTCAGCCCTACTTGAGCGGGCTGCGGCGCAACCTGGTGCAATGCATCCGCGATTTCGGCATTCCCCTCAGCCTGTGCACCACGGTGACCGAGGTGCGCGGGCGCGACCGCGTAGAGGCCGTGGTGGCGAGCCAGGTGGATGCCCAGTGGCGCCCCATCGCCGGCACCGAACGCATCATCCCCTGCGATACGCTGCTCCTCTCGGTAGGCCTCATCCCCGAAAACGAGATTTCCCGTATGGCGGGCGTGCCCATAGACCCCGTCACCGGCGGGCCTTATGTGGACCAAGATTTCTCCACCCGCCTGCCGGGCATCTATGCGGCGGGGAACGTCGTCCACGTGTATGATTTGGTGGATGACGTCACCGAGAGCGCCCTGCGCGCCGGGCGGTGTGCGGCGCGCTTTGCCCAGCAAGGCACAAAGGAGCGCGGCCCCGGCGTGCGCACCGAGGCCGGGGAGAACGTGCGCTATGTGGTGCCCCACACCCTCTACGCGGAGGCCCTGGCCGAGGAGCCGATCACGCTCCATTTGCGCGTGCGCCAGCCCATCGAACGCGCCGTGCGGTTGGAGGCGACGTTGGGAGGGCGCGTGCTGGCCTCTCGCCGGCTGCGCTACGTGCGCCCTGGCGAAATGGCCTCGCTCGTGCTCCCCAGCGAGGCGGCGCCTCACCTGGCCGCCGCACGGGAGGGCGACGCGTTACGCATACGCGTCATCGCCTAGGAGGAAGGGATATGGCCGAACAGCGGGAGTTCATCTGCGTCGTCTGCCCGGTGGGGTGCACCATCCGGGCCACCGTGGAGGGCAAGGAAATCGTCTCCCTCGAAGGGCAGGCCTGCAAGCGCGGCGAGGCCTTTGTCCGCGAGGAGTTGACGGCCCCCAAGCGTATGCTCACCACCACGGTGCGCGTGCGCGGGGGCCAATATCCCCTCCTGCCGGTGCGCTCTTCGGCCCCTCTGCCCAAAGACAAACTCCTCGCCGCTGCCGCGCTCCTGCGCCAGGTCGAGGTGCAGGCCCCCGTTGAGGATCACCAGGTCATCGTGCCCAACATCCTTGGGACGGGCGTGGATATCATCGCCAGCCGCCCGCTCGAGGCCGCGCCCTGATCAACGCGCCCCCCGCGCCGGCTCGCGGAACCACCAGTAGGCGGCCGTCCGCCTGGGGCTGATGCTCGAGGCTGGCCCCAAAAGAGCACCCCCTTTGCGACGCCTCACCCCCCGCCGAGGGGCGATGATGAGGCGTCCCTTGGGGGCGCGGTGAACCCCTGCGAGGATGACGAGCGCGACCACAGCTCCGATGAGGACTTCCATCCGACCCTCCTTGTGGAACGTTTGTTCTATATTTTGAATATAGCACAAACGTTCTAAAGAATCAAGCGGGACGAAAATCCCCCTTGGAGCGCGAGGCGCCCGCCTCGCCACGGGCCAGGAGGCCCGCGCTCCAAAAGGACGGCATGCGTTTGACAGGCTCCCCCCAAGCCCTATAATGTGCTCAACCGTTCGGGAGGTTTGGGAATGGGGATCGCCATCGCGTGCCGGCTTGGGTAAGAAGGGGTTGCCCTTTGAGGGCGCGTACGCGGCGGCAAACGCAGGGTTGATGTGCGCTTTCAAAAAGAGGCCATGGGCACCCCCATGGCCCTTTTGCTTTTATAAGGAGCGTCGAGGCGGTATGGGCATCAAGGTCGTTCTGTTCGATTGTGGGGGCGTCCTCCTGCGCGAGCGGGGTTCTTCTTCGGCCTACCCCACCTGGGAGGCGCGGTTAGGCCTTCAACCCGGCGAACTACGCCGCCTTTTGTGGCAGGGCGAGGCCTGGGCCTTGGCCGAACGTGGGCAGTTGGACGAGCAAACCTTCTGGGAGCGCGCCGGCGCCTCTTTGGGGATTACGGATCCGCACGAGGTGCGCGCTCTGAGCGAAGACCTGTGGTACTCCTGGGGGGTGGACCCCCAGGTGCTCGCCCTGGTGGATCGCGCCCGCACGCGCTACCGCGTGGCGATGCTCAGCAACTCGACGAACGCCCTGGAGGAATATCTGGAACGCCGCTTTGGCATCGCCGATCGTTTTGAGGTGATTTTCAACTCGGCGCGGCTGGGGGTAGCCAAGCCCGAAAGGGCTATTTATGAAGAGGTCTTACGGCGGTTGGGCGTCAAGCCTTCGGAGGTCTTGTTCATTGACGATCAGCCGGCAAATATCGCCGCAGCGGCCGCCTTGGGGATGCACGTCATCTGGTTCGTCAGCCCCGAGGAACTGGAACGCCAAATGGCCGCCTATCTCGATCATAATGCCTTAGGCCCCCCCGAAACGCCCCAATAGAAACGGGGTTTGGTATGTTGCACGTTTCCGGTTTGAGCAAACGGTTTGGAGAGAACCTCCTCTTTGAAAAGGCCCACTTTGTGATCAACGCGGGCGAGCGCGTGGGGTTGGTCGGCCCCAACGGCTGTGGGAAGACGACCCTCTTGCGCATCGTAACGGGCGAGGAAAGGCCCGATGCGGGGGCCGTGCGTTGGACCATCCCCCGCGAGCGGGTGGGTTACCTTCCACAGGCGCTCCGTTGGGCGCCGGGGGCGCGCGTGGGAGACATCCTGCGCGGCTCTCAGCACCTGGATGAGGCCCATTGGGCGCGGGAGGTCGAGCGTTTGGCCGTGGCGATGGCTAGCGCCCCCGCAAGCGAGCGCGAGGCCCTCGAAGAGGCTTATACGGTGGCCTTGGAACGCCTGAGTTTTGCGGCCACGTTCGCCTCAGAGCACCTTTTGGAGCGCGTGCTGGCCGGCCTGGGCCTGGAAGACGTGCCCCCCGATACGCCGGTGGCCATCCTCAGCGGCGGCCAAAAGACGCGCCTCAGCCTGGCCAAACTCCTTTTGAGCGAACCGGCCTTCCTCATCCTCGACGAGCCGACGAACCATCTCGACATCGGCGCCCTCGAATGGCTGGAGGGCTACCTGGCGAGTTACGACGGGGCCATCCTCCTCGTCTCCCATGACCGCGCCTTTCTCGATCGCCTGGTCACGCGCATCTTGGAGATAGACCCGCAGACCCACGCCGTGCGCGATTACGCGGGGAACTATAGCGCCTACGTTCAGGCGCGCGAGCGCGAACGCGAAAAGGCCTGGGAAGTCTATCAAGACCAAGAGGAGCGCATCGAGCAATTGGAGGAAGCCGTCCGCCGCTTAAAGACGCAGGCCAAAGGCATCGAGCAAGAGACGATCCATTATCACTATCGCAAAGTGGCCAAGAAACTGGCGCGCAAGGCCGTCGTCCACCAAAAACGCCTCCAGCGGCTCATCGAGTCGGAGGAACACCTCGAGAAACCTATCCAAGGCTGGCAGGTAGCCATCGCCTTCGACCAGGTGCCCCCTAGCGGGCAAGATGTGCTCCTCATCGAGGCCTTAACCAAGCGCTTTGGCGAACGCACCCTCTTTGAGGGGGTCAACCTGACGCTACGCCAAGGGGAGCGCGTGGTGCTCATCGGCCCTAACGGCTGTGGGAAGACCACCCTCCTGCGCATCCTCGTGGGCGCAGAACCGCCGACCGAGGGCCTGGTGCGCTGGGGGGCCAATGCGCGCGTGGGCTATCTCGCCCAAGAGCAGGAGGCCCTCCCCCAGGGGAGCACGCCGCTCGAGGCCGTGCGCCAGGTGGCCGCGATGACGGAGACGGAAGCGCGCACCTTTCTCCATCGCCTCCTTTTCAGCGGCGATGAGGTCTTTACGCCCATCGAGCGGCTCAGTTTTGGCGAGAGGGCGCGCCTCCATTTGGGGTTACTGATGCTCCAAGGGTGCAACGTCCTCCTCTTGGATGAACCGATCAATCCCCTCGATATCCCCTCGCGGGAGCGCTTTGAGCGCGCTTTAGCCTCGTTTGAGGGGACGGTGCTCGCCGTGGTGCACGATCGCTATTTCATCCAGCGCTTTGGGCAGGCCGTGTGGGCCTTTGCCCACGGCACAGTGCGCCGCTTTGCGGACCTGGCCGACGCCCGTCGCGTCGGCGCCGCCTTAGGCGCCTACGAGGAGTGAGGCGGCGAGGAACTCTTTAAGTAAGCGAAGCGTCTTGATAACGGGAGGGAAGGCGTGTCATCTTTTCAGCCCGTGTGGGAACCCCTAGAAGGGGTTCGGCC
>JAIOAW010000019.1 GCA_019873625.1 Chloroflexota bacterium
AAGGGGTGAGAAAAACCCGATGCCCTGAGGGGTATTAAGACAGACCCATTTACTAGCCAAGTCAAAATTGCCTTTTCCTCCAGTGAGAAAAACCCGATGCCCTGAGGGGTATTAAGACGCCCATGGCCTCGAGGCTTTGAATGACCTCTGGGTTTGTGAGAAAAACCCGATGCCCTGAGGGGTATTAAGACAGATCTGCTCTCCATCCGTCACAAGCAGATCGCCCTCATTCGGTGAGAAAAACCCGATGCCCTGAGGGGTATTAAGACTCTAGGACCGCGCGTGCCGCCCCCGCGTGCCTTGCGCGAACCGTGAGAAAAACCCGATGCCCTGAGGGGTATTAAGACTCTCCTTTAAGACCATTAACCACATACTGAGGCCAAACCCCAAGAGTGAGAAAAACCCGATGCCCTGAGGGGTATTAAGACGAGACTCGCCATTGAGTCTCTCTCTCACTATTTACGGCTTCTTTCCGTGAGAAAAACCCGATGCCCTGAGGGGTATTGTGGCGCCCTCCCGTAGGTTCCCAACCTGCGGCAGGGTGTGTTATGGAGCGCGGGCCTCCCGGCCCGCGGCGCGAGGCAGGAGCCTCGCGCTCCGCCTTGCCCCTCTCCCACCCCCATGGGAGTTATGGAGCGCGGGCCTCCCGGCCCGCGTGCGAGGCTCTCGCCTCGCGCTCCTATTCTTCCCACTCCCACCCCCATGGGAGAGGGCAGGGTGAGGGCCGAATGCCCGCCGCCCCTTGACATCCCCGCCCATTCGCGGCATATAAACCTTGACGCAGCAGAACCCTTCACCCGGCCCAAGGAGGTGCCTATGGCAGCCCAAGAAGACCTAATCTACCGCCTCAACCGCCAGGATGAGATCGTCTTTGTCAACGAAGCGTGGGATCGCTTCGCCCTCGCCAACGATGCCCCTGACGTTACGGCGGAACACGTCCTAGGCCGGCCCATCTGGGAGTTCATCACCGACCTTAGCACCCAACAAATCTATCGCGATCTCCTCGCGCGAGTGCGAGAAGGGCGTTCCGTGCGCTTCCCCTTCCGCTGCGACTCGCCCGCCGAGCGCCGCTTCCTGGAGATGCACATCCACCTTATGGAGGATGGGCAGATCGAATTCCGGACCCAAACGCTCTCCATCGAACGCCGGCCGGCCGTGCCTTTGCTCGCGCGCCAGGCCAGCCCCTCGCGCGACCTCCTGCGGATGTGCAGTTGGTGCAAGAAGGTATTCGCCGATGGGGAGTGGGTAGATATCGAGGAAGGGATCGAGCGCCTGCGCCTTTTTGAAGCGCCCGCCTTGCCGATGATCACCCATGGGATGTGCGACCACTGCGCCGTCAAGATGGCCGAGATCCTCGCCGCCATGTAGGCGCTGTACGGAGTGCGCGGGGAGCGCGGGCCTCCCGGCCCGCGTGCGAGGCTCTCGCCTCGCGCTCCGCCTTTCCCCTCTCCCACCCCCGTGGGAGAGGGCCGGGGTGAGGGCCTATACCCGCCGCCCCTTGACATCCCCGCCCGTTTGGCGAAGATGGGGTGCGCACTCATAGATTGGGGGGGGGCTATGGCTCACGAGACGCGCGGCCTCATCATCCTCTACATCGGCCGGGGCAAGGGGAAGACCTCTGCCGCCCTGGGCACCCTCTTGCGCGCCTGGGGGCATGGGCTGCGCGTGGGGGTCATCCAGTTCATCAAGGGCGCCGCATGGCGCTCTGGCGAGGCGCTCGCTGCCGAGAGGCTGGGCATCCCCTGGCGCATTGTGGGCGAGGGGTTCGTCTACGATCCGGTGCGCGACGAATCGGCCCGCCGTTCGGCCCTGGCGGGCTGGAAAATCGCCCAGGAGATGATCGCCAGCGGCGCCTTCGACCTCCTCGTGCTCGATGAGTTCACCTACCTCTTTTCCTTCGGCTGGCTGGAGGCGGCCGAGGCCCTCGCCTGGCTGGAGGCGCACCGGCCGCCGGCGCTCCATCTCGTCCTCACCGGGCAAGAAGCGCCGCCCGAGTTCCTCAAGGCCGCCGACCTCGTTACAGAGATGCAGGCCATCAAACACCCCTACGAGGCGGGCATCCCCGCCCAAGAGGGCATCGAGTTTTAGCCTCGCGCTCCTCCTTTCCCCTCTCCCAGTTCGCTGGGAGAGGGCCAGGGTGAGGGCCAAATGTGGGGCGCGTTACAACGTGCCCCTACGCATTGGCGGCCTTTTTTGGTATCATACGCCCCAGACACCAGGGCTTGGAGGGGAGTATGGCCGAGGGGCAACGCGTGGTAGTAGGGATGGATGTGGGCGCCACGAAGGTGCTGGCGGGCTATGTGGATGAGGCGGGCCGGGTGCTTCGCCAGGCGCGCTCGCCGATGGATCGCTCCAACCAGGATGCCGCCCTTTGGAGCATCGAGGCCGCGCTGGAGGCCCTGATGAGCGCGCCCTGGGAGGGGCCTGCGCCCCTCGCCGTGGGGTTCGGCGTGGTGGGGCAGACGGATCCCGCCACGGCTACCTGGGTGCGGGCGATGAACATCCCCATTCACACGAGCGTGGATATGACGGCTCGCTTCACGGCCCGCTACGGCTTGCCGGCCGCGGTGGATAACGACGTGCACGCCGCCACGCTTGCCGAACTCCGCTGGGGGGCGGGGCGCGGCGCGCGCGAGTTCATCTACCTCAACGTGGGCACGGGGGTGGCCGCTGGGCTGGTGTGTAAC
The DNA here is from genome assembly GCA_019873625.1 of Chloroflexota bacterium. Taxonomy (GTDB): domain Bacteria; phylum Chloroflexota; class Anaerolineae; order UBA1429; family UBA1429; genus JAIOAW01. Next base: position 2,688 of record JAIOAW010000019.1, read on the forward strand.
GGGCAACTCGTGCGCGGCGCGGCGAACTATGCCGGCGAATTGGGCCATATGGCCGTTGCGGGGGAGGATATCCTTTGCCCCTGCGGGCGCCGGGGGTGCCTCGAGCCGGTGGCCTCCGGCGGGGGGATGATTCAGCGGGCGCGCGACCTCCTGCCTACATATCCCGATTCGGCGCTGGGAAGGTTGCCCGAGGGGATGCCCCTCGATGCGCACGCCATCTTTACCTATGCGGAGGCGGGCGATCCCCTGGCGCAGCGCTTGGCCTCGGAGGCCGTAGAGGCGCTGGGCAAGGCGCTCGTGAACCTCATCAACCTCCTCAACCCGGAGATCATCGTGGTGGGCGGCGGGGTCTTTGCCGATGGTTGGCTTTTGCCGCGCCTGCGCGCCGTGGTGGAGCGCGATGCCCTCTCTGGGGCGCTCCGCACCCTGCGGGGCATTCACCTTTCCACGCTCCAGCCGGACCTCGTGGGCTTGCTCGGCGCGGCCGTCTTGGCGTGGGACCGCATCGCATCCTAAGATAAGGAGAGTGAAAGGATGATGACCTACCCAATCTTGCAGAACATCCTCGATTTGGCCGACCGCGCCACGTGGGCGTATGCCCTGGAGGTGAGCGCCGAAACGACCCACATATGGCTCAAAGGCCTGAACGCTGGCGGGATTCGGCGCATCTACCTCACGGGGTGCGGCACCTCCTGCTATGCCGGCGAGGTGGGGCGCAACATCCTGGAAACGATCGCGCACCTCCCCGCGCAGGCTATGCACGCCTTCAACTTGGGGCAATATCTCCACCCCAGCATCCTAGGGCCGGAGGTCTTGGTCATCGGCATTTCCACCTCCGGCGGCACCCAAGCCGTGGCCGATGCGTTGGCCCACGCTCGCCGGCACGGCGCGCATACCCTGGCCCTCACGGCCGAAAAGGGTGGGGCCGTGGCCGAAGCGGCGGAGGCCGTCGTGCTCACGGGGGGCGAGGCAGATCGCACGCCGGTCAAGACGAAATCCTACGTGCAGACCCTGCTCAGCCTGTTTGAAGTGGCCCTGGGCCTGGCCGAGGCGCGCGGCCAGGAGGCGCGGCGGGCCTATTGGCAGGGCGAATTGGATAAGGCCGCCGAAGGGGCGAAGCGGTTCCTAGAGGCCCAGCGCGAGGAGGTGCAGGCCCTGGTGGAAACCTACGGCGGCGCGCAGATCGTCTTCATCTTGGCAAGCGGCCCGAACCTGGGCACCGCGCAGGAGGCGGCCCTGAAGGTCATCGAGATGGCCAAGATGTACTGCGAGTGGGGCGAACTGGAGGATTTCCTCCACGGCCGCTACCGCGAGGTGGATCAGGCGAACCCGATGGTGTTCATCGCGCCGCAGGGGCGCTCCAGTGCCCACGTGTTGGACGTCTTGACGGTGAACCGCTACATCGGCGCGCCCTCGGTCGTGCTCACCGATGTCGCCTCCGAGGGCCTGCGCGAGTTGGCCAGCCAGGTGGTGCAAATGCCCGCATCGCTAGACGAGTTGGCGACGCCCCTCCTTTACATAACGCCACTCCATCTCTTGGCCCACCAAATGGCCATTCGGCGAGGGTGGGACCCCCTCTCGCGCCGCTATGATGACATCATCCCGCACCGCGTGCGCTATGGCAACCTTTCTGCCGGGTTGGTGGGCGGTAAGCGCCTGTAGGGCAGGGCCTTTTGCCCCGTGAAGACTTGGCTTGACACGATACACGCCTTGCCTATAATCAGGGGCGAGGTAGGGCTCGGCTATAAAAAAGAGGCAAAATGTTATCATTTAACGTAGCGCAACTCCTCAAGGAGGGCGTAGGGGCCTTTCGGCATTATCACCTCTCCGGGGAGTTGCTGGAGATTGACGAAAACAATCCCGGGCCCGTGTCGGTGGAAGGGGAAATCTCCTTTATCAGGACTCCCCGAGGCATCCTAGCCCAAGGCCATGCCAGCCTTGCGTTAGTGCAAACTTGCCGGCGTTGCCTGGAATTGTTGACTTCTCAGACCGTACTGCAAATCGAGGAGGAGTATATCCCCTCGATTGATATTGAGACGGGGGCGACGTTGCCGCTCACCGATGAGGACGAACCCGAATTGGTGATTGACGCGCATCACATCTTGGATGTGACGGAGGTCCTGCGGCAGTTGGCGGTGGTGGCGCTTTTGACCCCGGCGCTCTGCAAGAGCGACTGCAAGGGCCTTTGCCCCGTGTGCGGCGCCAACCTGAATTACGAGACCTGCACCTGCAGCCCTGCGCACCTGGATCCGCGCCTGGCGGCGTTGGCCGCTCTGCTCGGAGATCGCGACACCGAATAAACTTTGCCGAAAGGATTGACGACCGATGACACCACTCCCGAAACGGAAGCATTCTCACGGGCGCACCCATCGGCGCCGCAGCCACGATGCCCTCAAGGCGCGGCGCCTTATCGAGTGCCCTACGTGCCACAGCCCGCGTTTGGCTCACCGCGTGTGCCCTGTGTGCGGCCACTATCGTGGGCAGGCCGTCTTGCCAGATACGCGCTGACGCATAGAGGTTTGTACGATGTGGAAGAGCCGTTCGCGGGCCGGGGTGCCGGGGCGGCTCTTGCCCTTTACCTTATGCCGTTTGGCCACCACGATGTGAAGGCGCCTTAGGAGGGAGGATCCGGATGGAAGAAAAACTCGGCAGCGTGCGCATTTCTCCTCAGGTGCTGACGACCATCGCGCGCCTGACGACGCTCGCCGTGCCGGGCGTGGTGCGGATGCATCAGGATATCACCACCGGCGTGGATCGCCTGCTCAAGGGGAAGGCTGGTTCGGGCGGCGTGCACCTCGAGGTGGTGGATGACGCCGTCTCGTTGGACCTTTATGTGGTGGCCTCCAGCGACGTGAACCTCTATGAACTCGGCCGCACCATCCAGAGCCAGGTGTCGCGGGCCATCCGAGATATGGTGGGGATGCCCGTGCTGGCCGTGAACGTCCACATCGAAGATGTGGAGAGCGTTCCGGCCCAAGACGCGTAACCCCGGAAGCGGAGAAAGGCCTTGAAGCCTCGACGGCGGGCAAGAGTTATTGCCCTTCAAGTTCTTTTCGAAGTGGATATGGTCCATCACGACCCGGCCTTCTCTCTCCGAGAGCGGCTGGCGGCTTCTCCTTTGCCGCCGACGGCCTTGGATTTCTGCCAGGGCCTCGTCTATGGCGTGTTGACCCATCGGGATGCCCTCGATGCGATCATTCAGGGCATTGCCCCGGAATGGCCCGTGGACCAGATCGCGCCGATTGACCGCAATATCCTCCGCATGGCCGCGTTCGAGATCCTGGTTGACCACGAGACGCCCCCCAAACTTGCGATCAACGAGGCCGTCGAACTTGCCAAAATGTTCGGCAGCGATAGTTCAAGCCGTTTTGTGAACGGCGTGTTGGGCACGCTCTTGGCAGATCGCGCCAAGTACGCCGCCCAACTCAAAGGGGCCGCTGACCGAGCCGAACCGCCCACGCCGCAGGGCAACCCGGCCTCATAGGCCCCTCAGGAGGAGGCGAACGATACGATGTTCGGAATTGGCACAGGGGAATTGTTACTTATCCTCGTGATCGCCGTCTTGGTGATCGGCCCAGAAAAGATGGTCGAATTCGCCGGCAAGTTGGGGCGCTTTGTGGCCAAACTGCGCCAGCAGAGCGACCAGATCACGCGCGAGTTCCGCGAGGCTTTGTCGGTGGATGAGGTCACCCAGCAGATTCAAGACCTCAAGAAGGACGTTCAAGATATCCAAAAAGGGATTGCCACCGGCCAATTGCTCGAATCGTTGGAGGGGCCTGCCCCCGCGCCGCAGGAGCCGGCGCCCGCTCAACCTTCGTCGGCCGCGGTAGCGGAGGAGCCGAAACCGGCCCCCGCCCCCCTGCCGAGCCGCCAAGAGGCCCCGCGCCCCAACCTTATGCCCTCGGCGGAGCCGGTGATCATCGAGGCGGGCCAGCCCGTGTGGGATGATGAAGGGGCGGAGGCCATCTCCATCGAGCCGGTGGAGGTCGTGCAGGAAGAGCCGCTCACCACCGAGAAGGATACTACGGGCGAGGGTTGACGCGTATGACCAAAGATGTGGAACTCACCCTCTTTGAACACCTGGCCGAGTTGCGGTCGCGTTTGGTCAAGGCAGCCATTGCCCTCATTTTGGGCACGGTCATCAGCGTGATTTTCGCTTCGCGAATGCTCAAAATCCTCATCCTGCCGCTGGGCGATGCGGTTCCCCAGACCATCGCCCCCACCGAATCGTTCATCGTCTACTTCCGCGTGGCTCTCCTCGGCGGGGCGGTCCTCGCGATGCCCGTCATCGTCTATCAGATTATCCGCTTCATCCTGCCGGGCCTCTTGCCCAACGAGCGACGCTTCCTCTTTTGGCTCTTGCCGGGAGTGTTCGTCTGTTTTGGGGGCGGGGTGGCCTTTGCGGCGCTCGTGATGCTCCCTGCGGCCATCAACTTTATGCAGGGGTTCCTCGCGACGATCATCGAGAACCGTTGGACGCTCAACAACTATATCAGTTTCGTAACGACCGTCCTCTTTTGGATGGGCATCGTCTTCCAGACGCCGCTCATCATCTTCTTCCTGGCCAAATTAGACGTCGTCACCCCCAAACAACTCGGCCGCTACCGCAAGTACGCCATCCTTGTCATCGCGGCTATCGCCGCCATCGTCACGCCCACGCCGGACCCCGTGAATATGATGATCGTGATGGTGCCGCTCTATCTGCTCTATGAGGTCGGCATCATCTTGGCGCGGGTGGCCCGCATCGGCAAGGATAAAAAGCCCGCCGAGGCGAACTAGCGTGCCACAAAACGGCGAGGCTCCGCATTCCCAATGCGGAGCCTCGCTTTTCTGAGGGTTAGAGATAGGCGAGCACCTCTTGCGCATGCCCCTCGGGCTTGACGTTCCGAAAGGCCTTCACGACCTTGCCCTCTTCATCAATCACAAAGGTGCTACGCAAGATGCCCTCATAGGTGCGGCCGTACATCCTCTTCTCTCCCCAGGCCCCATACATCTCGGCCACGCGATGGTCGGGGTCGCTGAGGAGGTAGAAGGGCAGACCGTATTTAGCGCGGAATTTCTGGTGCGAATCCGCACTATCGGGGCTGACGCCGATGACCACCGCACCCTTGAGGGCAAATAGGCTGTAATCATCCCGAAAACTGCAAGCCTCTTTGGTGCAACCAGGGGTGTCATCCTTGGGGTAAAAGTAGAGGACGACTTTGCGCCCCCGAAACTGCGCCAGGGTGATCTCCTCGCCCTCGTCCGAGGTGAGGGTGAAATCCGGAGCAAATTCCTGCTCTGCGACCATACGGCACCTCCTGAGTGATTTGTTTATATTATAACAAACTTTAGCGAAAAAGTCAATATTTTCTTTGCCCCTGTTCCAACGCCAGCGCATTGACGCCTTGGGCGGATTGGGTAGAATAGAGGCGATTTATGGCCGTCTGAAAAGGGGAGGGCGCTGTGCTCCCAAAAGAACATATCCGCCTCGGCAAGGTGTTGGGCATCCCCGTGCAGGTGGATTTGAGTTGGATTCTCATCTTCCTCTGGCTCAGTTGGAGCCTGGCCGGGGGCTACTTCCCACGGAATTACCCCCATTGGTCGCTCGGCCTCTATTGGCTGTTGGGCGTCCTCACCAGCCTTTTGTTTTTCGGCTCGGTGCTCCTGCACGAGTTGGGGCATTCCCTCGTGGCGCGGTCGCAAGGCGTGCCCGTGCGGAGCATTACGCTCTTTATCTTCGGCGGGGCCGCCGAAATCACCGAGGAACCCTCCAGCCCCAACCGAGAAATCGCCATGGCCCTGGTCGGCCCGGGCATCAGCGTCGCCTTGGGCCTGATATTTATGGCCATCTATGCTTTGGCGGGCCTCTTTTCGGAGCCGGTGAAGGCCGTCGCGCTCTATTTGGGGGGCATCAACATCAGCCTGGGGCTGTTCAATCTGATCCCCGGCTTCCCGCTGGATGGCGGGCGCGTCTTGAGGGCCATCCTCTGGCGCGCCTACGGCAACCTCGTCATCGCCACGCAATGGGCCACCCGCGTGGGGCAGGTGGTGGCCTACGGGTTTATGGTGTTCGGCATCGTCCGCGCCTTTACGGGAGATTGGATCGGCGGGTTGTGGATTGCTTTCATCGGCCTCTTCCTCGATGGGGCCGCGCGCAGCGCGTATATGCAGATGACGCTCAATAACCTCCTAGAGGGCCACGTGGCCGCCGAGGTGATGACGAGCGATTGCCTTTGGGTGCCCCCACAACTCACCTTGGACCTCCTGGTCGAGCACTATATCCTGCGGCAGAACCGGCGCTGCTATTTGGTGGGCCAGCCAGACCACGTGCTGGGGCTGTTGACCGTGCATCACGTTCAGCAGGTGCCCCGGGCCAATTGGCCGTATACGCGGGTGGAGCAGGTGCTCGTGCCGATCGAGCGCTTGCGCACCGTCTCTCTTGAGACGCCCCTGCGCGAGGTGCTCCAGCATATGACGGCCGACGGCGTGAACCAACTCCCCGTGATGGATGGGGGCCGCCTGGTGGGGATGGTGACGCGCGAAAACCTGATTACCTTCATCCAGAATCGCAGCCTACTCAGCGCCAAGTGAGGGGGAGAATGCGCATCCTGTACCTCGATTGCGATACCTTGCGGCCCGATCACCTCGGTTGCTATGGCTACCTGCGGAATACCTCGCCCAATATAGACCGCATCGCCTCGGAAGGGATACGCTTTGAGAACGTCTATGCGAGCGATGCGCCGTGCCTGCCCTCGCGTTCGGCCCTCTTTATGGGGCGCTTCGGCATCCACACGGGCGTCGTGGGCCACGGCGGGAGCGCAGCCGATCCCTACATCGAGGGGGCCTCGCGAGGGTTTCGCCAATCGCGTGAGACGGCCAGTTGGATGGACATCCTCCGCGAGGCGGGGTTCTACACCGTCTCCATCAGCCCTTTTGCGGAGCGCCACTCGGCCTGGTGGTTCGCTCGTGGGTTCCGCGAGATGTATAATTCCGGCAAAGGGGGTATGGAGCGCGCCGATGAAATAGCCCCCCTCGCCCTCGATTGGATCAAACGGCACGGCCGAGAAGACGGGTGGTTCCTGCAAGTCAATATGTGGGACCCGCACACCCCCTATCGCACACCGCTCGAGTACGGCAACCCCTTCGAGGGGGAGCCGATTGCCCCGTGGATTACGGAGGACAAGATCCGCGAGGATTATGCCTCGTTCGGCCCGCATAGCGCCCAGGACGTGGGCGGATATGGGCCGAATGACCCTTTGCGTTGGCCCCGTTTGCCCGTGGATATTGCGACCTTGGAGGACTATCGCCGCTGGATAGACGGCTACGATACGGGCATCCGCTATATGGATGACCACATCGGTATGATTCTAGAGGCTTTGGAAGAGCAGGGCGTTCTGGAAGAGACGATCCTTATCGTCTCCGCCGACCACGGTGAGAACCAGGGCGAACTCGGCGTCTACGGCGACCATCAGACGGCCGATCAGATCACTTCGCGCATCCCGCTCATCATCCGCTGGCCGGGGCTGCCCGGCGGCCGCGTCGAGCGCGCTTTGCATTATAACCTCGATTTGCCGCCCACCTTGGCGGAGATGCTCGGCGCTCGCATCCCCGCCCTTTGGGATGGCTCTAGTTTTGCCGCCTCGCTGCGGGGCGAGCAGGAGGTGGGCCGGGAGGCTCTCGTGGTGAGCCAGTGCGCTTGGAGTTGCCAACGGTCGGTGCGGTGGGATCGGTGGCTCCTCATCCGCACCTATGACGATGGGCTAAAGGGCTACCCGCCCTATATGCTCTTCGACGTGGAAGCCGATCCCCACGAACTCCACGACCTTGCCGCCGAACGGCCAGACCTCGTCAACGAAGGGCTGGCGCGCCTAGAGGCCTGGCACACCGAGATGATGGCTCGTTCCCCTCGCGATACGGACCCGCTGTGGACGGTGATGCGCGAAGGGGGGCCATACCACACGCGGGGGTTCCTGGAACGGTACGTCCAGCGCCTCCGCGCGAGCGGCCGCGCCCATCACGCGGAACGGCTCCTTGAGAAGCATCGCCAGGGGGCCTGGCATAGCCCAGAACACCCCTGACGTTTACGCCAAACGCAAATGCACCCCAACTGAATCGAGCCGCTGTGGGCTTTTGAGAAGGCACAGCGGCTCGATTTGTGCGCTTGAGGGGTGCGGGGGTAAGATGCAAACCGATTGCGCATAGAGGTTTACGAGATGCAGGAGCAAATCTATCCACTTACCTTTGAACCGGTGCTCCGAGATTACCTCTGGGGCGGCCGCAATCTCGAGAGGCTCTTCGGCAGGCGCTTGCCGCCGGGCATTACCGCCGAAAGTTGGGAGATTTCGGGCCACCCCTCTGCACCCACCCGCGTGGATTGGGGCTTTTGGCAGGGCCGCACCCTTCCGGAGGTGCTCACGGCCTTGGGCGAGGCGCTCGTAGGGGCGCGCTCGCGCCCTATGCTTCGTATGGGGCGGTTTCCGCTCCTGGTGAAACTGCTCGACGCGAACCACGATCTCTCCGTGCAAGTGCACCCTTCGGATGATTACGCCCTGCGCCACGAAGGCGACCTGGGCAAGACGGAGGCTTGGTACATCCTCTATGCCGTGCCGGGGGCGCATTTGATTTACGGCTTGGCCGAGGGCGTCACGCGCGAGTCGTTCATCCAAGCCCTGCGGAATGGCACCTTAGAAAGCCAACTGCACCGCTTGGGCGTCAAAGAGGGAGATACCGTCTTTGTGCCGGCGGGCCTCGTGCACGCGTTGACGGCGGGCATCGTGGCCGCCGAAATCCAGCAGAATTCGGATGCGACCTACCGCGTGTACGATTGGGGACGCGTCTCGACGAACGGCGAAACGCGCCCCTTGCATATCGAGAAGGCGCTCGATGTGATTGACTGGTCGCGCACCGCGCCGGGCAAGGAGGAGCCTGTTCTCCTCTCCCAAGGGGAGGGCATCCTCCATACGCGGCTGGTAGCCTGCGACAAGTTCGTGATGGAATGCCTTGACCTTGAGGCGGGGGCGGCCTTCCGGGGGGCCTGCACCGGTGAGACGTTCGAAATCTGGGGGTGCGTCTCGGGCGAGGCGCACCTCACGTGGGCTGGGGAACCCGTTTCGCTACCGACAGTGCGTTTTGTGCTCTTGCCTGCGGTTTTGGGCGAATACGCCGTGCAGGCGGCTACAGCGAGCCGCCTGCTGCGCGTTTACGTGGGTGCGGAAGGGTCTAATCAAAGATAAACACAGAGCGGATGTTCCCCTCGACGCCTTTGTACAGGCGGTCGAACACAGCCTGGCCATCTTCCAGGCGCACATATTCGCTGATGAGCGGGTCCACCGTGATGCGCCCCGCCGCGATGAGGTCCACACAATCGGGGATTTCGCCGTTGGAGGCGCACACGCCGTAAAGCGTGATCTCGCGGCTGATGATGCTCTGCCAATTCGCCTCGATGCGGGGCGTTACGTTCCCGATGAGGGCCAGCGCGCCGCCGGGGCGCGTCCAGGCAAGGGCGGTCTCTACGGTGCTGGGCAGGCCCACGGCCTCGATGACGGCATCGGCCCCGCGCGGGCCGATGATTTGCCGAACGCGCGCTTCGAGGTCCGGATCATCCGCGCGGAGGGCAGCGTCGGCGCCGAGTTGCCGCGCGAGTTCCAGGCGCGCGGGCGAAAGGTCCGTGATGACCACCTTGCCCGCCCCTTTGAGGCGGATGGCCTGCAAGGCCACCAGGCCCACCGCGCCCGCGCCGACGATGGCGACCGTATCGTTCAATTGGAGAGGTAGGCGGTTCGCGGCGTGCACGCCGATGGAGGTCGTCTCTACCAAGGCTCCTTGGGCGAAGGAGAGGTTCTCGGGCAAGTGCACGGCGATCCAATGGGGCACGACGACGTAATCTGCCATCGCGCCGTGGCGGCGATAGGTGCCCTCCGATACGCCGAGCACCTGGCGATTTTCGCACAGGTTATAATGCCCCGTTAGGCAGTAGGCGCAGCGCAGACAGTAGATGGTGGAATCGAACGTGACGCGGTCTCCGGGGGCGAAGGTCGTTACGTTTTCACCCACAGCCTCGACGATGCCGGCGGCCTCATGGCCCATCACGATGGGCGGCTGGCGGCGGCCCGTCTTGCCGGAATAGCCTTTGATATCCGAGCCGCAAATGGCGCAAGCCTTGACGCGCACCAAGAGGTCATCCGGCCCATATTCGGGGATGGGCCATTCCTGAAGTTCCATCACATAGGGAGCGGTATGAACGAGCGCGCGCATCCTTTTCTCCTCGAGAAGGGGTTGGGCACATTATGGGCGTAGGCGAGGGGCTTGTCAACCGCGCAGGGAGCGCGAGGCTCTCGCCTCGCACGCGGGCCGGGAGGCCTGCGCTCCATACATTCGGCCCTCACCCTGGCCCTCTCCCAGCAAACTGGGAGAGGGAAGATGGGAGCGCGAGGCTCCCGCCTCGCACGCGGGCCAGGAGGCCCGCGCTCCATACATTCGGCCCTCACCCTGGCCCTCTCCCAGCAAACTGGGAGAGGGAAGGTAGGAGCGCGAGGCTCCCGCCTCGCACGCGGGCCGGGAGGCCCGCGCTCCGGGGGGTTACCTTATTTTCAAGGAGGGACAATGGGGCTTTCGGTAGGTATGGTGGGGTTAGGGCAATTCGGCCAAGAATTCGTGGGCCTCTTCAAAAGCCACCCCGACGTGAGCCGCATCGCGCTGTGCGACCTCTCCGCAGAACGGCTGGCGCGTATGGCCCAACAATACCACATCCGCGAATGCTACCAGAGTTTGGATGAGATTTGCCGGAGCGATCTCGATGCCTTGGTCATCATCACGCAACCCTGGCTGCACTTTGAGCAGGTGATGAAATCGCTCCAAGCGGGCAAGCATACCTACAGCGCGGTGCCGCCTGTGTTCGGCGTAGAGGGCGACGCGCTCCTCGAACAGTGCGACCGCCTGGTGGAAACGGTCAAGCGCACCGGCTTGAACTATATGCTCGGCGAAACGACCTTCTTCCGCCGCGAGACGATGTATTGCCGAGCGCGCGCGGCGCGGGGCGATTTTGGCGAGTTCACCTTCGGCGAGTGCGAATACTGGCACGACCTCGATGAGCCGCACTCGAACCTGCGCGAGGTAGCGCGCAACCGCTGGGGCAAAGATTGGGGCCCCGATAAGCGCGGGCACATCCCGATGCATTACCCCACGCACGCCACGGCGAGTATGGTCTCCATTATGAAGGCCCATATGGTCTCCGTCTCGGCTATGGGCTACCGTTACCCGAACGAAGATTGGTTCCTCGAGGAGGCCTATTACCGCAACCCCTTTTGCAACGAGGTGGCCCTTTACCGTATGAGCAACGGCGCCCTGGTGCGGCACGCCGAATTTCGGCGCATCGGGCACCCGGGGCGAGAGGGGTTTCGCCTATTCGGCACTGAAGGCTCCTTTTTGAGCGACCCCTCCGGCGTGCGCTGGGCGACGAAATCCGGCTGGGAGCCGCTTGACCTCTCGGATGTGAGCGAGCCTCTGCCGGAACCCTTGGCGAGCAACCTGGGCGGGCACGGCGGCTCTCACGCCTACTTGGTGCATGAATTCGTGGATTCCTGCGTCAAAGGGAGGCTGCCGCGCATCCACGTGTGGGAGGCGGTGCGCTATGTGGCGCCGGGCATCGTCGCGCACCAATCGGCCTTGCGCGACGGGGAGCCTCTTCCCATCCCCGATTGGGGCGACCCGCCCGCCTAAACGGCCTCCTAAGCCGGCTCCTCGAAAGCGACGAGGAGGTCATTGCCCTCCAGGCGCGCCCACGAGGGCCTCAACCCGCCGAGGTATTGGGGCAGGGCGATGGAACGGCGAAAAGATCCCAAGCGAATGTGGAGATCGCCCCCTTCCTTTTCGAGTTCCACAGCCCCCGCCGAGAGGCCCGGCGCGCGCAAGGCGAGTATATGGCGGCCATCCTGCACGAAAAAGCGCAGGGGCCTTTCCTTCGAGAGCGGTGGCACGGGGTCGAAGGTAAAGAGCGCCTCCGCCAAGGCCTCTAACGCCTTTACCCCCACCACCTCCTGCGGGCGCAAGGGCACCTCAAACACGGGCAGGGGGGCAAAGGTCTCACGAATCTGCGAAAGGTAATGCGCCTGGTCGCCTTTCCACTGCGCAAAAAAGGGATCATAGACTTCGCCGGGCAGGATCCGGTTCACAAAGAGGGCATCCACCGAGAGGCCGAACAGGCTAAAGTAGGTAAAGGCGCGCAGCGTCTCTTGCAGGGAGAGATGCTCCGCGTTGAGAACAAGGCGCACCGAAGTGCGCGCCCCATCGGTGAGAAGGGTGCGCAGGGCTTCGATTTCCTCGAAAAGGGCCGCGAGGCGCTCTTGGATCAGCGCGTCACTGAGGGCCGGCATCTTGAGCGCGCTGCGCACGGCGGGGATGAGCGCCTTCCCCAGGCCGCGGGAGAGGCCCAAGAGGTTGCGCGCGTACCAGCGCTGAAGGTCCGGCGCGCCCAAAAGGCGCATCGCCGCGCCCGTCGGGGCGCTATCGATGATGAGCACATCGTAGCGCCCCTCATCATAAAGGCGCTTCAGGCGCGCCAGGGCCAGGATTTCATCCAGCCCTGGCAAGATGGCCAATTCCCCCGCGATGGGCGCGCTGACCCCTTCCTTTTGCAGGAACGAGGCGATCCGCCGGCGCAAATCGCCCCACACGCGCTCCAATTCCTCCGCCGTATCCAGTTCGGCGGCATACAGCCGCTCGCCGATGAGCCGCGGCGCATCCCCCAAAGGGGCCTGGAAGGCATCGGCCAAGCTGTGCGCGATATCGGTGCTCACGAGGAGCGCCTTGTAGCCCAAGGAGGCGCTCCTCAGGGCCATAGCCGCTGAGAGGGTGGTCTTGCCCACGCCTCCTTTGCCGGTAAACAGGATGATGCGCACAGTCTCAAGAGGCGGCCAACAGGCCGTCAATGGCCTTCAGGATGGCGAGACGCCCGGCGTGCTCCTCCTCATAGGCGCGCACGGCGCGCAATTGGTCCGCGTCGAGTTGGGGCAGGCGCTCGATGATTTCCGTAACGCTCAACTTGTCATAATCTTCGATGGGCAGAATGCGAATCTTGGCCGAGGGGGCGGCAGGTGCGGGCGTATGCGGGCGCAGCCACTGCACCAGGGTGTGAGGGAGCGTCCCGGGGCGTTCGGCGGCCTGCGCGCCCGCCTCGTGGGCCACCTCTACGGCGCGCTTGAGGCCGCGCGCCACAAGGACGCCCACGCCCAACCCGGTGATGAGCGCCTCCTCTGCCACTTTGCGCCAAGGTTCCCAATCCACCTTGGGGAGTTTGATCTCCTCAGGGCGGGGCAGGCACAGTTCGAACTCGACCACGCGCTTGGGCACGGCTTTCTCTGCGGATCCTTGGGGTTCCATCGGTCACCTCCGTACAGTTCAATCGGGTCGTTTCATCCTTCTATACGCACAAGGCAGCGGTGCGTTGCGCCGCGCAATGTTGCCCAAGGGGGCAACCCGCACAGTGAGGACGCTTGCGACAGTGCGCCTTGCTGTGGGTTACGATCAGCGCGTGGAATTCATTATACAAGGCCACATCGGGGGGCAGGCCTTCCATAAAATAGCGACGCACGGCCTCGTAAGGGGCCTTTTCCACCCAATCCTCCCCCAGCCGCGCGAAAAGGCGGCGCGTGTAGGCATCCACCACGAAGGTGAGGCGCCCAAAGGCATAGAGGAGGATGCTATCCGCCGTCTCGGGGCCGATGCCGTGGATGGAGAGGAGTTCGGCGCGGGCCTCTTCCACGGGGGCCGTGTGGAGATATTGCCAGGCCCCTTGGCGAGAGTGGAAATATCCCAAGAGCGCTTGCAGGCGCCGATATTTGACGTTGTAAAAGCCCGAAGGGGCAATGAGGCGGAGCACCCTCTCGGGGGGCGCCGCGTAGAGCGCCTCCAGAGAGAGCAGCCCTTCGCCCTTGAGGTTGGCAATGGCGCGGGAGACGTTGTTCCAGGCCGTGTTCTGCGTGAGCACGGCCCCTACGATGATCTCAAAGGGCGTTTCGCCCGGCCACCAATGCTGGGGGCCATAGGCCGCGAAAAGGTGTTGAAAGATCTCCAGCGGTTCGAAGGACATCCTGCCTTCCTAGGGCGGGTGTGCCCGTATTGTAAGCGAATCCGCGCGCCGAGCCGAATGGCGCAAGGGCGATGTTTCTGTATCCTTTTGCGCAAATAGGTTTGTGAGCCAACGGGGGTTATGATACAATCCCTTGGCGAGGGAAGGGGAATGGCGCAAGAAGGGCACGAGGAACTGAGCGCCCGCGAACTCGAGATCTTGGAGCAAGTGGCCACTGGCGCCACGAACCAGCAGATCGCCCTGTCGCTGCGCATCAGCGTGAACACCGTCAAGGCCCACCTGCGCAATATCTTTGCCAAATTAGGCGTCGAATCGCGCACGGAGGCGACGCTCTATGCCATCCAACACGGCCTCATTGCGGTGGCCCGCCCGGAGGAGGTGGCCCTCGCTCAGCCTGAAAATCCATCCGCCAGGGCGTTTTCTCTCGAGGAAGTTTGGAGGCTCGCTCGCGGGCCGCGCCTGGCGCTCTTGGCCGTGATCCTCGCCGTGCTCGCCGCTGTGGTGTGGCCGAACGCACGGGCTAGCGCGCCCAAGCCCGCCGGCTACCTGGTGGATGAGCCTCGCCCCTCGAGCGCCGAGCGCGAAGTGAGCGCCAGTTCGCGCTGGCGCAACAAGGCGCAAATGCCTACCCCACGGGGGCGCTTTGCCCAGGCCGAAGTGGGGGGCATCATCTATGTGATCTCGGGCCTGACGGATGAGGGATGGACCGCCCGGGTGGAGGCGTATGACCCCTCGCAGGACCTTTGGGCGCGGCGCGCCTCCAAGCCCACGGCGGTGGCCAACGTGGGCGCCGTGGCCGTGAACGGCCTAATCTATGTGCCCGGCGGCCTGGGAGAGGACGACCGCGTGCGCGATGTGCTGGAGGTGTACGATCCGCTGGCCGATGCCTGGAGCACGCACCATCCTCTGCCGCACCCCTTGTGCGCCTATGCCATCGCCCCGTACGGCGCGGGGTTTTATCTTTTCGGCGGATGGGATGGATCGGCCTATCAAAACCGCACCTATTACTATGATGCAACCACCGATTCCTGGCGCGAAGAGGCGCCCTTGAGCTACGCGCGGGCCTTTGCCGCCGCGGTTACCGTAGAAGACCGCATTTATCTCTTGGGTGGGTATGATGGCGAGCGCACGCTGCGCACTTGCGAATCCTACACGCCGGGCAGCGCGGAACCCTGGCAGGAGCATACCCCTATGCGCTTTGCGCGCGCCGGCCATGCGGCAGCCGCGGTATTGGGGAACCTCTATGTCATCGGCGGGGGCTGGGATGAGCCTTTGGCCTATAACGAACGCTATGACGTCAAGAACGACGCCTGGTCATCTTTCGATAGCCCCATCGTCGGCCCTTGGAGGGCGTTAGGGGTCTCGCCCATCTCCTCCGGCGACGGGACTTTCCTCTATGCCGTGGGCGGCTGGAATGGGCGCTATCTCAGCAGCGTCAAGGCCTATCAGGCGGTGTTTCGCATCTACGTCCCCTAAAAGGGCGAGATTTTACCAAAGGAGCCTTACATTATGGCAGAAGAGAATGCGACGCACGCCCAACTTACCTGGGTGGAAGGGATGCAGTTCGTCGGCCGGGCCGACGCCTCCGGTGTGGCCGTCGTGTTGGACGGGGCGCCCGGCCATGGCGGGTTTGGGAGCGGCCTCCGCCCGATGGAGATGGTCCTCATCGGCCTGGCCGGTTGCACGGCGATGGACGTCATCTCCATCCTTCAAAAAAAGCGCCAAGACGTTACGGCCTTTCGGATGAACCTCAAGGGGTACCGCGCCGCCGAGCACCCCAAACGCTACACGCGCATCGAGATCGAATACGTCCTCAAAGGGCGAGACCTTTCGGAGGAGGCCGTTGCGCGGTCCATCGAACTCTCGCAGACCAAGTATTGCAGCGTCTCGGCCAGCCTAAACGCCGAGATCACCTATACCTACCGCGTGGAACAGGAAGGCGCATCAGGATGACGGAAACGCTTTACGATCTCGTGATCCTCGGCGGCGGGCCAGGGGGATATGTCGCTGCGATCCGCGCGGCGCAGCGCGGGGCCAAGGTGGCCCTGGTGGAGAAGGATCGCCTGGGCGGCACCTGCCTGAACAGGGGGTGCATCCCCACCAAGGCTATGGTGCGCGATGCGGAAGTCTACCGCGAGGTTACCTCCGGCATTTACTCGGTCGAGGCCGAGGCGCCGTTCCGCGTGAATTTTGCGCGGCTGATGGCGCGCAAACAGCAGGTGGTGGATACGCTCGTTTCGGGCGTGGAACACTTGATGAAGGTACATCGCATTCACGTCGTGCGCGGCGTGGGGCGGCTTGTGGGGCCGCGCACCCTCTATGTGGAAACGGCCGAAGGGCCGCTTACCCTGCAAGGGCGCGCCATCATCCTGGCCACCGGGTCCAAGCCGGCGGAGGTGCCCATCCCAGGGGTGGACCTGCCCGGCGTGGTCAATTCCGACGGCCTTTTGCAACTGGAACGCCAGCCCAAGAGCCTCGTCGTGGTGGGGGGGAGCGCCGTGGGCGTGGAGTTCGCCTGCATTTTTCATGCCATCGGCACACAGGTAGCCGTGCTGGGGCGCCGCACCTTCTTGCGCGATGCGGAACCCCAGTTGGCCAAGCGCTTTCGCACGATGCTGGCGCGCGAGGGGGTTGCCGTCAACATCGGCCTCGAGTTTGAGAGCATTACGCGGGGCGAGGACGGCCTTTTGCGCGTGAACTATGTTCAGCGCGGTCAACGGCTCCAAGCGGCGGGAGAGGTGGTTCTCTTGGCCACGGGCCGCCAGCCCCAAACGGCGGGGTTGGGGCTGGAGGAGGTGGGTGTGCGCCTGAATGGCGGGGCTATCGCGGTGAACGAGTACCTGGAGACGAGCGTGCCCGGCATTTACGCCATCGGCGATTGTATCGGCGGGTATATGTTGGCCCATGTCGCCTCGTATGAGGCCGACGTGGCCGTGGAGAACATCTTGGGCAAGAGGAGAGCAGCCGATTACCGCGTCGTGCCCAACTGCATCTTTACCATCCCAGAGATCGCCACCGTGGGCTTGACCGAGGAGCAGGCCAAAGAGGCGGGCATCCCCTACAAGGTGAGCCGTTTCCCCTTTAACGTGAACGGCCGAGCGGTGGCGATGGGCGAAGTGGAAGGGCAGGTCCGCATCCTCTGCGAGCAAACGAGCGACGGGCGCGGTGGGCGTGTATTGGGGGTGCACATTATGGGGCCACGGGCCAGCGATCTCATCGCCGAGGCGGCGCTTGCGATGCGCCTGGGTGCCACGGCCGAAGATATCGCCCAGACGATTCACGCTCACCCCACCGTGCCCGAAGCGCTTATGGAGGCGGCTATGGCCCAGGTCGGAGGGGCCATCCATTACGAATTGCTGTAAAGGCCCCCAAGGGCCTTGATGAGGTGGGAATGTGATGGTCATCGGGGTATGCACGATTGAATTGCAGGTACCGGGCAGCGCCTCGTTGAAGGATAAGCGGCGCATTGTGAAATCGGTGATCGCGCGCGTGCGCAACACCTATAACGTCTCCATCGCCGAGGTGGATCATCAGGATAGTTGGCAACTGGCCACTTTGGCGGTCGCCTGCGTCGCCACCGACCCGGGGTATGTGCACGGCCTCCTCGAACGCGTGGTGAGCAGCCTTGAGGAAGGGCGGCAAGGGCTGGTGCTCTTGAATTACGAGACCGAACTCTTGTAAAAAAAGGCGTGGAGGTCTGCCATGGCCATCTCGAACATCTTGGCGCTCGCGCGCGATTGGGGTATTCTCGTTTTGGCCGTTCAGGGGCTGGTCATCTTGACGATCACGTGTTTTTTGGCGTACAGAATGGCGCGCGCGTTGGGCCGCTTCCTGCCCAAGGTGCGGGCCTTTTTGCAAACCGCGCGAGATTGGGTTGAACGAGGGAACCGTTCCGTGGCGCGCGCCAGCGCTGCGGTGAGGAAACCTTTTATCTGGTTCCACAGTATGGCTCAGGGCCTCAAGGCCGCTAGGGGCGCCTGGAGCGCCCCCACCATCAGGAGGAGGTGAACCTTGCGAGACGATTTGAGAAACCTCATACGAGGAGCGGCGATAGGTGCTCTGTTGGGTGCGCTCGTGGGTTTGTTCGCTGGGCGGGCCTTGAGGAAAGGCAAAATGCCGCTCGCCGCCGGAGAAAGCGCGCGAAAACTCGATGCGGGCCGCCTGCTGCGTTTGGGGATGTCTTTCGTGGGCATTGTGCGGCAGATGCTCGAGTTGTAGGCGGATGGGCTGCCAAGGCCGCCTCTTGCAGGAGGCGGCTTTTTGAAAAGGGGAGAAGGCGGAGTATCCTTCTTGGGTCATACTCTGTATTCGATGATAACGCTTTGAGCGCCCATCAAGCGCCCAGCGGGGAGGGGAAACGCGTGTATCGCATCGTGCACAAAGAGGTTTTGACGCCGGTCACCAAGTTATTCGTCATCGAGGCGCCCGAGGTGGCGCGCAAGGCCCAAGCGGGGCAGTTCGTGATGGTGCGCGTCCACGAAAAGGGGGAGCGCATCCCGCTGACCATCGCCGATTATGACCGCCAGGCGGGCACGATCACCCTCATCGCGCAAGAGGTCGGTAAGACGACCCATATGCTCGGATCTATGGCGGTGGGGGAGAGCCTGGCGAGTTTCACCGGCCCCTTGGGGCGGCCCACCGAAATCGCCTCGTACGGCACGGTGGCCCTCGTGGGTGGGGGCCTCGGCATCGCGGCCATCTACCCCATTTGCCGCGCCCTCCGCGAGGCCGGCAACGAGGTGATCGGCATCATCGGGGCGCGCAACGCCGACCTCCTCTTTTGGGAGGACAAGATGCGCACCGTGACGGACGAACTCATCGTCTGCACCGACGATGGCAGTTACGCGCGCAAGGCCGTGGTTACGGTGCCCCTCAAAGAGTTGCTTGACGCGGGCCGGCCCATTCGGCGCATTTGGGGCATCGGCCCGGCGATTATGATGAAGTTCGTCTCGCTCACTTCTCAACCGTATGGCGTACCGACCATCGTGAGCCTCAACTCGATTATGGTGGATGGCACGGGGATGTGCGGCGCATGCCGCGTCTCGGTGGGGGGGCGCACCCAATTCGCCTGCGTCGATGGCCCCGAGTTCGATGGCCACCAGGTGGATTGGGACCTCCTCTTGACGCGCCAGCGCATCTATGTGGATTTGGAAAAACAGGCCATGGAGGCCTATGTCGCCGCTGTCGCATCGCAACACGCTTAGGAGAGGCACCTCATGGCTGAAGCACGAAAGGGCGCCCGGGGCCGCCAAGAAATGCCCCGGCAAGATGCGCGCGTGCGCATCCACAATTTCAACGAAGTGGCCTTGGGGTATCCGCTAAAGGTAGCCATCGAAGAGGCCAACCGTTGCATCCAGTGCAAGAATCCCCAATGCGTAACGGGCTGCCCCGTGGGGGTGCGCATCCCCGAGTTCATCAAGGCCCTGCGCGAAGGGGATCTGTGGAATGCCGTCTTTCTCCTCAAAGATAAGAACAGCCTGCCGGCCATCTGCGGGCGGGTATGCCCGCAAGAGACCCAGTGCGAGGAACGGTGCGTCTTGGGCAGGCGAGGTGAACCGGTGGCCATTGGCCGGCTGGAGCGCTTTGTGGCCGATTGGGAGCGCGCTCAGGGGATGCGCACTCCCGAACGCGCCGCGCCGGTGGGCAAACGCATCGCCGTGGTTGGCTCCGGCCCAGCGGGGCTGACCTTGGCCGGCGATATGGCCAAGAAGGGCTATGAGGTGGAGGTGCTCGAATCGCTCCACGTGCCGGGGGGCGTGCTGGTGTACGGCATCCCCGAGTTCAGGCTGCCCAAAGAGATCGTCTCCGCCGAGATCAACTATCTTCGCAGCCTAGGGGTTACCATCCGCACAAACGTGGTCGTGGGCAAACTCTATACGTTGCGCGAGTTGGTGGCGCAATATGACGCCGTTTTTTTGGGCACAGGGGCGGGGTTGCCCATCTTGATGAACATCCCCGGCGAGAACCTGAACGGCGTCTATTCGGCGAACGAACTCCTCACGCGCGTCAACCTGATGAAGGCCTACCTCTTCCCCGAATGGGATACGCCCATCAAGGTGGGCGAGAGGGTGGCTGTGGTGGGCGCCGGGAACGTGGCAATGGACGCGGCGCGCTGCTCATTGCGGCTAGGCGCCAAAGAGGTGCACATCGTCTATCGCCGTTCGCGCGAAGAGGCCCCCGCGCGCGCCGAGGAACTCCACCATGCGGAAGAAGAGGGAATCCTCTTTGACTATCTGACGAACCCCATCGAGATTTATGGCGACGAGAAGGGTTGGGTGCGCGGTATGCGGTGCATCCGCATGGCCCTGGGCGAGCCGGATGCGAGCGGGCGCCCGCGGCCCATCCCCATCGAGGGGTCGGAATTCGATATGGCTGTGGATACCGTCGTGATGGCCCTGGGCACGCGGCCTAATCCCTTGGTCTTTTCGGATGCGCCGGAACTCCTCCGCACGCGCCATGGGACTGTGGTGGCCAACCCGGCCAATGGGCGCACGCGGATGAAGCGCGTCTGGGCGGGGGGCGATATCGTGACAGGGGCGGCTACCGTCATCAGCGCGATGGGGGCGGGGCGCATCGCGGCCAACGATATGGATGCCTACCTTTCCAACGGCTGCCCCGAGCCATGGTGGGATGAGACCCAATCCTCATCATAACAATGCAGGAGATGAGAGGCGTATGAGCCGACTGCTTCAGGAGATTATGGAACAGCCCTCGGTGCTGGAGGGATTGCTGAGTTCGGAATATCCCGTCATCCAAGAGGTGGCGGCGGCCATCCGCGAGCGAGGCGTGCGGGCCGTGCTCATCGCGGCGCGGGGCACCTCCGATAACGCGGCCACCTATGCCAAATACATCTGGGGGGCCTTCAACGGCCTGCCTGTGATGCTCGCAGCGCCTTCGCTCTACACGTTCTACCAAAGGCCGCCGCGCCTGCACGATACATTGGTGGTGGGCATTTCGCAATCGGGAATGTCTCCGGATGTGGTCGCGGTGGTCGAAGACGGGCGCGCCCAAGGGATGCTCACCTTGGCCATCACGAACGATACGCAATCGCGCCTGGCGCGCACCGCGGAATACGTCCTCTCCTGCCGGGCAGGGGAGGAGCGCAGCGTGGCCGCCACCAAAAGTTACACGGCCGAACTGATGACTATCGCACTCCTCTCGGTGGCTCTGGCCGAAGATGGCCATCGCTTGGAGGAGACCCGGCGCCTGCCCGAGGCCGTGGCAAAGACCTTGGCGCTCGAGAAGGTCATCGCGCAACGCGCGGAGCGTTATCGATTTATGACCAGTTGCGCCGTGGTGGGGCGCGGTTTCAACTACGCCACAGCCTTTGAGGTCGCCCTCAAGGTCAAAGAACTCACCTACGTGAGCGCGCAGCCCTATTCTTCGGCGGATTTTATGCACGGCCCCGTGGCCGTGGTAGGGAGGGATTACCCGGTCATCGTCATCGCGCCGAGCGGACGCGTGTATGATGATCTTTCGGCGCTGGTCGCCGAACTGAAGCGCCGAGAGGCGGAACTCATCATCGTGAGCGATCGTCCAGACCTTGCCCAGCAGGCCCAGTTCCCCTTGGTCTTGCCGGCGGCGCTCCCCGAGTGGCTCTCGCCCATCACGGCGGTGATACCGGGGCAACTCTTGGGCTATCATCTGGCGCTCGCCAAAGGGCTGGACCCCGAGCAACCGCGTGGCCTGCGCAAAGTAACAGAGACGCGCTAGCCCATCCCCGGAGCGCGGGCCTCCCGGCCCGCGTGCGAGACGGGAGCCTCGCGCTCCCATTTCCCTCTCCCGCATAGGAGAGAAAAAACCCTCCCGCAGGTTTTGAACCTGCGGGAGGGTTAGCGCACTCATCCCGGAGCGCGGGCCTCCCGGCCCGCGTGCGAGGCTCTCGCCTCGCGCTCCCACTCTCACATTGCCCCCCTCGGCCCCTGGTGGTATAATCCGCAAGAAGCGGCCCGCGAGGGGGGAAGGAGAGCCTACGTATGGGTGAAAAGAAGCGCCTGCTTTTGATTGATGGCCATGCCCTGGCCTATCGGGCCTACCATGCCCTTCCGCCGATGACCGGCCCGACCGGCGAACCGACGAACGCCGTTTTGGGATACGCGAATATGCTCCTGAAGGCGATTCAGGATTACCAGCCCGATTACGTCATCGCCACGTTTGACTCGGGCCGCACCTTCCGCCATGAGGCCTATGCGGAGTACAAGGCGAACCGCGCCGAAACGCCCTCTGACTTGCGCGTCCAGTTCGAGCGCATCCGCCAGTTGACCGAGGCCTTGGGCATCCCCATCTATATCAAAGAGGGATACGAGGCGGATGATCTCCTGGGCACCCTGGCCGAACAGGCCGCCCAGCAGGGCCTGGAGACGATCATCGTTACGGGCGATAGCGATACCTTCCAACTCATCTCCCCCGATATCAAAGTCCTCACGCCACGGCGCACCCTGGGGGATATCCAATTGTACGATGTGGAGGCCATCCGCGAGCGCTACGGGCTGGAGCCGAGCCAACTGAGCGATCTCAAGGCCCTCACGGGCGATGCATCGGATAACATTCCGGGCGTTTCCGGCGTGGGCGAAAAGGGCGCCATCGCGCTCCTGCAAAAATACGGCTCGCTGGAGAACATCCTGGCCCACCTCGATGAAATCGAGCAGGTTCGCTATCGCAAAGCCTTGGAGGCGGGGCGCGAGGCCGCCTTGCAGAGCCAAAAACTCGTGCGCATCGTGCGCGATGTGGATGTGAAACTGGATCTCTCTCGCAGCCAATGGGGGCATTATGACCGCGAGGCGGTGATGGCCATCTTGCGCGAATTGGGGATGCATTCCCTCGTGGCGCGCATCCCCGAAGGCCGCCCCCAAGAGGTGCGCCAACTGGGCCTCTTTGAAGAGGTTCCGCCTGCGCCCGCCGCGGCCCCCGAGCGTCTTTTGGGCAACTATCGCGCCGTGATGACGCCCGAGGAACTGACCGCCCTCGCCAAGCGGTTTGAGGGCGCACAGCGCGTCGCCGTGGATACGGAGACAACCGGCACAGACCCGATGCGCGCCCACCTCGTGGGCATTTCGCTCGCCCTTGAGCCAGGAGAGGCTTTCTACATCCCCATTGGGCACATCCGCGCGCGAGAAGAAAGGCCGCTTCTGAGCCTCGAAGAGGTCAAAGCGGCCCTGGGTCCGCACTTGGCCGATGAGCGCCTGGCCAAGGTGATGCATAACGCCAAATTCGACCTCCTCGTGCTCGAAGAGCAGGGGATGCCTTTGCGCGGCCCCCTCTACGATACGATGCTCGCCGCCTGGCTTCTGGCGCCCTCGGGGCGCGGCATCGGCCTCAAAGAGCAGGTCTGGCAGCGGCTGGGCATTGAGATGACCCCCATCGCCGACCTCATCGGCTCGGGGCGGAACCGCACGACGATGGATCGCGTGCCCATTGAGCAGGTGATGCCGTACGCCTGCGCCGATGCGGATATGACCCTGCGGTTGATGGACGTCTTGCGAGAGGAATTGAACAAGACGGCCCAATGGTCGCTCTTTGCCGATTTGGAGATGCCCCTGGTGCCCGTCCTCGCCCGTATGGAGCGGCGCGGGATGATGGTGGATGTGGAATACCTCCGCGAGATGTCTCGCGCCTTGGGCAAACGCCTCGAAGACCTGCAAGAGCGGATCTATGCGGCGGCGGGGCACCCCTTTAACATCAACTCGCCCAAACAACTCGGCGCCGTCCTCTTTGAGGAACTCAAGTTGCCCGCAGGCCGCCGCACGCAGACGAGTTACTCTACGGATTCGAGCGTCCTCGAGGAACTGCGGGCCTATCACCCCATCGCCGATCTCATCCTCGAATACCGCCAGATAGATAAACTCAAAAGCACCTATGTGGATGCCTTGCCCGCGCTGGTCAATCCCCGCACGGGGAGGGTGCACACCTCTTTCAACCAGACGGGCACGAGCACAGGGCGCCTTTCCTCAAGCGACCCCAATTTGCAGAACATCCCCGTGCGCACGGAATTGGGCCGCCAGGTGCGCCGCGCCTTTGTGGCGCCGCCGGGGTATGTGCTCCTCAGTTGCGATTACTCGCAGGTGGAATTGCGGCTCTTGGCGCACCTTTCGGAGGACCCCGAGTTGATGAGCGCCTTCCACCGGGGAGAGGACGTCCATGCGACCACGGCGGCGGCTATTTTCGGCATCCCCCTGGCAGAGGTAACCTACGAACAGCGCAGCCTGGCCAAGGCCATCAACTTTGGGCTGATGTACGGTATGTCTGACTACGGCCTTTCGGCCCGCACCGACCTCACGCGCGAGGATGCCCGCCGTTTCATCGAGAACTATTTCGCGCGGTTCGCCCGCGTCAAGGTCTATTTGGAAGAGACCATCCGCATCGCCCGCGAGAGGGGCTATGTGGAGACGGTGCTGGGCCGGCGGCGCTACTTCCCCGAGTTGCGCCCCAATAGCGCCGCGAACCAGATGCTTCAGCGTGCCGCCGAACGCGCCGCCGTGAATATGCCCATCCAAGGGAGCGCCGCGGATATCATCAAACTGGCGATGATCCGCTTGGATGCACGCCTGGCCGAGCAGCGCCTGCGGGGGGCGATGATCTTGCAGGTGCACGATGAACTCGTGCTCGAGGTGCCCGAGGAGGAATTGGAGGCGACGCGGGCCTTGGTCGTGGAAGCGATGGAGACGGCCTACCCCTTGCGCGTCCCCCTCAAGGTGGATTCGGCCGTTGGAAAAAACTGGATGGAGATGACATCGTGACGCCATTGGTAGATGAAATGCTGCGCCGCGCGTTGGGCCACGCCCTTCGCCAGGCCCAAAAAGAGGGCGCCCTACCCGATTTTGAGGTGCCCCAAGAGATTCCCATCGAGCGCCCCAAACAGGAGGACTTGGGAGATTGGGCCACGCCCGTCTGTATGCAACTGGCGCGTTTGGCGCGCTTGGCGCCCATCAAGATTGCCGAAGCCATCGTGCCCCGCCTAGACCACTTGGAGGCCATTGGCGAGGTGAACGTGGCACCGCCGGGTTACATCAATTTCTATGCCGCCAAAGGGTGGCTTCAAAAGCAAGTGGAAGAGATCCTGCGCCAAGGCGCCGCCTACGGGCGGGTGGATTTCGGCCAGGGGCGCAAGGTGCAGGTCGAGTTCGTCAGCGCGAACCCGACGGGCTACCTCCATATGGGGTCAGCGCGCAACGCCGTGCTGGGGGATGCGCTCGCTTCTGTGCTGGAAGCAGCGGGGTATGACGTCCAGCGCGAATATTACATTAACGATTCGGGCAGCCGTATGCGCCTATTTTACGAGACGCTCCTCGCCCGCTATGCCCAGGCGCTCGGCGAGGATTGGCTAGTGCCCGAAGAGGGGTATCACGGCGCGGATGTCGTCGAGATGGCGCAGGCTATCGCCGCGGAGTATGGCCGGCGATTCTTGGAGATGCCCCGTGAGGAGGCCCTAGAGGCCATCGGCGCCCTGGGATTGGAGAAGGTCATCCAGCGGGCGCGCGAGGATTTGGCCTTGATGGGCATCCAGTACGATGGCTGGTTTTCAGAAAAATCGCTCTATACGAACGGCCAATTCGAGCGGATTATGACCCTCCTGCGGGAAGGTGGCCACCTCTATGAGCACGACGGCGCCGTGTGGTTCAGGGCCACGGCGCTGGGCGGGCCGAAGGACGAGGTCGTCGTCCGCTCCGATGGGTCACCGGGATATTTCGCCTCAGATATCGCCTACCACTATAACAAGTTCATCGAACGAGGCTTCGATACCGTCATCAACGTATGGGGGGCGGATCATCAAGGGCATGTGCCGCGTATGAAGGCGATGATGCGCGCCTTGGGGCTGGACCCCAACCGCCTTATCATCATCCTCTATCAACTCGTTACGCTCAAGCGGGGCGGCGAGATCGTGCGCCTTTCCAAGCGGACGGGCGATACGATTACCCTGCGCGAGGTATTGGAGGAGGTGGGCGCCGACGCAGTGCGGTATTTTCTCCTCTCGCGCTCGGCAGATAGCCAAATGGAGTTCGATCTAGACCTGGCCAAAGAGCAATCCGAGGCAAACCCCGTGTACTATATCCAGTACGCCCATGCGCGCATCGCCTCTATTTTGCGGCTGGCTAGAGACATCTCCTACCAAGGGGGAGACGTCTCGCTGTTGAACCATCCGGCCGAGTTAGCCCTGTTGCGCCGTATGGTGCGCCTGCCCGAGACGGTCAAAATGGCAGCGGCGCAACTCGCGCCGCACCTCTTGGCCTATTATGCCTATGACTTGGCCTCGGCCTTTCATGCCTTCTACCGGGATTGCCGCGTGGTGAGCACCGAGCCGGGCGATGAGGCGCTAACGGCGGCTCGCCTCAAACTCGTGGCGGCTTGCAAAATCGTGCTGGCGAGGGCGCTCGGCCTGATGGGGATGACGGCGCCGGAGGCAATGTAAAAGGCCCGGTTTTGACCCGTGCGCCCTTCTGTGGTATATTAGCACCGTTCAAGTGCCGCATTCGTCTAGTGGCCTAGGACACCTCCCTCTCAAGGAGGAGATTCGGGGGTTCGAATCCCCCATGCGGTACCAAAGTGCGAGCCGACTGATTCAGTCGGCTCGCACTTGTTTTCGCGTTCAGATCGCCGCCAGGGCCTGGTCAAGGTCGGCGACCAAATCGGCCGTTTCCTCGATGCCGGCGCTCAAGCGCACCAGCCCCTCGCCGATGCCGATTTGAGCGCGCACCTCCGGCGGCACCGAGCGATGCGAGGAGTGCGCAGGGTAGAGCACCAGACTGTAGATATCCCCCAGCGTCGTAGCGGGCTGGATGAGCCGCAGCGCCTCCATAAAGCGAAAGACGGTCGCCTGGTCTCCCTTGGCGAGTTCAAAACTGAGCACCCCGCCGTAGCCCCGCCCCTCGAACAGGCGCTCGGCCAAGGTATGTTGGGGGTGGCTGGCTAGGCCGGGATAGTTCACGTGGGCCACCTTGGGGTGTGCCGCGAGGTGTTCGGCGATGGCCAGGGCATTGGCGCACTGCTCGCGGACGCGCAGGGGCAACGTCTTGAGGCCCCGCAAGAGGAGCCAGGCCTCAAAGGGGCCGAGGTTCGCGCCCGTAATCTTTTGCTGATCGCGCAAGGTTGCGGCATAGGCGGCAGAGCAGGCGACGACGCCCCCCATCACATCCCCATGGCCGCCGAGGTATTTTGTGGCGGAATGCACCACCATATCGGCCCCCCAAGCGATGGGCCGCACGAGGTAGGGGCTGGCGAAGGTGCTATCTACAATCAAGAGGGCGCCCTCGGCGTGGGCGATCTCAGCAAGGGCGGCGAAATCGGCCAGGCGCAAGAGGGGATTCGAGATCGTCTCGCAGAAAAGGGCCACCGGTTTGGCGCGCTGCACGGCCTCGGCCACCTCGTCGAGGTGATCAATGCGCACAAAGGTCGCCTCGACGCCCAGGCTGCGCAAAATCTTGTCGAGCAAGGTATAACTCGCGCCATAAAGGTCTGCGGCGGCCACGAGGCGCGCGCCTTGGCGCACCCCTGCCCCAAGCAACGCCCCGTGGACGGCGGCCATCCCCGTGGTATAGGCCACGGCCTCCTCCGTTCCCTCCAAGGCGGCCACGGCCTGCTCAAAAGCGTGAACGGTGGGGTTCCCATACCGCGTATAGACGTAACCGGGGCGCGCGTTGGCGAACACCGCATCGAGGTCTTCCATCGCCTCGTAGGCGAAGGCGACCGAGGCATAGATGGGCGTGCTCACCGGCCGAAAGTCCGGCCGTGGGGCACGTTCCCCCGCGTGGACGGCCATCGTACGAAGACTCTTCATCGCGCTTCACCTCCCTATCCTCGCGAGGCGAGGCCCCGCAAAAAGGCCGCGGCCTGGCGGGCCTCTTGTGCGAAATCCTCGCCCCAGCGGCACTCCACGCTCACCCGGCCTTGGTAGCCGATGCGCCGCAAGAGGGCGAACAGTTCGGGCAAGGGATACGTGCCCGTGCCGGGGTGGCGCCGATCGCTATCGGCCACATGCACGTGGCATAGCCACTCGGGGGCCTGGGCGATATCCTCCAATGGCTCGCCATCGTGCATAAAGTGGTAAAGGTCCGCGAGCACGCGCACCTGCGGAAGGGCCACCTGGCGGGCGAGTTGCACCCCCTCCAAATAGGTGTTCAGGATGTTGCACTCGCCCCTATTCAGCGGCTCGATGGCAAAGAGGATGCCATACTCTTGCGCGAACCCCGCGCACAGGCGCAGGAACTCGGCCAATTGCTCCCAGGCCCTTTCGCGGGGGAAGCCCTCCGGCACGGCGCGCGCCCCGCCACTCCCGAAGACGATGCACTCCACGCCCAACGCGCCCGCCCGGCGGATGGCTTTCTCGACATAACGCCTGACGAGGGCTTGATCCACCGCCTCGCCCACGAGTTTGATCTCGCGGGGGACGAACACATTCAGGGCGCGAACGGGTAGGGGGAGCGCCTGGAGCATCCGCAAGCGTGGGGCAAAGGCATCGTCTTCCTCCAAGGGCGCGAGGGCAGACGTCGGGAGTTCGATATAATCATAGACGCCCGCTACCTCAGGGGCGCGTTCTGGGCCAGCGCAAATGCCAAGGCGCAGTGCTATAGCCATAGCCACCTCCACGGTTCAGATCGTCACCCACGCGCCCTCTTGGGCCGTGAGGATCTTGTCATAGGCCGTCATAATATGCAGCATTTCAATGAGGTTGCCGTAACGCGGCGGCTCGCCCCGGAGCAATTGCTCGGCGAAATGCCGCAAACACCCCACATAGCCGCTCATAAACAGGCCGCCATCCAGATGGCCTTCGGCCGTGAAATCGGGCTGCCATACCCGTGGGGCAAGCGCCTCGGGGCCGAGAGGATCTTCCCGATCCCTCGGTGCCCCCGACCCGTAGGATTGAAAGATGACCTGGGCGGCCCCTTCCACGGCGACCCAGCCGGCCGTGCCGAAAATCTCCAGCCGTTCCCAGGCGTCTCGCGCGGCAGGGGCGCCCGTCAATACAAGGTTGCCTACGGCCTCGCGAAAGCGCAAAAGGATCGTCATCGCGCCGGTGGGTTCGCTTCGCAAAAGCGTGAACCCTTGGGCCTCGCCAAAAAGGTACACCAAGAGAGAATAAGGATGCACAAATCGCAAAAAGGACGCATCTTTCGAAAAGGCCAGCGGATAGCGCAAACTGAAGCCCACGGCCTTGCCGAACTCGGGGCGCGTTATGAGTTCTTTGGCCTTCACATAGGCAGGGGCGAACATTCGCCGGAAGCCCGTCATAATGTAATGGCGAGACCGCAAACAGGCATCCGTATAGGTGCGGATGTCGCTCGCGCTGGCGCAGGGCGGGGCATCTATCCAGACGTGCAAACCGGCAGTCAAGGCCTCGGCGGCGATCTCCGGGTAGCGAGGGCGCCCTTGCGCATCCGGCCCGACGACGATGAGCAGGGCATCCAGTTTCTCTTTGGCGAGCAAGGCCTTGTGGTTGGGATAAAAACGGCGCGCGCCAAAATGGCGAGCCACGGCCAGGCCGCGATCCGTATTGTGGTCGGCCAAGGCCACCAGTTCGATGGGCGCATAGCGCAAGCAGGGCAGAATGTGCCGGTAGGAGTGTTCTCCCGCGCCGATGTAGCCCACTTGAAGGCGCTTCTCATAGGCATAATTCAGCGGCACCGCGATACCTCCTTGGTGGAGAGTCTGAATGCGTTCAAGGTTGGCTCTGTTGGGCGTTAGAAGGCTCTTTGCCCAGCCAGAGGGCCAGCCCAAGGCCCAACGCAAAGGCCAAGAGGAGCAGGATAAGCGAATCGGCCCCCCGTTGGCGCGGCACCAGGACGTAAATGGAGCCGAGGATCATCCCCAGCACGCCATAATAGGCCACGGAAGGGGACCTCTTAATCAGGGTGTCAATCAACTTGGAAAAGACAAAGATGCCGATGAGGGTGCATATCGCAGTGGTGAGGATGGGCCACCAATAGATGACCAGGTTTTTGAGGGCGCTGATGGCCTGCAGGAGAGGCTCGTAAATGCCGCCCACGATGAGCACGAGGGAGCCATCCAACCCCGGCGTAACAGCCGCGCCCCCGGCGAGAAAACTCACCAGCCCATTGTAGGCCACGCCCATCGGCTCGTTGAGTGCCTCGAGGGTCCACTTTTGGCCGTGGCCCGCGCGGAGATAGGCCTCAAGGCCCCGTAACCCCAGAACGAGGATAATTCCCAACGATGAAGCCCCGAGGCGCGCCTTCGAAAGGCGCATATCGCGATGCATACGCCACACCGAGGGCACAGCGCCGGCCAAAAGCCCTACGAAAAAGGCGTTCGTCGCCGCAGGGTGATCTGCCAGGAGCCTCTCAAAAACGATGGCCGCAAGGAGGATGCCGAGCACCATACCAATGCCAAGGGGAATCAAAAAAGCGGCAAATTCGCGCCAACGATGCCTCTGGATGAACAAGTTCCCCACGGCATCTACAAACGGCTCATAAATGCCCATCAGTATCAGAGCGATAGCACCTCCCAGCCCCGGCAAGATGTGTGTGATGCCATAGGCCATCCCCTTGAAAATAAGCACGATGCGCTTCATAATCTCCTTTGCCGCGCCGATCTTGAATCGAGCCGATTATAGCCCAGTCGCCCAGAAGGGGCAATCGCCCGCCCAGAGCCATACCGCTCGGAGCGCGAAAGCGAATCTCCCACTCCCGGGCAAGGTTTCGGCGCCTCAAAACCACAAATGGTGGCGGGCTTGCCTCTTGACTAAAAGATGGTATGATGGAGAGGACGCCTTGAGCGCGCCCATAGCGAAGGCGCTAGAGCACCATAGAAAGGAACAGAGCATGAAGATCGTCGTACTCGATGGCTACACGCTCAACCCCGGCGACCTCTCGTGGGAGGGCCTATCTGCCTTGGGCGACCTGACGGTGTATGACCGTACGCCGTACGACCAGGTGGTCAAACGGCTAGAGGGAGCCGATATCGCCCTCACGAACAAAACGATCATAGACAGGGCCGTCCTCGAGCAGTCGCCCAACCTCAAGTTCATCAGCGTCCTTGCCACGGGGTATGATATCGTGGATGTCAAGGCCGCGCGGGAGAGGGGCATTCCGGTGAGCAACGTGCCCACCTACGGCACGCTCTCTGTAGCGCAGATGGTCTTTGCACACCTCCTGAACCTGACCCAGCACGTCGCCGAGCACGCCCAAGGCGTGGCCCAGGGGCGCTGGTTGGCCTCTCCCGATTGGTGCTATTGGGATTATCCCCTCATCGAACTTGCGGGATTGACGATGGGGATTATCGGGTTCGGGCGCATCGGCCGCACCACGGCCAAGATCGCCAAAGCCTTTGAGATGCGCGTCATCGCCTACGATGCCTACATCCGCGATTCGGGCGACCCGGATATCGAAATGGTCAACCTAGATCGCATCTTCCGCGAGAGCGATGTGATCAGCCTGCACTGCCCCCTGACGCCGGAGACGTACAACCTGGTGAACGCCGAGCGGCTCAGGATGATGAAGCCGACGGCCTTTCTCATCAACACGAGCCGCGGCGCCGTGGTGAACAATGCGGACCTGGCCGATGCCCTGAACCGGGGCCTCATCGCCGGCGCTGGGCTAGATGTGCTGGAGGTGGAACCCCCTGCGGCCGATAACCCGCTCCTCACGGCCAAGAATTGTTACATCACGCCGCACATCTCTTGGGCGACGCGCTCAGCGCGGGCGCGCCTTATGCAGGCCACGGTGGAGAACGTCGCCGCCTTTATCGCGGGCAAACCGCAAAACGTCGTGAACTGACGTTTAGGCCCGCCGGGTTCCGTCAAGTGCTACGGCATCGTCATCTTAATTCACAAGGGGAGTTCGCACGATGGCTATTCTGAAAGCGCACCACATCGCCTTGAGGGCACGCGACTATGCGGCTATGAGGGTTTTTTACACCGAGACGCTCGGTTTCAACGTGCTGGGGCAAATCCCCGGCCGAAACCCGGGTCAGGATATCCTCTTTGTGGATATCGGCGGCACCACCATCGAACTGATAAGCGCCGAGGGGGCCGAGCCGGCCAAACCCACGAGCGGGTTTGCCCATTTGGCCTTTGAGGTGGACGATGTGGATGCCACCTATGAGGCGCTCAAGGCCAAGGGCGTCGCCTTCCACGTGGAGCCGCGGAGCGTGGGCGACATCCGCTTGGCCTTCTTCCGAGACCCAGATGGCAACGAGTTAGAACTCTTTCACAGCCCCACGCTACACTGGAAATGAGGCCATAGAGGCCGTTGCGGCGACGAGTATCGAAAAGCCGGCGGGGCGCTTGATCAAGCGCCCCGCCGGTGTAAAGCCTTACAAGTAGGCCGAGAAATCCTCGCAGGGGCGTTTGGTTTTCTTTTGCGCCCAGTAGGCGTTGGCCCGGAAAAGGCTTTCGAACGTGCCCGCGTCTGACCAGAAACCGCCGAGTTCGGCCCAGCGCAACTCGCCCATCGCAATATAGGCATTGTTGACATCCGTAATCTCGAGTTCGCCGCGCGCCGAGGGCTTGATGTTACGGATGATGTCAAACACGCGATGATCGTACAGATAAAGTCCCGTTACCGCGTAGCGGCTCTTGGGTTGGGCGGGTTTTTCCTCAATGGCGATGATGCGCGTGGGGTCTTGAGGGTCGAATACGGGCACCCCAAAGCGCTCCGGGTCGGGCACCGGCCGCAAGAAGACCATTGCCCCTGAGGTGAAGGAGGCCACGGCCTCGCTGATATCCGCGTCGGTGGTGTTATCGCCGAGGATGACGGCGATGTTCCCGCCATCGGCGAAATCCTCGCACAGGCTGAGCGCCTCGGCGATGCCCCCTTCGCGCTCCTGATAGGCGTACTCGAGGTGCTTGACGCCCAATTCGCGCCCATTTTTGAGGACGGCGATGAAATCGCCTGCGTGAGGGCCTCCTGTTACCACCATAATCTCCTTGATGCCGGCCTGCACCAAGGTGGTGATGGGGTAAAAGATCATCGGCTTGTCATACACCGGCAGCAGGTGCTTGTTCGTCGCATAGGTCAGGGGGTAAAGGCGCGTCCCCAACCCTCCGGCCAACACCACTCCTTTCATCCTTCCCTCCTAGGTTTGATGTACGCTCCGCATCGAACCGTTAGTGGATAGTATAGCCGCCATCCACCAGAAGTAAATGGCCGTTGATGAGATCGGCGGCGCTGGAGAGGAGAAAGCGCACGGCGCCGAGCACGTCTTGGGGTGTGCCAAAACGCCCGCTGGGGATGCGCGGCAGGTTTTCAGCGATGAAGGCGGGGTCTGAAAACATGCTCGTGGTGAGGGGTGTGGAGACGAAAGTCGGCCCTACGGCGTTGACCGTGATGCCCAGCGGCCCGAGTTCTAGGGCAAAGGCCTTGGCCAGATGGGCCACCCCCGCCTTGGTGATGGCGTAAATGGAACGATCCTTCATAGCCACCACGGCCAGTTGCGAGGCGATCTGGACGATCTTGCCGTGCCCTTGTTTGACCATCTCGCGCGCCGCGATTTGGGTGCAGAAAAAGACCCCCTTCAGGTTGACGGAGACGATCTTTTCCCAATCGGCCTCGGTGTATTCCAACACAGGTTTGCGGATGTTCACGCCGGCGCAGTTGACGAGAAAGTCTATTCGGCCGAAGGCCTCCACCATAGCCCGCACGGCGGCCTCGATGGAGGGTAGGGAGGTCACGTCGAGCTCGAGCACCAGGGCCTGCGTGCCACGCGCTTCCACCTCACGGGCCGTATCCAAGGCGTTTTCGCGCTGCGCAGGGAGATCAGCCACGGCGATATGCGCCCCCGCTTCCGCCAGGCCGATGGCCAGCGCCTTGCCGATGCCGTTCGCAGCCCCGGTGATCATCCCCGCTTGGCCATCCAAGCGATAATCAAAAGTCATCGTTCCCCTGCCTTTCTGGATTGCTACCCTATGTATGATAGACCCTTGGGGCGCAGATGTCGAGCGAGCGCTCTAGCCCCCTGTTTGACGCCACCTTGGGCGCGTGGTAGGATAGGATTATACAACGATGTATTCCTTTCGAGGATAGGACGATGGATAAGGAAGAACGGCCGACGCCGACCGTAGAGGATTATCTGGGCGTCATTTATACCTTGACGCGCGACGGCGAGGCGGTCATCGGGCGTAAATTGGCCGATTGGCTGGAGGTTTCGGCGCCCACGGTTACGGCCACCTTGCAGCGCATGGTGCGAGATGGCTGGGTGACGATGGCCCATGATAAGACCATCCATCTGACCGAGATGGGCAAGCGCGCCGCGGCCTCGGTCATCCGCCGGCATATGCTTACGGAACTCCTCTTGGCCCGCGTGTTGGGCGTGCCGTGGTCCAAAGTGCACGCCGAGGCGGATCGTTTAGAGCATAGCCTTTCGGCAGAGACCACGGATGCCGTCGAAAACCTCGTGGAGGATCCGCGGTTTTGCCCCCATGGCAACCCCTTGCCCGGCCACGAGGACCTCACCCAGAACCTCATCCCGCTTCTGGAGGCGGAAGTCAGCCAGACCTACATCCTGGCGCGGGTGCATGAGGAGATCGAGCAAAACCCCGACCTCCTGCATTTCCTCGAGGCGCGCCACCTGATGCCCGGCACGCCCATCACCGTCACGGCGATCTTGCCCTTCAATGAGACGATCACCGTCCAGGCGGAGGGCGTCGAGACGGTTCTGGGCCTTAATATCGCTCGGCACCTGTTTGTAGATAGAGTCCCCGCCAAACCGTGCGCTTGCGGTGCAACCTCGAAATAGCCGCCCCGCGGTTTTTTTCCAGCGAATTCTACTCTTTTTCTCCCTTTTGGCCGGCTATGCGCCTCGATTGCGCCTGCGAGGGCGTGAGGCCATAGGTCGCGATCATATCGGCCAGGCGCTCCTCTTCCGTCTCCCAGGCATAGACGATGCGCGTCGTATCGGGGTGCTCGTGCCCCAAGAGGGCCGCCACCCATTCCAGGGGCATTCCTTCATCCAACAGGTCTTGTGCGCGGCGGTGCCGCAGGGAGTGGGGGGAGGTATTCGCATAGAGGCCCTCGGCCTCGGCGGCCTTTTTCACGATGAGCCAGGCGTGGCCCGGCGTGATGGCGCCCCCTTTGCCCCGGCCGTGGGAGGCGAAGAGGGGCGCATAGGCGCCATCCTCCCGTTCCTTGACATAATCTTTGATGAGTTGCTGGGTCTCCTCCGAGAGAAAGACCGTGCGCGGTTTGCGGTTTTTCGTAATCGTCAGCCGGATGCGGTGGGCACGGCCGTCGAGCACATCCTCGCGCGTAAGAGCGAGGGCCTCGCTGATGCGCATCCCCGTATCGTAGAGGAGGGCCATTAGGGCACGGTTGCGCAAGAGCGAGAGGCGCCGCGCCCCGCGCTTTTCGGGCAGGGGCTGGCGCAGGTAATGGGTCAAAACGCGCATCACCTCGGGATCCACTTTGCGCTGCTGGTAGCCCGC
Source organism: Chloroflexota bacterium (assembly GCA_019873625.1). Taxonomy (GTDB): domain Bacteria; phylum Chloroflexota; class Anaerolineae; order UBA1429; family UBA1429; genus JAIOAW01. The sequence goes on from JAIOAW010000019.1 coordinate 38,123, forward strand.
GCGGCGGCTGCCGCGGCCTTGGTCAATGCGGCGCACCATCCGATCGTACGACACGCCAGGCGGAAGGAGGCCCTGCAAGTCGAGCCAGTTCATCAGGCGCCGCGCTGCGACCAGATAGGTGCGGCCCGTGCGGCTGGGTTGAGCGCCCACCTCCGGGCGGGTGTGAGGATCCGGATAGGCCTCGCGGAGCCAGCGGTTAAAGGCATACAGCGTCTCCTCCGAAATCCACTCCAGGGGGCAGGGGGCGAGGGCCTCTGCCGCGGCGTCATTTTGACGCGAGATGTGCAAAAAGCGGATGAGCGCATTGAGGCCGTGGCGATAGGTGCGCTTGGAGAGTTCGCTCAGATCGAGATCGTCGAGCATACGCTCCGCCGCTTCGTTCACCGTGCGGATGTCGCGGCTTGGCGGCGGAGTAGGGGCATTCCGTGCTTCATCGGGCCGGCTGCTCATTTCTTATGCTCCAAAATCATATTTAATTTTCAATAAATCATATAATCCAAACGCCCTGATTTGTCAAAATCAGCCGTGCCCCAAGCGCTCCTCCCCCACCGCGAGGCAAAAAAACGGCGCCTGGCCGCAGGCCCGATTTTCGTGGTATAATATGCGTACGATACGCGAAAGCATCTTGCGCCACAGGAGAGGACGCCATGGGCTTTTGGGAAAAACTGCGCGCGTTCTTTGGAGGGCAAGCGGCCGGCGAAAAAAAGCCAAGGGCGCCCCGAACCCAGCCGACGGATCCGGACGCCCTCTGGCTGCACTTTCGCTGCAAACGCTGCGGCAGCGTGGTGCGCGTCCGCGCCCACAAGCGGAACGACTTGAACCGTATCGAAGAAGAGGAAGCGCTGCCTGGCGTTTTTGTCCTCCACAAAGATGTGATGGACAACAAGTGCTTTCAACTGATGCACGCCGACATCTATTTCGATGCCTCGTATCAGGTCGTCTCGGCGGATGTACAAGGCGGCGAACTGATCAGCCAAGAGGAATACGAGGCGGCGCAACAACCCTCCGCTACTCCGCGCGGCGCGTAAACGGCCCCCCGCTGCGGCCTTCTTCGTTGGTGGCCTCGTAGGTCAAGATGATCGCTTGGGCGATCTCTTTCATAGACTTGCGCGTATTCATAGACATCTTTTGGATGCGCCGGAAGGCCGCAGCCTCCGTCAACCCCTGCGTATCCATCAGGATGCCCTTGGCGCGATCAACGAGTTTACGCGTTTCGAGTTGATCTTTGAGGTTATCCACCTCCTTTTCCAGGGCGCGGAACTCCTGAAAGCGCGCCAGAGCTACCTCGATGGCCGGTGCGAGGTCGGCCTCTTGGAAAGGTTTGACGAGGTACCCCACGACGCCGGCCGCCTTGGCCCGTTCGACGAAATCTTTCTGGCTGTAGGCCGTGAGGAGCACCACCGGCGCGATGCGTTCCTCCGTCAGGATGCGGGCCGCCTCGATGCCATCCATATCGGGCATAAGGATATCCATCAGCACGACGTCGGGGCGCAGTTCACGCGCCAAGTTCACCGCGCTCTTGCCATCCCCGGCCTCCCCCACAACCAAGTAGCCCAGGTTGTGGAGCATTTCGCGCAATTCCATGCAAATGACCGATTCGTCATCCGCTATGATCACACGCACCCGTTCCAATTTCGACCTCCTCTTTCACCCTACGATGCCTTACGGCAAGGTTTTGGCAAAGCGCACATGCGCCTGCACGCCGTAAGGACTATTATGTAAAGTAAACTGCCCTCGCAAATCGCGCTGCACCATATTATGCACGATTTGCAGCCCCAAATGGGCATCCGTTGCCAAGTCGAACCCCTCCGGCAAGCCCTCGCCGTTATCCGTCACGAGGATGCTCACCGAGTCGCCGTGATCCACAAGTTCCACGTCAATGCGCCCCGCGTCGCGGTGGGCCATGCCGTGCTCGATGGCGTTCTGCACCAACTCGTTGATCACCAGGGCGCACTGAGTGGCCCGTTCGGCCGGGAGCCAGATATCCGGCCCTTGCACGCCCATATGGATCGTCTTATCGGGGCTGATCAAACCCCGTTGAATCTGGCCCAGGATGCGGTGCGCCACGTCTTTGAGGTTGATCATCCCCTTGGCGTTCTGCGAGAGGAACTCGTGCACCACGGCCACGCTCAAAATGCGGTTCACGCCCTCCTCCAAGACGGCGCGCGCCTCCTCGTCGCGGGCGCGCCGCGCCTGCATACGCATAATCGAGGCGATGATCTGCAGATTATTCTTGACGCGATGGTGCACCTCGCGCACCAAGGCCATCCGCGCCTCGAGTTCGCGCTGCGTTCGCAGGGCCTCGGTCGCATCGTGGATCAGGATGAACACGCCCCGCACGCGGCGCGCTCGCGCCTCCAAACGTTTGGGGTATTTGCCAAACAGCCCCTGTTTGGGCGCCGCCACGATGGGGATGGCCTTGCGCACCCACGTCAGCCCCCCCTGCTCTACCTGCACCTCGTAACAGCGGCGCTCGTTGATGGCGCGCATCACGAGTTGATGATCAATCGTCTCGATTTCGCTGACGCGCCGCCCGATGAGGCTATCTCGATAGCCGAGGTTGCGATACAGCTCGGCGGCGATGCCGCTCATATACTGGATGCACCGATCTGGCCCCACGTACACGATGCCATCGTGCTCGCCAAAAGGCGAAAGGCCCTCGGCGCCCTCCAAATCTCCCCGCAAGACGGAACGCGTGAACTCGTCCAGCGCCCTTTGGAACACCCGGCTGCGCCGCCGATGCCGCTCATAGGCCAGCCAGTAGGCATCGCGCACGGCGTACCCGATGACCTGCCGATGCGCCGCGTCGAACACAGGGAAGACTTGCCGCGCCACCGTGGCGCCGCGCACAAGCAGGGTGTGCACGCGGCGCACGTGAACGCGCCCCCCTAGCCCCGGCATCGAGGCGATGGGCAGGCGTTCCCCTATGCTCAGGCGATCGTACAACGGGGTGGACGAATGCGGCTGAGCATGGGCCCAAAGGATGACGGCCTCTTCTCGCGGCAGCCGCGCATATAAGAGAAGGTCGGCGCGGCTCATATCGGCCAAGATGGGCAAGTCTTGGGCAATCTTATCGAGCAACGCCTTCGTCTCTTTGGGCAGATCGGCCTGCACTCCCCCCTGTGCTTCCATAGTATACTATTATAACACGGCCTTTGGTCCTACACCAAAGGCCGCCTCAAAGGCCCTATCGCACGCGGCGAGGATGGGCTTGATTATGTCGAGTTGACGTTCGTCAGGGGTTGGTCTTTCACCTGGCGATAGACGTCATACATACGGTGGAAGGTCGTCCACACCGTGCCGACGGCCAAAACCCAGAGGGCCGGCAGCAGCAAAGTGGGGAACACCAGCCCTACGATGAGCACGATGCACCGCTCGACGCGGGTCAAGATGCCCACTTTTGTCGAGACGCCCAGCCCCTCTCCGCGCGCCCGCGTATAACTCACCAGCATCGAGCCGACGATGGCGATGTAGGCCAGGAGTTCTTCCCAAAGGCCGGGCATCCTCATAGCCCACAGGGCGATGCCCAAAAGAACGGCAGATTCGGAGATGCGATCCAGCACGGAATCTAAAAAGGCGCCGAACTTGGTGGGGCGGCCCACGCGGCGGGCCACGGTGCCATCGAGCGCGTCAAAGGCGGAAGCCACGATGAGCAAGACCCCGCCCCAGCGGAGGTAGCCCATCCCCACGATGACGCCCACCAGGATATTGAGCACACAACCGAATACGGTCAGCGTATTGGCATGGATGCCATGCCGCGCCAGAAAAGCGGCGATGGGTTCGATGACCCCTTTGGTGATGCGGCGCAGCCAGTCTGTGAACATCCTCTCCTTTCCTCGATTAGGGTTCGGCGCCTCCGCTCGGCGAGCCTTCAGCCGACCGCGCGAGAACGCCCTTCGCCTCCCAGGTGGCAATATTCGCGCGCATACGTTCCCAGTGCGTGCCCGGCCAGTACACGCGCCCGCAGTTCGGGCAGATGTAGAATGCGCTCTGCGTGGCATAGACGTAGGTCGGCACGCGTTCGCGCACGGCCCAGGGCGAGATGGGTTTTACGATGGCATTGCAGCACAGGCACCGGCTAAAGGGCGCCACGGCCCGCACACCCAAAATGGCCCGCAATTGGGCCAACTGCTCGACGAGTGCTTCGCTCTCAATCACGATAGCCCATGCGCCCGCCCGTTGGGCAAGGGCCAGGTCGCGCGTGAGGAGAAACCGCCCCTCCTGATGGGCGATGCGCACCAGGGCGCCATCCTCCCATGAGGCATCGTAGAGCGTATCGTAGCCCAAGGCGCGCAGCCAACGCGCGAGCCGCCCCAGCATCGAATCGGCTACAAAAGAGAGTGCCATCTCGTCCCCTCGGCAGGGATTATAAACCAAGATGGCACAGCACAAAAGGGGTTCACGCGAACTGCATCAGGGCCGAGTTTACGCGAACGCTAGCGCATCTTCCGGGGGCAGGCCGCATACGGACGTGGGGCAAGCGCATAGGCCAAGCGTCCCATTGCCCACGTGCGCGCCGAGCACGGGCGGCAGAGGCCAAATGCGAATAGCCGCTGCCTTGAGGTACTGCGGCACGATTTCTTTGAGGGCCAGGGCGCGATCCATAGCCTCCGCCTGGATGATCACGACCTGAACCGGTTGATCCCCCATCCACTCGCGCATCACCTCGGCCATACGCGTGAGCACGCGGCTCGAGGTGCGCACGCGCTCCAGCGCATCAATGCGCCCTTGGTTGAAGCACAAAAGGGGTTTGAACTGCAAAAGCGACCCTAGCAGCGCGGCAGCGCCGCCGATTCGCCCGCCCTTGTAGAGGTATTCCAACGTGTCTACGCCAAAGACGATGCGTTGCGCCTGAACCACGGCTCGTGCGGCAGCCACAACCTCCTCAAAGGGCTTGCCCTCCTCCACCGCCCGCACGGCCGTCTCCACAGTCAACATATGGCCGGCCGAAGCGCACTGCGTATCTACGATTTCGATGGGCGTGCCCTCGAACTGCTGTTTGGCCAGTTCGGCCGAGTTGACCGTGCCGCTGATGCCGGAGGAGAGATGGATGGAGATAATCCCCTCAGCCCCGCCCTCGATGAGTTCGCCATACACCTTGGCAAAATCCCCTGCCGAAGGCTGAGAGGTCGTCGGCAGAGGATCGCATTTGGGCAGTTGGGCATAAAAGTCCTCAATCGAGATATCGAACATATCTCGCAGGGTTTTGCCTTGCATATGCATGTACAGGGGCACAATGGATACGTTGTGCCGTTCGGCAAAGGCGGTTGAGATGCAGGCGGTGCTGTCGGTTACGACGCCGATGCGGGCCATAATCCACCTCCTAGGCTAAGTGGCTCACCAAAACGCACACTGCTCGTCAACCGTATAACCCCATAGGGCTGCCGGGGTTACTCGCCTGGCCCTAGAACCCCTCCATCACGGTCAGATCAACGATGCCCTCCGTCAGCCGGCCGATGGCCTGCAGGAGGCCCAGCCGATTGTTGCGCAGGGCCTCGTCTTCGGCCATAACGAGCACGTCATCGAAAAAGCGGCTGATGTAGGGCTTGAGTTCCAACAAGGCCTGCATCAACGTCTCGATATTCCCCTGTGCCTGGACGCGGGGCGCCACGGCCCAATAGCGCTCATAGAGGGCGATCTCGGCCGGCTCGCGGAGGATTTCCCTTTCGACGGCGTGCACATAGGGTTCGGAACGCGTGATCCGCACGCACCGCGCGTAGGCATCGAGGAGTTCTTCCCAATCCGGCCGGGCTACCCAGGCCTCGAGGGCCAAAAGCGTCCGATGGGCGAGCGCCGGATCGTAACCCCTTTCCGCCAAGACGGCATCCACCACGTCGTAGCGGTGGCCGCTTTCCAGCAGCCAGTTGCGGAAGCGTTGGAGGATGTACTCATACACCTGCCGCAAGGCCTCTTCTTCGGCCTTCACGGGCAACCCTTCGGCAGCCAGAGAAATCGCCTCAGGCAGGGCAAGCGATATCCCCTTTTCGACGAGGATCTGCACAATGCCCAGCGCCGCTCGGCGCAGGCCCCACGGGTCAGCCGCGCCCGTCGGCCGAATGCCCACAGCGAACAAGCCCACGAGCGTATCGAAGCGATCTGCCAGGCCCACGGCCACCCCCGCCATCCCCTCAGGAACGCGATCGCCCATCGAGGTCGGCCAGTAGTGTTCCTCGATGGCCTGGGCCACTTCGGGGGCCTCGCCCGAAAGGAGCGCATAGTGCCGGCCCATCTTGCCCTGCAAGGAGGTCAGTTCCACCACGAGTTGCGTGGCCAGGTCGCTCTTGCACAGGGCCGCCGCCCGTTCGGCCCAAGCCTTTTCTTCGGGCGTTAGCCCCAGCATCTCGGCGAGTTCGGGCACCAGGCGTTTGATGCGTTCCACCTTATCGAGCATTGAGCCGAGTTGCTCTTGGAAGGTCAGCGTGGCCAGGCGCGGCGTGAAGGCCTCCAGGGGCTTTTGCGTGTCGGCATCGTAAAAGTAAGCGGCGTCTGCATAGCGCGCCCGCAAGACCTGCTCGTTCCCATCGCGGACGAGTTCCCTATCCAGCCCTTGGCCGTTGGCGATGACCACGAAATAGGGCAAAAGGCGCCCCTGGCGCATCACCGGCAGATAGCGCTGATGTTTGCGCATCACGGCGAGGAGGACAACCTCCGGCAAGCGCAGGTACTCCTCTGCAAAGGTGCCTCGGATGGCCAGCGGCCATTCGACCAAGTTCGCCACCTCATGGATGAGTTCCGCATCCTCCGGAATCTCGCCCCCTACCTCTTCGGCCAGGCGCCGGGCTTGCTCGCGGATGAGCGCCTCGCGCGCTCGCCCATCGAGCAGGACGCCGGCCCGCTGGATGACCTCCTCATAGGCCGCCGCCGAAGGGATAGAGATATCCGGCGACCCTTGCGGGCGGATGCCCCGCGTGATGCGCCCGCTCCGCACGCCGGCATACTCAAAGGGCACCACCTCGTCACCGAGGAGGGCCACATACCAGCGGATGGGCCGAGAGAAACTCACGTTCGAGGCATTCCAGCGCATACTCTTGGGGAAGGCGATGCCCCCGATCACCCCCGGCAGGAGGTCCGCCAAGACGGCCGCCGCCTCGCGCCCCTTTTCGACCATCACGGCCACCACGTACTCCTTACCATCCAGAAGGCGCCTTTCTAAGGCGCCCACCGAGACGCCCCGGCTCCGCGCGAACCCTTCGGCGGCGCGCGTCGGTTTACCCTCCGCATCGTAGGCGATGGCTGCCGCCGGCCCCCGGATGATGCGTTCGACATCGCGCTGGCGCGCGGCTAGCCCCTTCACGTGGGCCACAAGGCGGCGGGGCGTGCCCGAGACGGTCAGGGTCTCGTAAGCGAGCCGCGCCTCCTGCAAGGCTTGGGCGAGGCGATCCTGCACCTGGGCCAGGGCCGTATCGAGATCGGCCACGGGCAGTTCCTCCGTGCCGATTTCCAGAAGGAAGTCGAAAGGCCCCTCCCCCACGGGCTGGACGGGCGCCGGGAGGGGCGCCGGCGCCGCCGAAGGGATGACGATTTTATCCTTGAAGGGGAAGCCCATCTCCTGCCGCTGCGCCACATAGAGGGCCGCCACCTGTTTGGCAAGGTCGCGCATCCGCACAAAGTAGCGCGCGCGCTCCGTCACCCCCACTGCTCCCCGCGCATCGAGCACGTTGAAAAGGTGTGAGCACTTGAGGACGTAATCGTGCGCCGGCATCACCAGGCCCCTCGCCAGGGCATTCTTGGCCTCGGCCTCGCAGAGGTCATACATCTGGCGGAGGCTGTTCACATCGGCTACCTCAAAGTTATAGATGCAGTGTTCAATCTCGCCCCGCAAAAGGAGGTCGCCGTAGGTTACCGCGCCGCTCCAGCGGATATCCGGGAACCCCTGCACCCCCTGGAGGACCATCACGATGCGCTCCAAGCCATAGGTCAACTCCACCGAGACGGGGTTCATCTCTTGGCCGCCGGCCTGTTGGAAGTAGGTGTACTGGCTGATCTCCTGCCCATCCAGCCAGACCTCCCAGCCCAACCCCCAAGCGCCCAACGCGGGAGATTCCCAATTATCCTCCACAAAACGCACATCGTGGGCACTCAGGTCAATCCCCAGGGCCTCGAGGCTCCCCAAGTACAGTTCCTGTGGGTTCCCCGGGTCGGGCTTGAGGATGACTTGATATTGATAGTACTGCTGCCAGCGGTTTGGGTTTTCTCCGTAGCGCCCATCATCGGGCCGTACCGAAGGCTCCACATAGGCGACGTTCCACGGCTCCGGCCCTAGCACGCGCAGGGCCGTGGCCGGGTTCATCGTGCCGGCGCCCACTTGGACGTTGTGCGGCTGCCACAGGAGGCACCCTTGGGCGGCCCAATATTCGTTTAGGCGCATTATGACGGTTTGAAAATCCATCTCTCCTCCACACTCCAACTTGGGTTAGACGGCCTCCGCCGCTGGGCGGTTAGCCCGGCGTTCGGCGCGGCGTATCTCCTCACGAAGGCGTTTTAGGACGGCCGCCGAACGCAGATCGCGCTCGAGGATGTACTCCAGATAGCGCTCCAGGAGCGCCTCGAGTTCGTTATGCGTCTCGGGTTTGAGCGTGAGCGCGCGAATCTCCTCTGGCGAACGGCTCAACAGATAGCGGAGCACCTTCTGGGCGCCAAGGGAGACCGGGCGCGCCTGGGGCGCCACGGGCGCACAGCGCGGGCAGACGATGCCCCCACGTTCGGCATCGAACAAGTTGCCCTCTGGCAGGATCTCTCGCTCGCACACCGTGCACCGATACAACTGGGGCTGATACCCCCCCAAACTCAAGAGCCGCAACTCAAAGTAGCGCATCCATAGCCTGGGGTCGGCCTCATTCGCTAGCCACTCTAGCCCTTTGGCCATCAGGTCATAAAAGGCCGCGCTATCTTCCTCTTCCTCCTGCACGAACCGATCCATCAGTTCGGCGGCATAACAGGCATAGGCAAAACGGAAAAGGTCCTGGCGGATCCCCTCATACGTCTCGAGGCTTTGGGCCTGGGAGACGATATCCATATTCCGCCCACGGGCCAGCACAAGTTCGGCGCGGCAGAATAGGCCCAACTGCCCGGCCTTGCGGCTCGTCATACGGCGAATCCCTTTGGCCAGCGCGGTAACCTTGCCCGTGGGCGTGAGGAGCGTCAAGATGCGATCGGCCTCGCCGTAATCCATCTCTTTCAGGACGATGGCCTCAAGCCGGTAAATGCGCGGTGGCATCTCCCCTCACTTTGCCCAGGCGGCCCCAGTGGCCCTACTCCCCATAGGATACGCGCGGGAAGGGATCTGGCAAAAGCGCGCGGAGGGAGGTGAACCAGGCATGCCCGGCGAGATCTGCGACGAGGATGGGCAAATCTTCGGCGAACTCGCTCATCACCTGCCGGCAGGCGCCGCAGGGCGTGCTCCCCGGCCCTGTAACCACCGCGAGGGCCACAAATTCCTGCTCGCCGTGCGCGACCGCGTTCCAGATGGCCACGCGCTCGGCGCACACCGTCAAACCGCTGGAGGCATTCTCCACATTGCACCCCGCGTAGATGCGCCCCTCGCGCGTGCGCACGGCGGCCCCTACCGGAAAGTGGGAATACGGCGCATAGGCCCGCTCGCGCGCCTCCTTAGCCGCCTCGAGCAGGGCGCGCCACTCAGGGGCAAGGGCCTCTTGAGCGATCGCCTTATGGGGATTTGGGTTGGGCATCTTCTCCTCCGGATTCGGCCTGTGCCTTTGGCGTATCATGCCGGCGGGCGGGGACCCCATAGACCAACGCGCCCGCTGGCACATCGCGCGTCACCACCGCGCCCGCGCCGATGCGCGCCCCCTCCCCCACGGTGACGGGGGCTACGAGCATCGTGCCGCTCCCGATAAAGGCGCGGTCGCCGATGACCGTGCGGTGTTTGCGTTGCCCGTCGTAATTACAGGTTACTGTGCCCGCGCCGATGTTCACATCGCGGCCCACGTAGGAATCGCCGATGTAACTGAAATGCCCCATCTTGGTGCCGGGGCCGAGGTAACTATCCTTGACCTCGCCAAAGTTCCCCATATGGACGCCTTCGCCCAAATGCGCCCCTTTACGCAGGTGCCCAAAGGGGCCGATATTCGCGCCCTCTTCCATCACGGCCTCTTCGACCACCGACATAAGCACCCGGCAACCGTTGCCGATGCGCGAATCTCGAATGAGCGTGTTGGGGCCGATGACGGCCCGTTCGCCGATCATTGTACGCCCCTGCAAAAAGGTGTTGGGGTAGATGACCGTCTCTCGGCCAATCTGCACGGCGGCCTCAATATACGTGGTGTCGGGGTCCACGAGGGTAACGCCCTCCAGCATCCACCGCTCGTTGATGCGCCGCCGCAGGATGCGTTCGGCCTGGGCGAGGTGTAGGCGCGTATTGATGCCCTGCACCTCGCTCACATCGTGCGTGGTCAACACTTCGACGCGCGCCCCTTCGGCCACAGCCAGGCCCACCATATCGGTGAGGTAATATTCCCCCTTGGGAGGCGTTATGGGGATATCCGGCAGGCGGCGCCACAGCCAATCGGCGTCAAAGCAGTACACGCCACAGTTCAATTCGCGGATGGCCAAAATCTCTGGGCTGGCCACCGCCTCCTCGATGATGGCGCAGACGCGCCCATCGGCGCCGCGCACCACGCGCCCAAACCCCATCGAATCCTCCGAGAGGACGCTGAGCATCGTCATCGCGGGGCGCTTTTCGCGGTGGAGCGCCACGAGGCGCTGGAGCGTCTCGGCTGTGAGGGTGGGCATATCGCCATAGAGGACGAGTACATCCCTCGCTTGGCCTTCTAGGAGAGGGCGTGCTTGGAGCACGGCATGCCCCGTGCCCAACTGCTTCTCTTGATAGGCATAGAGCACTTGGTCACCCATCGCCTGGCGGACGGCCTCGGCCTTGTAGCCCACCACGAGGACGATAGGCGCGGCCCCCAAGGCCTGCGCATTCTGGATGGACCACGCCACCATAGGGATGCCCCCCACGGGATGAAGCACCTTGGGAAGATCGGATTTCAGGCGCGTACCCTGGCCCGCCGCCAAGATGACCGCGGCAAGTTCGCTCATCCCACACCTCCCAGATAAACAAATAGCCAGCCCTGCGCTCGGCCCCAAGGCCGAAAGCAAGCCTGGTCTATTCTAAACGGGTGAACAAAACCTGTCCACTTTTTGGCTGGGGCGGAAGGATTCGAACCTTCGAATAACGGCTCCAAAGGCCGCTGCCTTACCGCTTGGCGACGCCCCAGTGCGCTGAAATTCTAGCACAAAGCGGCCCGCACGCCAAAACGCAAAACAGGTTCTCTTGGCAGTGACCTACTCTTCCGCCCCGTTGCCAGGGAAGTACCATCGGCGCTGGAGGGCTTAACTGCCGGGTTCGGGATGGGACCGGGTGT
>JAIOAW010000020.1 GCA_019873625.1 Chloroflexota bacterium
AGGGAGGCCGGCAGGCCTCCCTGTGGCCGGGCGGGGGGATTCGCTGACGTGCAGGTAAGGCGCCTTTCGGCGCCTGCGGGCCGGGAGGCCCGCGCTCCATATGGCCCTCACCCTAACCCTCTCCCACGCCAGTGGGAGAGGGAATCGGAGCGCGAGGCTCCCGCCTCGCGAGGGAGGCCTGCCGGCCTCCCTGTGACCGGGCGGGGGATTCGCTGACGTGCAGGTAAGGCGCCTTTCGGCGCCTGCGGGCCGTGCATAACCCCTGCTTTGATAGCCCTCTGCGACCTTCTGATAGGTTTTGAGAGTTCGCCAGGCCTATAATGGGCGTTGTTCCTTTAGAACGCACGCAGGAGGTTGCCGTGCCGAGTTCGCGGCTGCAAGGGTTCTACCAACTTTCACCGGCCGAACGGGCGCGCCGCGTGGCCGAGTTTGCCAACTTGAGCGAAGAAGAGGCGGCCTTGCTCGCCTCCGAATCGCCCCTCACGCTCCAGCAGGCCGATCGTATGATTGAGAATGTGGTCGGCGTATACGGCCTGCCCTTGGCCATCGCCACAAATTTCGTCATCAACGAGCGCGACTATCTCATCCCGATGGTCGTCGAGGAGCCTTCGGTGGTGGCCGGGCTGAGTTACGCCGCGCGGTTGGTGCGCGCGGGGGGCGGGTTCCATGCCCTGGCCGACGCCCCTGAGATGATCGGCCAGATTCAGGTGCTCGATGTGCCCAACCCCGCCGCCGCGCGCCTACGCCTCCTGGCCGCTGAGAAGGAACTCCTGGAGCGCGCCAACGCTTGTGACCCCGTGCTCACCGCCCTAGGCGGGGGGGCACGCGCTTTGCAGGTGCGCCTGGCCGAAAGCCCTGTGGGCACGATGCTCATCGTCCACCTTATTATGGATGTGCGCGATGCGATGGGCGCGAATGCGGTGAACACCGCGGTGGAGGCCCTGGCCCCGCACGTCGAACGCCTCACCGGCGGGCGCGCCCTGTTGCGCATCGTGTCGAACCTCGCCGATCGGCGGCTGGCCCGCGCTTGGGGCGTGGTGCCCAAAGAGGAACTCGCCCTCGAAGGCCTTTCGCCGGAGGAGGGCGTCCAGCGCATTTTAGAGGCGCACGCCTTCGCCGAGGCCGACCCCTACCGCGCCGCCACGCACAACAAGGGCATTATGAATGGGGTTGACGCCGTGGCCCTCGCCACGGGGAACGATTGGCGCGCCATCGAGGCCGGGGCGCATGCCTACGCCGCGCGCAGCGGCCGCTATAAGCCGCTCACGGCGTGGGAGCGGGATGCGCAAGGCAACCTGGTGGGGAGCATCGAACTGCCGATGGCGGCGGGCATCTTCGGGGGGGCCACCCGGGCGCACCCCCAGGCAAGGCTAGCCATCAAGATTTTGGGCGTGCGCACGGCCCAGCAGTTCGCCGAGGTGATGGCCGCCGTGGGCCTGGCTCAGAACCTGGCCGCCCTGCGCGCTCTGGCGATGGAGGGCATCCAGCGAGGGCATATGAAATTGCATGCCCGCCAAGTGGCGATGGCCGCCGGCGCCATTGGCGAGGAGGTTGAGGCGGTGGTCGAGCGGATGCTCGCCGAAGGCGCAGTGCGCTCCGACCGCGCGGCGGAGATCCTTGCCGCCCTGCGGCGGGAGGGGCACCGATGAGCGTGATGAAACCCCTCCGCGCGGTGGGCATCGTAGGCTATGGGGCCTACATCCCCCGCTTTCGGTTGAGCACCACGGAGATTGACCGCATTTGGCACGGCGGCGAGGCGCTCGCACCCATCCGAGAGAAAGCCGTCGCCGGCCTCGATGAGGATACCGTAACCATCTCCATCGAGGCGGCCCGCAACGCCCTGGCGCGCGCTGGCATCGCCCCCTCGAAACTGCGCGCCGTGTGGGTGGGCAGCGAATCGCACCCGTACGCCGTCAAACCCTCGTCGGCCATCGTCGCCGAAGCCATCGGGGCTACGCCCGAGACGCTGGGGGCCGATTGGCAGTTCGCCTGCAAGGCGGGCACCGAGGCCTTGCAGGCCGCCATCGCGCTTGTCGGCTCGGGCATGGCCGATTACGCCTTGGCCATCGGCGCCGACACGGCGCAGGGCCGGCCCGGCGATGAATTGGAATATACGGCGGCGGCCGGTGGGGCCGCGTATATCGTCGGCCCCGCGGAAGAGGCCCTGGCCACCCTCGAAGGTTCCTATTCGTATGTTACCGATATGCCCGATTTTTGGCGCCGCCCGATGCAGCGTTACCCCCAACACGGCGGGCGCTTCACCGGGGAGCCGGCCTATTTCGCCCATACGGAGGCCGCCGTGCGCGCCTTGATGGAGGGCCTCCACATCGCGCCAGAGGAGGTTACCTGGGCGGTGTTCCACCAACCGAACGTGCGCTTCCCACGGCGGGCCGCGCAGGAACTGGGGTTTCAACCCCATCACATCGCGCCGGGCCTCTTGGCCGAGGAGATCGGCAACACCTATGCCGGTTCAGCGCTCCTCGGGTTGAGCGCTGTCTTGGATATCGCCGAACCGGGTCAGCGCATCTTGCTCGTCTCGTTCGGTTCCGGCGCGGGGAGCGATGCTTTCCTTTGGCGCACCACGGAGCGCATCGCCGAGCGGCGCTCGGCCGCGCCCTTCACGCGGGCCTACCTAGCGCGGCGCACGCCCATTGACTACGGCACATACGTCCGCTACCACGGCAAACTCCATATGCACTAAGAAGGCCCCTCTATGAGAGACGTTGCTATCCTTGGCCTTGGGCAGACGCCGGTAGGGGAACACTGGGATCTCAGCCTGCGCGATTTGGGGGCGCAGGCCATCGTCTCTGCCCTAAAAGATGCCGGCATCGAGGCGCCGCAACTCTTGGTGGTGGGGAATATGCTTTCGGGCAGCCTTTCTCACCAGGAAAACCTCGGCGCGCTCCTTGCCGATTATGCCGGCTTGCGGGGCATTGAGGCGCTCAAGGTAGAGGCCGCCTGCGCCTCTGGCGCTATGGCGGTGCGTATGGCCTATTTGGCCGTCGCCGGCGGGATGGTGGACATCGCCGTGGCCTGCGGCGTAGAAAAGATGACCGATGGCTCCAGCGAAGAGACGACCACCGCCCTCGCCGCAGCCGCCGATGATCTTTTTGAGAGCGACCAAGGCATCTCTTTCGTGGCGCTCAACGCGATGTTGATGCGCCGCTATATGCACGAGTTCGGTTACCGCCGCGAGGATTTCGCCGAGTTCGCCGTGAACGCCCACCGCAACGCGGCGCGCAACCCGAATGCGATGTTCCGGCGGCCCATCACGCCCCAGGCCTTTGCCGAGGCCAAGATGATTGCCACACCCATCAGCCTGCTGGATTCCGCCGGCATTGGCGATGGGGCCGCGGCTCTGGTGCTGGGGCCTATGGACCTGGCGCGGCGGCTGGGGGGCGCGGTCATCCGCATCGCCGCCTCGGCCAGTGCCACCGATTCCGTGGCCTTGCACGACCGGCGCGACCCGCTCGAAGTGCGGGCCATCTATCTCTCGGCCCAGCGCGCCTATGCCCAGGCCGGCGTCGGCCCGCAGGATATTGACCTCTTTGAACTGCACGATGCTTTCACGATTATGTCCGCCCTCTCGCTCGAGGGCGCCGGCTTTGCGCCGCGCGGCGGGGGCGTGCGCCTGGCCCTGGAGGGGGAAATCGGCCTAGAGGGGCGCATCCCCATCTCGACGATGGGGGGCCTCAAGGCCCGTGGGCACCCCGTGGGGGCCACAGGCGTCTACCAAATCGTAGAGGCTGCCCTGCAATTGCGAGGGCAGGCCGGAGAAAACCAAATCCCTAACTGTCGCCTGGCGATGACGCAAAACATCGGCGGCAGCGGGGCCAACGTCGTAACGCACATTCTCGAACGCTTGGCATAGCGATTGGAGGTTAGCACGATGACCATCCCTTCTTATTGGCGAACGCGCAGACAGCGGCTCAGCCTGGAGGGCGAGATTTGCCCCCACTGCCGGCGCCACGTGTTCCCGCCACGGGATATTTGCCCCTACTGCGGCGGCCCTGCCAAGGCGGCGGCCTCTTTGAGCGGGCGGGGCACGGTGTACTCTTTTTCGCTTGTGCACAATGCGCCGGCCGGGTTCGAACCCTATGCGCCCTACCTGGTGGCCATCGTCAAACTCGATGAAGGCCCCTTGGTCACGGCCCAATTGACGGACGTCTCGCCGGATGAGGTATCCATCGGTATGCCCGTGGAGATGGTAACGCGCAAACTGCGCGAAGAGGGCGAAGAGGGCCTGATCGTGTACGGCTACAAGTTCCGGCCCCTTTTGCAGGCGGAAGCCTTGTAACCCCTTGGGCGCGCCGACGCGACGCTTCCGCACGCTAACCTTTGACGCGCCAGCCCCCCTGGCATAGAATCGCCCGTGTTCGAGCATCCGCAGCAAAGGGGAAGGCGTATGAGGGCGCTCATCACAGGGGGGTGCGGTTTCATCGGCAGCCACTTGGCCGAGGCGCTTTTGGCGCGAGGCGACGAGGTTACCGTCATAGACGACCTCTCCACGGGGCAGTTCGAGAATATCGCACACCTCGTCGGGCGGCCGGGGTTCCGCTTTGCCATCGAGACCATCCTCAACGAGACGGTGATGGATCGCCTGGTGAGCGAGTGCGATCTCATCTACCACCTGGCGGCGGCGGTTGGGGTAGAACTCATCGTCAGCGACCCCGTGCGCGTCATCGAGACGAACATCAAAGGCACCGATGCCGTCTTGCGCATCGGGGCGCGCTACCGCAAAAAAGTGCTCCTCGCCTCCTCTTCCGAGGTGTACGGCAAGAGCGAAGAAGTGCCCTTCCACGAGGATGCCGACCGCGTCCTTGGCCCCACCACGCGCAGCCGTTGGAGTTACGCGTGTTCCAAAGCGATGGACGAGTTCCTGGCCCTGGCCTATTTTCGGCGTTATGCGCTCCCCGTGGTGATTATGCGCTTTTTCAACACCATCGGCCCGCGCCAAACGGGGCGCTATGGCATGGTGGTGCCGCGCTTTGTGCGGCAGGCCCTGCTCAATCAACCCCTTACCGTCTATGGAGACGGCCAACAGACGCGTTGCTTTACCTCCGTCAAAGATGTGGTGCGCGCCGTCATCGGCCTGGCCGATGCGCCTCAAGCGGTGGGGCAGGTGTTCAACATCGGCAGCCAAGAGGAGGTAACCATCGAGGCGCTCGCTCGCCGCACCATCGCGCTCGCGGGCAGTCGCTCGGAGATCGTCTTCGTCCCCTACGACCAGGCCTATGAACAGGGGTTCGAGGATATGCGCCGCCGCGTGCCAGATATCTCGCGCATCAAGCGCGCCATCGGCTGGGAGCCGCAGATCAACCTCGACGGCATCCTCCTCGAAGTGATCGCCGATATGCGCCAGCGCCTGGAGCGCGAGGCCCTCCAGAAGGAGGAGAGGCTGTAGATGCCCGCCTTTCGCGCCCGTTTCGTATGGGGGGCGGCCCTGGCCCTTTGGCTGAGCATCGGGGCCTTGGCTTGCTACCCGGGTTTGCCCAGGCCCCCTACGCCCACGCCAGATTACCCAGCCCTCGAAACGCGCGTGGCGGCCATTCTGGGGGCCACGATGACGGCGCGCGCCCCCATCCCCACTCAGACGCCTCTCCCCACCGAGACGCCGCGCCCGCCCGCGAGCACCGCAACGCCCGCGCCCACGGCCAGCCCTTCGCCGCCCCCTACGGTTTCCATCGCCTCTCCGCCGGTGGCCTTTGTGCGTTTAGGGCCAGACCAAGCGGCAAATATCGTCCTCCGCGAGGCCTTGGGGGGCCAAGAGGAAATCCTCACCCACTTTGCTGAACCGCTCGGCATCACGAGCCTTTCTTGGTCTCAGGATGGGGAGTGGATGGTCTTTGCTAGCGCGCACGACTTTATCCGCAGCCGAGAGGATGAATACAACGTCTTTATGATGCGCTACGATGGCTCTGACCTGCATATGGTTACGGGAGACTATATAGACCCCGAAAAGGCCGCCGGGCCTTTTGTGCCCCTCACGGGTTGGGTGATGGGCGCCAAGGGCACCTGCTTGGTGTATGCGCAGGGCGCCGCCAACCCCGTCGAGGCGGATGATGCCACGGGCCGTTTTGAACTCCCGGCCGTGCCGCTGGAGGCACGATGGGCGCGCGCCGTCTGCCGAGATGGAGAGGCCGTCTTCCAAGGGAGCGCCGACCTCGTGCGCATACGCGATGCGCTGGTGCCCGTCAATATCCGCGTCGAGCCGAGGGGGCAAGGCTGGCAGCGCGTCGCCCTATCCAAAACGGGGGCACTGATCGGCGGCACCTTTTACCGCTGGGTGTTGGATGAAGAAGGCCACCCCCGTTACGCCTTTGACGGCGTCATCGTGGATTTGGAGGCCGGCACGCGCTACACGCTCACCCTTCCCGCCGAGACGACCTTCTTGGGGCTGGATTGGTCGCCCAAGGGGGGCGCGATCGTGGCCGCTCTGACGACCGAGACGGGCACATCCCTCTGGCTTTTTGCCCCCGATGGCACCGCCCTTCGCCCCTTGGTGGAAATTCCCAACCCTGAGCAAGAGATTTTGACCGCCGCGAACCCGGCCTGGTCCCCAAATGGGGAAGAGATCGCCTTCGAACTGCGCCACTGGTATTGGTGGGGCGAAAATCAATATCGAACGGATCTTATGCTCGTCTCGGCGGAAGGGGAAAATCTGCGCCCCCTGGTCGAGACGGCCTGGGGCGAGCATGCTACCTCGCCCTCTTGGGCACCGCACGGCAAGGCCATCTACTTCCAACTTGCCAAGGCGGAGCCCGGCACCGCGTTCCACGAAGTAACCGGCGGGGATATCTACTTCAAATGGCTGGAAGGGGAAGAGATCATCCCCTGGACGGACGACGGCGTGAGTTTGTTCCCGGCCGTGCGCCCTGCGCCGTAAAGGGCGCACGGGCGCGAAAGGAGGTGCTCTGTGCGCGTTACGGGCGTCAAGACGTTTCTCGTCTCCCCGGCGAGCCACCTCGCGGGGATGATCGGCGGCAAGAACCTACTCTTTGTCAAAATCGAGACGGATAGCGGCATCGTAGGCTGGGGAGAGGCCTACACGCAACTCGATCGCGACCGCAACATCGAACGGCACGTGCAGGATTTGGCGCGTTACCTCGTCGGGCGCGAGGTGTGCCACATTCGCCACTTTACCCATATGGTGATGGAGGATTTCGCCGGCCGGCGCGGCGCGATGGACCTCTACAGCGCGCTCAGCGCCCTGGAGCAGGCCCTTTGGGATGCCTGGGGCAAGCGTTTGGGCGAACCGGTCTATAACCTCTTGGGCGGGCCGTGCCGCGAACGCCTCCGTGTGTACGCCAACGGCTGGTATGGCGGGGCGCGCACGCCCGATGACTATGCCCAAAAAGCGGCCGAGACGGTGGCGCGCGGCTTCACCGCGCTCAAATTCGACCCCTTCCCCGGCCCGTGGCGGCTGTACATCACTCCGGAGGTCGAAGATCGGGCCATCGAAAACGTCCGCGCGGTGCGGGAGGCCGTCGGCCCTCAGGTGGACCTGCTCATCGAGGGGCACCGCCGTTTGGCCCCGATGCACGCCGTGCGCATCGGCGAGCGTTTGGCGCCCTATGCCCCCTTTTGGTATGAGGAACCCGTCCCGGCCGATAACGTCGCGGCGCTCGCCGAGGTGCGCCGCCAGGTGCGCATCCCCATCGTCACCGGGGAAACGCTGTATACGAAGGCGGCCTTCGTGCCCATCCTCGAGGCGCGCGCGGCGGATATCCTCAACCCAGACGTCTGCAACTGCGGCGGCATCCTCGAACTCAAAGAGATCGCCGCGATGGCCGAGCCGCACCTGGTGGCCCTCGCGCCGCACAATTACAACAGCGTAACCATCGGCCTGGCGGCCACCCTCCAGGCTTCAGCCTGTATGCCGAATTTCATCATCACGGAATATTTTGTGAACTTTGAAGAGACGGGGCACGATATTGCCGTCAACCCCCTCCGCGTGGAAGAGGGGGGCTATATTGCCCTGCCCAAGGCCCCCGGCCTGGGGATGGAACTCGACGAGGCGCGCCTGGCCGCCTGGCCCTATCGGGAGTACCCGCCGCGCAACCTGCCGCGCTTGGAGGTGTAACTTTGGCGCGCGGCCGCAAGGGTTATACAATGGCGGCATCATAACAGTATGAAAGGAGTGCCCAGGTGAACGAGGCCAATCCTCGCCCGACGATTCTCGATGTGCTCAAGCGGCACGGGTTCTCCATCCTTTTGGGGGTAAGCGTGCTCGTCCTTATCATCGCCATCGTTTTCATCGCCACGCCCACGTTGGGCCAGCCCTGGGCGCGCGCCGCCGTGCCCACGCTCGGGGTGCGGCCCACGCGCACGGCCACCCCCACGGCCACGCCGCTCCCGCCGACGCCCACGCCTATCCCGCCCACAGCCACGGCGACACCCGTGCCCCCCACGGCCACGCCCATCCCGCCGACGCCGACCCCGCTCCCCCCTACGGAGACGCCGCTCCCCCCCACGGCCACGCCCGCGCCCCCCACGCCCACGCGTGTGCCGCCTACGCCCACCCGTCGGCCCCCCACGGCCACGCCCGTGCCTGTAACGATCCTCTTCCAGGTGCCCATTGATAACGGCGAGTGGGGCAAGGAGTTCATCTACGTCAAGAACGAGGAGCCAATCTACGTGGTGGGGAGCGATGGCCACCGCTACCGCGCCGAGTTGGGGTTCCTCTCCTCGCCGAGCGCCCTGCAAAAGACGCAAGAGTTCTGGAGTTATGCGCGCCTGGGAGGCGCCAATTGGAAGATGATCCTCGAGACGCGCGCCTCGGTGCAGTGGGTTTCTTGCACCGACAAGATGAACGTCTGCTCAGAAGCAGCCTGGTCTAACCCGCAGGCGAGCGTCACGATCAAGGTCTATCTCAAGCCGCACGTTTGGCAGGCCCTGCTCAACGATTATCTCGCCGGGGGTTGGCAGGCCACCACGCGCAACGCCTATTATGGGGAGGTGCAGAACGCCATCTTTTACCCCCTCGTCAAGGCGGCGCCGGATGCGCCCTGCGTAGGGTTCCAATTCACGCGGGTAGATTAGCAGCCAGCCGGTACGTTGAACAAAAGAACTGCGGGGCGCTCAATGGATGAGCGCCCCGCATGGTGTGTACGGTATCCGTTCAGCCAAGCCGCTCTTTGAGTGCCTCCAATTGATGCATCACCCGAGCGGGCAGCCGCTTGCCGAACTTGGCAAAAAAGTCGGCGATATCGGGCACTTCGGCGCGCCACACGGCGTTATCCACCTTGAGGAGTTCGGCCAGGTCCTCATTGGGGATGTCCAGGCCGCGAAGGTCGAGTTCCCCCTCGGCCGGCAGGATGCCGATGGCCGTCTTGCGGCCGGGCACCTTGCCCTCCAGGCGCTCAATCATCCATTTGAGGGCGCGGATGTTCTCGCCGAAGCCGGGCCACAGCCAGTGGCCGTCTGGCCCCTTGCGGAACCAGTTCACGTAAAAGATGCGCGGGGCCTTGTTGCCCAGGCGGTCTCCCATATTCAGCCAGTGCTGGAAGTAGTCGCCCATATTGTAACCGCAGAAGGGCGTCATCGCGAAGGGGTCTCGCCGCAGTTTACCCACCGCGCCGATGTTCGCCGCGGTCGTCTCCGACGAGGCGGTGGCCCCTAAAAAGACGCCGTGATCCCAGTCATACGCCTCGAAGACGAGCGGTACCACGCTCGAGCGCCGCCCCCCGAAGATAAAGATGTCAATGGGCACGCCCTCGGGCTTTTCCCAATCGGGGCTGATGATGGGGCACTGAGCGGCCGGCGCGGTGAAACGCGCGTTCGGGTGGGCCGCCGGCTCTTTGGAGGCAGGCGTCCAATCTCGGCCCTTCCAGTCAATGGCATGGGCGGGCGGCTCGCCGTCCATGCCCTCCCACCAGACATCGCCATCATCCGTCAGGGCGCAGTTCGTAAAGATGCAGTTGGCATAGAGCGTATCCATCGCCATCGGGTTCGATTTGTACGAGGTGCCCGGGGCCACGCCAAAGAAACCGGATTCGGGGTTGATGGCATACAATCGCCCATCGGGGCCGATCTTCATCCAGGCGATGTCGTCGCCCAGGCATTCCGCCTTCCAGCCGGGGATGGTGGGCTGGATCATCGCCAGGTTCGTCTTCCCGCAGGCGGAAGGGAAGGCGGCGGCAATGTGATACTGCTTGCCCTCTGGGCTGATGAGCCGCAGGATGAGCATATGCTCGGCCATCCAGCCCTCGCGGTGCGCCATAGCCGAGGCGATGCGCAACGCAAAGCACTTTTTCCCCAGCAGGGCGTTCCCGCCGTAGCCCGACCCGTACGACCAGATGAGGTTCTCATCGGGGAAGTGGCTGATGTACTTTTGCTCCATCGGGGCGCAGGGCCAGGGCACGTCCTTCTGGCCGGGGGCGAGGGGCGCCCCCACCGAGTGCAGGCAGGGGACGAACTCGCCATCTTTGCCCAGCGCTTCGATGACCTTGGCGCCGACGCGCGTCATAATGTGCATATTGCAGACGACGTAGGGGCTATCGGTGATCTCGACGCCGATCTTGGCAATCGGGGAATCGAGAGGCCCCATAGAGAAGGGGATGACGTACATCGTGCGGCCCCTCATACAGCCGGTGTAGAGTTCGGTCATCGTCCGCTTGAGTTCGTCCGGGGCGATCCAGTTATTCGTGGGGCCGGCATCCTCTTGGTTCGGGTAACTGATGTACGTGCGGTCTTCAACGCGGGCGACATCGCTGGGGTCCGAGCGGAAGAGGAAACTATTGGGCCGCTTGAGAGGCGTGGCCGCACCGCTGGCGACCATTTGGGCCATCAAGCGGTCGTATTCCTCCTTGCTGCCATCGCACCAGTAGATGGAATCGGGCTGGCAGAGGGCGGCGCACTCTTGGACCCATTCCAACAAACCCTTGTGTTCGACGTGGTAAGCCATCTCTTGCTCCTTCTATGAGATAAACGATTCCCAACCCTTTCACGGGCCAACGCCCGAAAACGCCGCGATATAGCAAAAGCGCCCACCTTTTGCCGCCTTAGGCAAAAGGTGAACGCCATTGTTGGCCGGTGGTAAGACGAACGCCGCTCTCTCGCGCCGAAACGTGTCTAGAAAGGGCGAGCACGCCGTGCGAAGATGCCATTTTACCACATTTAAAATTATACCAAGTTTGGGGCATAAAATCAAATAGCGCCTTTGGCCCCTCGTTCGACGCCCCACCGCCGATAGAGGATATGTAAAGGCCCTAAAGGCTTGGGGGCCTTTAGGGCCTTTGCTCCCCCGAAGAGGGCTTGCGACTTGCGGGCCGTCATCCCTCTTCGGGAGGCTCGGGCTTCTGACGGAGCGCCTTCAATTGGCTCTCGAGCGCTTGCAGCCTTTCGCGAAGGAAGGCCGCCTGTTCCTCCAAAAAGGCGGCTTGCTCCTCGGGCGTCGGCGCGCAGGGCGCGCCAAGCCGCGCCCAGCCAGGGAGGCCCGTCGCGCGGTACCAGTAGCGGAACCCTCGACCGTAGCCCCCTAGGCAAAACCCCCAGGCCGGGTTCATATAGCCCGGCACGGTGTAGCCGGCGCAGTAACCAGCCCCGCGCCCCGTCATCGGCCCCCAATTCCGAGGCCCCATCCTATTCCCAAATGGCATACGTCTTACCTCCTGTGTTTGTGGCCTTACCAGCGGCCACGGCCGCCCCAGCGGCGCCCGCGCCACCTCCATAGGGAGCGCGGCCAGCAGAAGAGCCGTGGTCGCAAGAGACGCCGAAAAATCCTTCTCCCAAGGAACATACTTCCCTCCTTATCGCGGGGCACCCCGCGAGACCGCTAATGTAGATATTCCGGGTGATCCTCCAGGCGGCCATCGAGATAGGCCTGCAAGGCGGCCTCTATCTCGGCCTCCTCCGTGATGATGGGCGTAATCCCAAACTCGCGCATCCCTCGATAGGCGCCATACCCCATTCCTCGGCAAACCAGCACTTGGCAATCTTGGATGGCGGCGGCCATGGCGGCATGGCGGGTTTGGCTAGCGGCGTCCATCCCATGGGGGGCATTGGGCGAGGCGGGCGCCTCTTGGGCGGCAAACTGGGCATGCCCCAGTTTGGGCCGCAGTTCGCGCGAAACGATTCGGCCCTCCTCCACGGTGAACACGGCATAGTAGCGCGCCCGGCCGAAATGCGCGCTGATGGTGCGGTCGTCATCGGTGATAAAGGCGATTTTCATCGTGCATCTCCTTCCGAAAAGCGTGTAGGCGAGCCATCCGGCTCGTTGTGAGACCGCGTATGGGCGTCATAGGCCTCCAAGAACTGCCGCAGGAGGCGTTCCGTAGCGCGCAGGTCTTCGATCCAGGCGCGCAAGTAGGCATCGCCTGCCTCAGTCAATGCGTAGATGCGGCGGGGCGGCCCCGCGCTGCCCTCCGCCTCCACCCGAGAGGTAACCATCCCCAGGGCCTCGAGGTGGTATAGGGCGCGATAGATCGCGCTTACATCCACGGGATAATCTCCCAGGCCCAGGGCCTGAAGCCCCTCCGCCAGCCCATAGCCGTGGGCCGGCCCTTGATGGAGGAGCAAGAGCACCGCCGGCTCGATAAAGCGCCGAATGCGCCCCGGCCGGCCGCCGGCCCATCCATCCCCCCGATATCTCGCCCGGCAAGGCGGCATCCCTTCCTCCTATTTGCGATAGACTATTTGTTAACTGCAAATAGATAATAGCACATAGCGGCGAGCCTGTCAAATCGAGGGGATGAGCCATTTCGTGGGGCCTGAGGATGGGCGCGTGGGCGTGACCTTGGCGAGAGGCGATGCTTTGACACCAGGCGCCCCGCCGCATACAATAGGCATAACGACTGCGAACAGGAGGAGTAAGCGGAGCGCTTGCCGATAGAGAAGAGGGGCCATAGGCTGGAAGCCCCTCGCGGTGGGCCCCGCCGAAGGTCGCCTGGGAGTCGGCCGGCTGAACGGCAAGTAAGCCGGCTCGGGTGCGCCCGTTATCGCGCCCAGAGCGCGCCAAGGCTCGCAAGGCCTTGGCGAAGTGGAGTGGTACCGCGGAAGGTCGCCCTTTCGTCTCCAAGACGGAAGGGCGGTTTCTATTTCGCCTTGCGAGGAGGGAACGATGGCATCTCGCCCCCCACTACCCGAGACGATGAGCGCCGTGTATAACGCGGCCGAAATCGAGCAGCCCCTGTACCACTGGTGGTGGCGGCAGGGCTATTTCAAGCCGCGCATAGACCCGGCCCAGAAGCCGTTCGTTATTTCGATGCCGCCGCCCAACGTGACGGGTGCCCTGCATTTAGGGCACGCCATCACCGCCGCCATCGAGGATGCCCTCATTCGGCACCACCGTATGACGGGCCGCCCCACGCTGTGGGTGCCCGGCACCGATCACGCCGGCATCGCCACCCAGAACGTGGTGGAGCGCGAACTCGCCAAAGAGGGCCTCACCCGCCATGACTTGGGGCGAGAAAAGTTCTTGGAGCGCGTTTGGCAGTGGAAGGAAATCTATCACAAGCGCATCACCGAACAGCATTATGCCCTCGGCGTCTCTTGCGATTGGGATCGCGAGCGCTTTACGATGGATGAGGGTCTCTCTCGCGCCGTGCGCGAGGCCTTTGTGTGGCTCTATGAGGAGGGCCTCATCTACCGAGGGGCCTACCTCGTCAACTGGTGCCCGCGCTGCGGCACGGCCATCTCCGATTTGGAGGTGGAACACGAGGAGGAGCAGACTTCCCTTTGGTATGTGCGCTATTGGACGGAGGATCGTTCTCGCTTTATCACCGTGGCCACCACGCGGCCGGAGACGATCTTGGGCGATACGGCCGTGGCTGTGCACCCGGAGGATGCGCGCTACCGCGATATGGTGGGCCTGACGGTGGTGCTCCCTATCATCGGGCGGCGCATCCCCATCATCGCCGATGAGGCGGTAGATCGGGAATTCGGCACGGGCGCCGTTAAAATCACCCCCGCCCATGACCCTGTGGATTACGAGGTGGGCCAGCGCCATAGGCTCCCGGCCATCAACGTGATGAACGATGATATGACGATGAACGAAGAGGCCGGCCCCTACGCCGGGCAAGATCGCTTCGTGTGCCGAGAGAACCTCGTGCGCGACCTGGCTGCTCTGGGCGATCTCGTCAAGATCGAGCCGCACGTCCACGCCGTGGGGCACTGCCAGCGGTGCGGCACCATCGTCGAGCCGCGCATTTCCACCCAGTGGTTCGTGCGGATGGAACCCTTGGCTAAGCCGGCCATCGAGGCGGTGCGCAGCGGGCGCATCCGCATTGTGCCGGAGCGCTTTGAGAAGATCTATTTCAATTGGATGGAGAACATCCGCGATTGGTGCATCTCGCGGCAGTTGTGGTGGGGGCACCGCATCCCCGTGTGGTACTGCGAGGATTGCGGCGGCCAGACCTGCGCCCGCACCGATCCGACGGCCTGCGCCCACTGCGGGAGTGCGCGCATCCACCAGGATGAGGACGTGCTCGATACCTGGTTCTCTTCGGCGCTGTGGCCCTTCTCCACCCTGGGTTGGCCCGATGATACGGAGGACCTACGCTATTTTTACCCCACCACCGTGCTGGAGACGGGTTACGACATCCTCTTCTTCTGGGTGGCGCGGATGATTATGAGCGGCCTGCACTTTACGGGGCAAGAGCCGTTCAGCGTGGTCTATCTCCACGGGTTGATCCGTAACGAAGAGGGGAAAAAGATCAGCAAATCCATGGAAGATGCCTGGCGCTATGACCCCCTCTTTCTCATCCAAGAGTATGGGCAAGATGCCCTGCGCTTCACCCTCCTCACCGGCTCGACGCCCGGCAACGATATGAAACTCTCCATCAGCCGTGTGGAGGCGAACCGCAACTTTTGCAACAAGATGTGGCAGGCGGCGCGGTTCGTCTTGGGGAATTTGGGCGAAGAGGCCGCGTGGTACACGCCGCCCGCACGGCTCGACCCCACGCCGGCGATGGACCCAGCCGACCGCTGGATCCTCTCGCGCTATCACCGCCTGGCCGCTGAGGTCACGCGGCTTATCCAGGCCTTTCAACTCGGCGAGGCCGGGCGGCAACTGTACGAGTTCCTCTGGGGCGAGTATTGCGATTGGTACATCGAAATGACCAAGGTGCGCCTGCGCGAGGGCGGCCCTGCGGCGGAAGAGGCCCGTCGCGTGCTCGTTTATGTGCTCGATGGCTGCCTGCGCCTCCTGCACCCCTATATGCCCTTTGTGACGGAGGCCCTCTGGCAGTATCTGCCGCACCAGGGCGAGGCGCTCATCGTTGCCCCTTGGCCCCAGCCCGGAGAGGTGGATGACGAGGCCGAGGCCCTGGTGGGTGGGTTGATGGAACTCGTCCGCGCCATCCGCAATGCGCGCAGCGAATACAATGTGGAGCCGGCGCGGCGCATCGCGGCCATCATCGCCGCCGAAGAAAGGACGGCCTTCCTGAGGGGCCAGCGGACCGTTTTGGAGGCCCTGGCCCGCATTGACGGCGAGCGCCTGACGATCGTCGAGCACCTCTCAGAGGTTCCGCAACATGCCTTGGCGCTCGTGGTGAGCGATTACGCCTGCTACCTGCCCTTAGCGGCTATGCTCGACCTGGAGCGCGAACGCGAACGCCTGCAAAAAGAGTTGGCCGATCTCGAGCGCGAGATGACCCGCGCCCAAAATCTCCTCGCGAACGAGGGGTTCGTGAATAAAGCGCCGGCAGCGGTGGTCCAGCGCGAACGCGACAAGTTAGAGGACCTGCAAACCCGCGCTATGCGCCTCCGCGAGCGCCTGGCCGGCCTAGAATAGAGAGGGGGGGCGCGAGGCTCCTGCCTCGCGCGCGGGCCGGGAGGCCCGCGCTCCATATATGTGGTCTCACCTTAGCCCTCTCCCGCGCTGGTGCGGAAGGGGGGACTCGGAGCGCGAGGCCCCTGCTATACAGGGTTCCCTCTCCCACCTAGGGTGGGAGAGGGCCAGGGTGA
The DNA here is from genome assembly GCA_019873625.1 of Chloroflexota bacterium. GTDB lineage: Bacteria > Chloroflexota > Anaerolineae > UBA1429 > UBA1429 > JAIOAW01. The sequence continues at coordinate 15,907 of JAIOAW010000020.1, forward strand.
GGGGAGCGCGAGGCGCCCCCTTGGCGGATTGGACAGCATCTCCCCCTTGCCTTATACTTATCCTGCGTTTTAGGTGGCCCAACGCCTCAGCAGATGAAAGGGGAAAGACTATGGGCAAGCGGTTAGCCTTTTTGGGCGGTTTGATCGTCGGGGGATTCGCAGGTTGGGTGCTCGGCCTCCTTTCAGCACCACAATCTGGCCGCGAGACGCTCGATGCCTGGGGCGAAAAGGCCATCGAACTACGCGAGCGCGCCGGCGAGGCGGCCGGCCAGGTGCGCGATCGCCTTACCCAGGCACGCGAAAGTGCGCGTAACCTCACGGCGCGCGATGAGGGATAACAAAACTCTAGTGAGGTGTGTGCCATGCGGTTAGGTGCTTCTCAGGAGATCATCACCCCCTTCGATACCGTCGAACTTGCTGGTTATGTCCTGCGGGAGCAGCCTTCCGAGGGCGTGCTCGATGACCTCTATGCGCGGGCGCTCTTTTTCCAAGAGGGCGACGCGCGGCTCTTGTGGATCCACGCAGACCTCATCGGGTTTTCAAGGCCGTGGGCCTTGGCCTTGCGCCAATCGCTCGCTGAGGAATTGGGCCTGGGCGTGCATGAGGTCATTCTGACGGCCACGCACACCCATTCCGGGCCGGCCACCCTGCCCCTGCGCGGCTGTGGCCAGATGGACGAGACCTATATGGCCTTCTTGGAAGATGCGCTCAAGGGCGTGGCGCGCCGCGCCGCCGCGAACCCCGAAGAGGTCAACCTCTTTTTCGCCGAGGGGTTCTCTCCCCTGGCCAAAGATCGCCGAGGCGACAAGCCCTCGGCGCACGTCAACCATCAGTTGCCCGTGCTCTCCTTCCGCCGGGCAGATGGTTCCTACGTCGCCGTGTGGGCCAACTATGGGATGCATAACGTGGCCCTCTCTTGGGAAAACCGTCTCGTCTCCGGCGATATGGCCGGCCATGCCGCCCGAATGCTCCAACAACGCCTGCAAGGCGAGCCGGTGGTAATGTGGACGAACGGCGCCTGCGGCAACGTGAACCCGGCCGCTTCCTCTGCCCTGCCGAAATTGATGCAGGGCTATGGAGATAGCCTCGTCATCGCCGCGATGGATGCCATCCGCCGCAGCCAACCCGTGGGCGAGACGACCCTCGCTGTGGCCGAAAAGGCCGTGGCGCTCGACCTCGAAATCCCTACGGCCGAGGAGATCGAGCAGGCCTATGCCGCCACCCTCCAACGCGCCGAGGGGCACCCGCGCGTCCAGCGGGCGATGGACGAATGGCGCGAGCAAGCCCTTGCGGCCCTCGCGGAGGGCGCCCCCGCGCAGGTGGAGATCGGCGTCCAGGCCATCCGCCTGGGGCCTTTGCGCCTGGCAGCCATCGGGGCGGAGGTCTTTTCTCATATGATGGAAGCGCTCCGCGCCATCCTAGGGTTCCGCACCTACGTGGTGGGCTATGCCAACGGCGTGGTGGGTTACCTGGCCCCGCGCGCGGTGTATGACGAGGGCGGATATGAGGTCGAGGATGCCTACAAGTATTATGGCCTGTTCCGCCTGGCGCCCGATAGTTACGACCGGGTGTATGACGAGGCCCTCGCCCTGATCCAATCTCTCGAGATGCCCCCCGAGCAGGCGGAAGCGGCTACCCCGAGCGAAGGTGAGCCGAGCGAGGCGGCGCCCAGCGAGAGCGAGCCGCCCCAAGAGGCGCCGGCCGAATAAGGGCGCTGCGAAACCCTGTCCCCTGAGGAGCGCATGAAACTCTTGCTCATTCGCCATGGCGACCCCGATTACGCCCGAGACGCGCTGACGCCCAAGGGCCATGCCGAGGCGCGCCTTTTGGCCGAGGCGCTGGCCCGCGTGCCTATGGATGAAATCTATATCTCGCCGATGGGGCGCGCCCAACTCACGGCACAGTATACCCTGCAAAAGATTGGGCGCGAGGGGACGACGCTCGATTGGCTGGCCGAGTTGAACGGCAATTACGGGGGTAATGCTTGGTGCTGGAGCCTGCCCCCCGCCGAGGTGTTGGCGCGCCCCGAGCCGTACTCGGCCACCGACTGGCCACGCCAAACCGCCTATGGCGAGCATATGGCGGAGGTCGTGCGCCCCTTTTATGCCCAATTTGACGCGTTGATGCGCTGGCACGGCTATGCCCGAGAGGGGTTCCGTTACCGCGTGCTGCGCTCCAGCGCGGCGACGTTGGCCTTTTTCTGCCACGGCGGGGTCATCCTGACGCTCCTAGGCTATCTCTTGCAGGTGCCCATCCCCGTGGCCTACGCCCAGTTTTGGGTGGATACGGCGAGCATCACCGCCATCGGGTTCGACGAGCACGAGGGCTATGCGGCCTGCCGCCTGCTCGTTTGGAACGACACGAGCCATCTAGCCCCGCTGAGGGGGCCGATCCACGCCCAGCCTTACCCCCTCCGATAAACGCTTAGGGGCGCACCCAAGGTGCGCCCCTATCTCATCCTGATCTCGCGATGGGCAAGTTAGCCCTCGATGGCCGAGACGCCGTCTTCCGCTTGGCAGATATAGATTTCGGGCGCGATGCCGATGACCCGCTGATACTCCTCGCCAATGGCCTCGGCCACATCGAGCGCCGCCTCTTCAGCCACCAGGTTGATGGTGCACCCGCCGAAACCGGCCCCCGTCATCCGCGCGCCCCACACGCCGCCCTGCTTCCAGGCGGCCTCCACCATCACATCCAACTCGCGGCAACTTACCTCGTAATCATCTCGCAGGCTGCGATGCGAGGCGTTCATCAACTCGCCCACGCGGCCCAGGTTTCCCTCTTTGAGGGCCGAGACGGCCTCTAGGGTGCGCGCATTCTCGGTAATGACGTGCCGGCAGCGTTTGAGCGTGATGGGGTCAAGCGAAGCGGCGCGCTCTTCCAAGAGGGAAGGCGTCGCATCGCGCAGGGCGCGCACGCCGAGGAGCGCCGCACCGCGCTCGCACTCCTGGCGGCGAGCGTTGTATTCCGAATCCACCAGGCCGCGTTTCTTGCGCGTATTGCAGATGACCAGGCTGCACCCCGAGGGGATGGGCACGAGGTCATACTCGAGGCTGCGGCAGTCAATGAGCAGGGCATGGCCCCGTTTGCCCAACGAGATGATGTATTGATCCATAATGCCGCAGTTCATCCCCACGAACTGATTTTCGGCCTTTTGGCAGAGGAGCGCCCGCTGGACGCCATCCAAATCCAGGCCGCTTAACACCTGAAAGGCGTAGGCCGTAGCCACTTCTACCGCCGCCGAAGAACTCAGCCCGGAGGCGATGGGCACATCGCTCGTCAAAACGGCGTCCATCCCCCGCAGGCGGTAGCCTGCCTCCTGCAAGGCCCAGGCCACGCCCCGGATATAGTTGCTCCAGCGGCTCTCTTGGCTGTAGATGATGTCATCGAGGCTGAAGGCGACGCCTTCGTCGAAATCGAGCGCATAGAGGCGCACCAGGCGATCGGCGCGCGGCGTGGCCCCGATGACCACATGGCGGTCAATGGCCACGGGGAGCACGAATCCCTCGTTGTAATCGGTATGTTCGCCGATGAGGTTCACGCGGCCGGGCGCGGCGGCCCAGAAGGAGGGCGCCCGGCCAAAGTGGCGCAGGGCCGCGCGTGCGGCGTTCTCTCGATGTTCGGCGAGGCTGACGGGCCTAGAGATCATCCAACCCTCCCCTTTCGACAAGCGTCAGGAGATCTTGCAGGGTGCCCTGGGCATCGGGCGGGTCTTCTGTGGGGGAATCCCCGCGCCCACGGTTCACCCAAAAGGTTTTGATGCCCAGCCGTTTGGCCGCCAGGTCGGTGGGGCTATCTCCCACCATCAGGCACTCGGCCGGCTCGCGGCCCAGGCGTTCGAGGATTTGCTGGAAGAAGGCGGGGTGCGGCTTGCTGCCCCGCATCTCCTCATAGCAGGCGATGAGGTCGAAATCGGCCGGGTCCACGCCCGCCCAATGGAGGCGTTCCACGATAGCGATTTTGGGCAGCAAAGGCTGGGTGGCCAGGGCAAGTTGCCTCCCTTGCCTTTTGAGGAAGCGCACCAGACGGCCAGCGACCGGGTCGGCCTGCGAGTAGCGCGCCAAACGCGGAAAATCCTCGCGGTAGAAGGCATCGAACGCGGCGCGCAAGGGCGCCGGGTCGCGCTTGACGAGGGAGAAAAAGACGCGCTCAAAGGCCGCAGCGTTCGTGGGGTCGGGGCCATCGGGAGACATCATCGCTTGGGTGCCCGCCTGGAGCGCCGGCACGAATTCCTCCGGCGGGCAAAGGGGCGCCATCCGCGCCGCGAGGCCCTGGAAGTAGGCCGCCGAAAAGGCCTCCATATCGAGGAGGACCAGCGTGTCGTCGAGATCGAACCATACCGCCTTGATTTGTTCGCCCGTCAAGGCCCAAACCTCCATCGTAAAGGTATCCGGCTGCTTCGGCTAGACGTCTCGGCCAGGGATGAGGATACGGGGCTTGGCTGGCTCGGCAGGGGCGGGCGATCTTTCCTCCGGCGTGGCCGTGCCGGGCAAAATGAGGCCCGAGGCCGTGCGCGGCAAGTCGCGCGGCGCCTCCCTCGTGGCCAATTCCCGCCGCTGGGCCTCTTCGGCCTGGCGGGTCGCCTCGCGCAGGCGATCTCGAAAGCGCGCCGGGTCATGATACGGCGTGCCCGGGCCGATATAGACGCGCAAGGGTTCGGCGCGCGGCGAGAGGAGAAAGGCGTTCACGAGGTGGCCATTTTCCCGCAGGAACTCGTCGAGCGTCGCGCCAGGGTGTTCATCTCGGTAAAAGGCGTAGGCGTTGCGCACATAGGCCACCAGGGGTTCTTCAAAGGGGCGCGGCAGGAGCATGGTCATCCGCGAGAGGCGATATTCGCCCTGGAAGGTGAACAGGCGCCCCACCAACAAATCCCCCTCGCGGGCATTGCGCGCAAGCATAGCATCCACCACCGTAAGCGGCTGATCGCGCAAGAGATCATAGGCCTCCAACCGCCCCGCCGAGCGCCGTTCCACCCGCAAGATGGCCAAGGCCGAATTCGCCCAGGCCCGCAGCACCTCAAGGACTTCGGGCGCATAGTCGCGCGTCTCGTTCTCGATAAAGAGATCTATCACATGGCGGCGGCCTTCTCCCACGTGGGCGTCGTGGAGGAACCATTCGATGGTACGCCGCATATCTTCGGCGTCCTCATCGGTTACTGCCCGAAAGTCATACCGCCCGCCCCAATACACCTCAAAGGCCTGAACCAGATCATTTTGGAATTGCGGCCCTTGGGCATAGCGGTACAGCGCGGTGAGGAGCGCCGCTTCGGCCACCGTCAGGTTGGCCTCCCGCGAGGCGGCGATTTGATCTTGGCGCATACAACAATTCTTGTATTTCTTGCCGCTCCCGCAGGGGCAAGGATCATTGCGATTGGCTCTGAGCATAAAAAGAACGCCTCCAAACGTGGCTTACAGGCGGGCCAAGTCTAGCACGAGGGGGGACGAGCCGTCAAACGGCCCATCCCCCCTTGGGGCATCTCATCGCCTCACGGCGAGCCGCGCCTTGGCGCCGCCGAGGTTGGCCTCGGTCTCGGCATCCCAAGGGGCGCCGTCATCCTCGGTGAGGAGGGTGGAGCAGAGCGTCTCTTGGCGGAAGTAATCACCAAACCGTTCGAGCGCCGCGCGGACCTTTTCATCCAACCCAAAGGCCCCCACGGTGATGCGGTCATCGAGGGCGTAATCGGCCTCTTTGCGCAGGGTCTGCACGTGGCGCACCAGGTCTCGCACCAGGCCCTCGGCGATCAACTCCTTGGTAAGGGTCGCGTCAATCGCCACGGTGATGCCGCGATCCGAGGCGAGCGCCAGCCCGCTGGCCGGCTCGGCGTGGATGATGACCTCTTCCGGGGCGAGTTCCACCGTCTCCCCGGCCACGTGGAGCGTCAAACTCTGGCCCGCACGCAGGGTGCGCACGGCGGGGCCGGGGTCCAGCGCGGCTAGCGCCGCCCGCACCTGCGGGTAGAGCCGCCCCAAACGCGGCCCAAGGAGGCGCCCCTCGCCCGCCAACCGATAGGTTACGAGCCGTCCCTCCTCCTCGACGAACTCGATGGCCTTGACGTTCAGTTCGTCGCGCACGATCTCCAAGAGTTCGGGCGAAAGGTCCCCGCGCGCATTTTCGACATAGACTAGGGCCTTGGCGAGCGGCTGGCGCACCTTGATGTTCACGCTGTTGCGCGCCCCCAGGCCCAGGCTGGCGATGCGCCGCGCCAAGGCCATTTGCCCCAAGATGGCCTCATCCACGCGATCCATCTCTGCCACGGGCCAATCCGTATGGTGCACGCTCTCGTAAGCCCTCGGCTGAACGGCGCGGACGAGATTCTGATACATCACCTCGGTGATGAACGGCGTGAACGGCGCGAGGAGCCGGATCATCCGCACGAGGACGTAGTAAAGCGTGGCATAGGCCGTGCGCTTATCCTCGTCGCGCTCGCTCTTCCAAAAGCGGCGGCGGTTGCGCCGCACATACCAGTCGGTGAGGTCATCGAGCAGTTCCTGGAGCGCTTGGCTCGCACCGGCCGGGTCCGATTCCTCCAAGCAGGCGGTCACGCGGCCAGTTACCGCGTTCACCCGCGCGATGATCCAGCGATCCATCAAATGGTCGCTCGCGGGCGCGGCACCCTCCGGGTTGGCCGGGTCGAACCCCTCCGCCGAGGGTTCCCAGCCATCCAACCGCGCGTAACTCACGAAAAAGTTGTACACATTCCACAAGGGGATGAGGAACTGCCGGCGCACCTCATCGGCGCGGTTGTAACCGAAGAGGAGGTTATTCTCCGGTTTTTGGAGGGCATAGAGCCAACGCATCACATCCACGCCCATACGGTCGGCCGCCTCGTTGAACTCGATCATATTCCCCGAGGATTTGTGCATCGGCGAGCCATCTTCGGCCAGGAGCGTGGCGTAAGAAAAGTTCTCGAGGAAGGGCGGCGTCCCCTCCAAGACGGTGGCCATAGCGAGCAGGCTGTAAAACCAGTTGCGGAATTGCCCCGGAAACGATTCGCTGATCCAGTGGGCCGGGTACCACTGCCGCCAATACTCGCGGTTGGTGCGATATTGGAGCGTGCTAAAGGGGACGATCCCCGCATCGAGCCAGGGGTTGCCCACATCGGGCACGCGGCGCATACGCGCCCCGCACTGGGGGCACTCGATCTCGATGGCATCCACATAGGGCCGGTGGGGGGTGTGCCGATCGAGCACGTCCAAGCCCGCCACGGCGCGCTGGGCGAGTTCCACCTCATCGCCGATGACCTCGAAATGGTGGCACGCGGTGCATTCCCAAATGGGCAGGGCCAGGCCCCAGTAGCGCTTTTTGGAGATCATCCAATCGTGCATATTGCGCAGCCAATCTAACTCGCGCTCCAGCCCAAAAGCGGGAATCCACTTGATCTGCCGCGTTACGTCCATAATCTTGTAACGCAGTTCATCCATACGGATGAACCACTCGTCCACCAGGCGGAAGACGAGTTCCGTCTTGCAGCGCCAGCAGACGGGGTAGCGGTGGGTGTAATCGCGCACATGATACAGGAGGCCGCGCCGGCGCAGGTCCTCAAAGATTTCCGGCGCCACCTCGGAGACGTGCTTGCCCGTCAGCCAGCCAAACCCCTCGACGAAATAGCCCTCGTCATCCAGCGGGGCCACGAGCGGCAGGTGATGCTCTTTGCCCAGTTGAAAGTCCTCAGCGCCGCAGCCCGGCGCGATGTGCACGATGCCCGTGCCCTCTTCCTCGCCCACGGCCTCCCAGGCGATGATGCGATGGGCCTGCGCAGCGCTTTGGGCAACGCCCTGCACCAAGTCGCGCAGTTCCGTCAGCCCGCCTGGGGTTTGCGCTGCCTCCAAGTAGTCAAAGGGGCCGTCGTACGTCCAGCCCACCATCTGGGCGCCGGCAAGTTCCTCGAGGATGGTGTACTCGCCGCGCAGCATATGGAGCGTCCCCTTGGAGAGGTAGAGCACCTCGTTGCCGTTTTTGACCTTCACGTAGGTAAGGTCCGGCCCGACGGCGGCGGCCACGTTGGAGGTCAAGGTCCAGGGGGTGGTCGTCCACACCAAGAGCGATTCGCCCGGCCGATTGCGCAGGGGGAAGCGCAACGTCACGGCGGGGTGCGTCAACTCTTGGTAGCCATCGGTCACGATCTCATGCTGGCTGATGCCCGTGGCGCAGCGCGGGCACCAGGGCATCACATCGGCCCCACGGTAGAGCCAGCCGTTCTGCCAACACTTTTTGAGGAACGTCCAGATCATATAGTTGTTCTCGTTGGAGAACGTAAAGTAACTACCGCCCAACTCGGGCAGGCCCAATCGCCCTACGATCTGTTCGACCGTATCGGTGATCGGGCCAAACGGCCCCTGCACCGTGATGACCTGCGAGGGATCCTCCACGAGTTTATCGGCCAACCAGCGCAGGTGATCGGGGTCGTTCCACTCCATCCAATAGCCGAGGCGGATGGATTGCTCCGTCTGAATGGCGGCGCAGCGCAACACGCGCTCTTTGCAGCGCAGGACGAACGGCGCAACGCCGTAGGTTTCGATATCCCGCTTGGAGCGGAACCCCAGGGCCTTTTCTACCTCCACCTCGACCCACAGGCCCTGGCAGTCAAAGCCGTTTTGGTAGCGCAATTCGCGGCCGCGCATCGTCCAAAAGCGCTGAAAGAGGTCTTTGTAGGTGCGCCCCCAGCCGTGGTGCACGCCCATCGGGTTGTTCGCCGTGATGGGGCCATCAATGAACGACCAGCGCGGCTGGCCCTTGTGCAGGGCGCGCATCTTCTCAAAGGCGTTGGATTCCTTCCAAAAGCGCAGCACCTCATGCTCTTGGGCGATGAAATCCACTTTGGTCGGTACAGGTTGAAAGGGCATCGGTTCCTCCTCACAGCAAGGCATACAAAAAGCCCTCGCCCACTCGGGACGAGGGCCATTGCGTTTCGGCTCCCGCGGTACCACCCCAGTTGGCGCCGGAAGGCGCCCACTCGTTCGCTGACGGGGCCATTCGGAGGCCCGATCAGCGCGCCCCGCTAACGGGGGGCGAACCCGGGCAAGCCTACTAGGCGCTTATGCCGTTGGGTTGCCGGCTCGGGAGGGATTTTCGACTGAGGGCGCGGACCTGGCTCGCACCTTGCCCAGGCTCTCTGGCCGCTGGCCCAGCAGCCTACTCGTCTCCGTCATCGCCTTTCGAGATTGTTAAATACTATACCACAAGGGCAACGGGGCACAAAATGGGGGCGGCGACTTATCCAAACCTCCCCGTGATGTACTCTTCTGTTCGCCGGTCTTTGGGGTTGGTAAAGACTTCGTCGGTCGGCCCATACTCCACGAGATAGCCCGCCCGATCCTCATCCATCATCAAAAAGGCCGTATAGTCGGAAACGCGCGCCGCCTGCTGCATATTATGCGTGACGATGATGATGGTATAGTTTTTCACCAACTCGTGCATCAGGTCCTCGATTTTGAGCGTGGCGATGGGGTCCAAGGCGGAGGCCGGCTCGTCCATCAAAATGATCTCCGGCCTAATCGCAATGGCACGGGCGATGCATAGGCGCTGTTGTTGGCCGCCGGAAAGCGCCAAGGCGCTCTGGCGGAGTTTGTCTTTCACCTCGTCCCACAAGGCGGCCTGCCTTAGCGACTGTTCTACGAGGTCATCCATATTCCCTCGGAAGCCGTTGATACGCGCTGCCCAAGCGATGTTGTCATAGACGCTTTTGGGGAAGGGATTGGGTTTTTGAAACACCATCCCGATCCGCCGCCGCACTTCCACGGGATCCACGCCCGGCGCATAGATGTTGCACCCCTCAAAAATGACCTCTCCCTCGGTTCGGCTACCGGGGATGAGATCGTTCATACGGTTCAGGGCGCGCAAAAAAGTGCTCTTGCCGCAACCCGAAGGGCCGATGAGGGCAGTGATCTTTTGGCGCTGGATTTTGAGCGATACGTCTTTTACTGCGCGAAACGCGCCATAATACACGCTGAGTTGACGCGCCTCCAGGGCGCAGTCGCTCTCACACCGCGCGGCAGCGAGCGCTTGGACAGGAGCGAGCCTCGCTGTTGCGGTGAGCACATGGATTGCGGTCATCCTTCCCTCCTTTTGCTGCGATAACGGTTGCGCAGGATGATGGCCACGGCGTTGAACGCTAAAAGCAAGACGAGTAGCACGATGATCGCGGCTGCTGCAAGGTTGCGGAAAAGGTCTTGAGGGCGTGCCGTCCATTGGTAGATTTGTATTGGCAAACTAGTGAATTTGGAAAACGGCCCCGTGGGGTCATGGGCGATGAACGTCGAGGCCCCTACCACCACGAGAGGGGCGGTTTCGCCCATCGCGCGAGACATAGCGAAAATCGTGCCCGTGAGGATGCCCGGCAACGCGCTGGGCAACACGTGGTGCCAGATCGTCTGCCAGTGGGTAGCCCCCACGGCATAACTTGCCTCGCGCAGTGAGCGCGGCACAGCGCGGATGGCCTCTTGGGCATTGATGATGATGAGCGGGAGGATGAGGAGAGCCAGCGTCAACGAGGCCGAAATAACGGTGCGGCCGTTGGCGGTGGTGGGGTCACTCAACCCAAAGATCGCGCCGCTCGTGACGGGTTCCAACCCCCGCACAAAGATCGCTAACCCCAACATACCATAGATAATCGAAGGCACCCCTGCCAGATTGTTGATGTTCGTCTGGATGAGGCGATTCAGGGGATTATCCGCCGCATATTCTTCGAGATAGATGGCCGCCCCTACGCCCACCGGAAAGGCCACGAGGATGGTCAGCCCTACGATCCAGAGGGAACCAAGCATCGCCGTGCGCACCCCGGCCTTGGCAGGGTTGGCGGATTGGGGGGCGCGCAAGAATTGGGGGTTGATCCAGGCGCGGAATTGGAGCCTAGCGCCTGGGAATGTTTCCACGACTTCTTGATGAATAGCCGAGCGCCGCAAAAGGGAATCGGCCAGAGGCCAACTACGGAGGATTTCCGGGTTGATGACGCGCTCTTCGACGAGTTGATAGACGTCTTCACGGCTGCGCACCGAGAAGGGCTTTTCGCTTTCCAAGCGCCGCATCACCCCTTTGGAGATATAGGCCTCCAGAATGGTGATCAACTGCTCTTTAGAGAGTTCCTCGAGGGGCGTGCCCTCTATGGCAAGCGCCTCCGGCTCGACTTGGTTCCGAACCGCAACCCAACCGAAAGATTGGTTGATGATGTTATATAATAGCGCCGTCAAAGCGAGGATGCTGACCAACGTCGCCGCCTGAAAGATCGTCAGCCAAAGCGTACCCTTCTTGTGGCGGGCGGCCATATGGCTGCGAAAGGAATCGCCTTCTGGCAGGTAACGGACGGTGGGCGCTGAGGGTGCCGAAAGGGTGTTCATTCGTACACCTCCCGAAAGCGCTGTACGAACCATCGGCTGACGATGTTCAACGCGAACGTGATGAGAAAGAGCACGAGGCCGATGGCGAAAAGGCTGTTGTAATCCATCGAATCATAACTCAGGTCCCCTCCGCTAATGCGCACGATGTGGCCGGTCATCGTTTCGGCGGCCTTGAACGGGTTGAACGTAAAAGCGGGGCCAGCGCCAGCGGCAATGGCGACGATCATCGTCTCGCCAACGGCGCGCGAAATGGCCAAGATGATCGCCGCTGCAACGCCCGAGGTCGCCGCGGGGAGCACGATGGTCGCCGCCGTCTCAAGGCGGGTAGCCCCCAATGCGTACGAGGCCTCGCGGAGAGAGCGGGGCACGGCGTTGAGCGCATCTTCGGCCATCGAGGTAATGAGCGGGAGGATCAAAATGCCGATGACGATGCCCGCTGACGCCGTGTTATAAATCTCCACAACGTCTCGGCCCAAAATACCGCGCAAAAGCGGCGTCACAAAGGTGAGGGCGAAATACCCGTAAACGACCGTGGGAATGCCCGCAAGCAACTCGAGCACGGGCTTGAGTGAGGAACGCACCCGTTCGGAGGCATACTCGCTAAGATAGATCGCCGTACATAGCCCTAACGGGAGGGCAACGAGGAGGGCGAAAAACGTCGTCATCATCGTGGCATTGACCAGCGGCCAGATGCCAAATTGACCAATACTTGGCTGCCATTTGGTCGTACCCAAGAATTCTCGCAGGCTGACCTCAGGGCTTCTGAAAAAGAGCCAGGATTCCCTACCCAGGATGAGCACAATCCCGGCCGTCGTCAAAATAGAAAGCGCCCCACAAAAGAAGAGGAACCCCTGGATGGCCATCTCGTGCCATCGGGGCTTTCGTTGCAGGGCAGCCTGTGCTGAGGACGAAGGTCTTTGCCCCCTTATGAGTGCATAGCGCGTGTTCATCGCCATATCTCCTTATGGGTGGGCAACAGGGAGGGCCGATTCGCCCTCCCTGTCATTCCCAAGTTTGGGCAGGCTACTGCCCCATCGCCTCAAGCCAAGCCTTTTTGGAGGCATTGAGGGCCTCTTCGCTCGCTGGGAAGTAGCCCACCTTCCCGATGACCTCGTTCACGTGGGTCAGGTAGTAGTTGATGAACGCGGCCACCTGAGGCTTTTCCTGCATAATTTTGGCGGTGGAGTAGATGAACAGGGGCCGCGCCAAGGGATAGGTCCCGTTATCCACCGTCTCTTTGCTCGGGGCAACTCCCTCGATGGAGAGCGCACGGAGTTTGCCCGCGTTCTCGTGATAGTAGGCGTAGCCAAAGTAACCGATGGCATAGGGGCTGCCCAGCACGCCTTGCACGAGGACGTTATCATCTTCGCTGAGCTGGAGGTTGGCCGCTTCGAGGAGCAGTTCTTGCTTTTTGCCCAAAACCTCTTCGACAAAGTAGTCGAACGTGCCGCTATCGGTGCCCGGGCTAAAGCGCAGGATATCCCGATTGGGCCACGAGGGGTCCACGTCGGACCACTTGACCGAATCCTTTGAAAAGATCTTGGCCAACTGCTCTTTGGTTACGTTGGTGAGGAACGTATTCTCTTTGCTGATGACAACGGCTAGGGCATCGGTGCCCACGCGAAAGGCGATAGGCTCTCGGCCGATGGCCTGGCAGGATTCCACTTCGCTCTGTTTGATGGGACGGCTCGCGTTGGAAATATCCGTCTCGCCCGCTTTGCAAAAGCGTTCGAACCCTGCCCCCGAGCCGACACTGTCAATGGTGATGTTCCCGGTGTAGCCCTCATCCTTGAACATCTCGGCGATGGCTTCCGAAAGCGGATACACCGTGGAACTCCCCGCGCTTACGATGGGGCCTTGGACTTCGAGGGGGTTCACCTCAGGGAGCGTTACTCCCGAAGTGGCAGGCTTTGGGGCCATAGTCGGTTGCGGGGCCGCAGCCTGCGTGGGGGCAACAGTCGGCGCTGGCGCGCTGGTGGGCGCTTGAGCGGGAACCTGGGTAGGTGCCGCCGTGGGTTGGGCGGTGCTGCAGGCCGAAACGAGCAGCGCCGCTAAGACGAGAACAAACAATATTTTGCGCATGGTGTTTCCCTCCTTTTTTATCCAGAGGCCATCTTACCATGCGCCCTTTAACAGCCGTTCAACGCGAGGTTAACACCTCGTTAACATTCGGTTATCCTTTGAAAATGGGCAAGGAGAAAGAAAAGACGCTCCCTTGGCCTTCGACGCTTTCTGCCCAAATGCGCCCCCCATGGCTCTGCACAATATGCTTGGCGATCGCCAAGCCCAACCCCGTGCCGCCCCCAGAACGCGCCCGATCGGCCCTGTAAAATCGCTCAAAGATGCGCGGCAAATCCCGAGGGGAGATGCCTACCCCCGTATCTCGCACCGAAAGGATGACCTCTTCCCCCTCGGCCCTTGCTGAAACCTCCACCTGCCCGCCGGAGGGCGTAAATTTGATGGCGTTATGCAAAAGGTTCATCAACACCTGATGGATGCGTTCCTCATCGGCCAAGACGTTGGGCAACCCTTGGGGCAACACGACGTCTAACCGCAACCCGGCACGCAAAGCCTGGAGGCGCATCCTCTCCACGGCTTGGGTAACGAGGGCCTCGACAGACACAGGGGCGATATGGAGCGGGGCCTGGCCAGATTCGACTCGCGCCAAGTCGAGCAGTTCCTGCACCATTTGCACCATCGCCTCTACCTCGGTCTCCATACGCTGCAAGAACTGCTGGGCCGCCTGAGGGTCCTCAAAGGCCCCGTCCCGCAGGGTCTCGACCAAGGCCTTGAGCGAGGCCAGTGGCGTACGCAATTCATGAGAGATATTGCTGATAAAATCGCGCCGCACCGTCTCCAAATGGCGGACGCGCGTTAGATCTTGAAAGATGCTCAAAGCACCTTCCATAGCCTCCTCTTGGAGCGGGGTTACGATGGCCCGCACGAAAAGGCCCTGCCGGAGAATCTCGAAAACGCCCTCGATCTCTTCCCCTTCTCGCATCGCCTGTTGCCAAAGGTCTATCAACTCATAGTGGCGCACAACTTGTGCAAACGACCTCCCTACGGCCTGAGCGGCGCTCGTATTGAACAACCTCTCCGCGGCGGGATTTATGAGTTGTATCTTCCCATCCCCATCGGTGATCATCACGCCATCCGCCATATGCGAGAGGATCATAGCCAGCAGGCGCTTCTCTCGGTTTACGGCTTCGATCCGTTCTTGAAGGCGGTTTGCCATGCGAGAGATGGCGTGCCCCAGTTGGCCGATCTCATCGCGCACGGTGGGGATGGTGGGAGCCACGAACTCACCCTCCGCAATGCGCACCGCCTCGTGCGTCAAGCGGCGTATGGGGCGCACAGTCCGCTCGGCGATGAGGACCGCCAAAATCGCGGCCAGCACCGAGCCGATCAACGTAACCCAGATGACGTTCATACCCAAGCGGGCCGTATGGATTTCCACCTGGCGCAAGGGCCGCGCGATGCGCACGATAGCCACCGTCTGGCCTTCGATCTCCACGGGCACGGCCAGATACATCATTTCGTAACCCAAGGTCGCGCTAAAGCGCGTACTCAAACCCTGCCCTTCCGCAAGGGCCTGTTGCACTTCGGGGCGGTTCAGGTGATTTTCCATCTGGGCCCGATTCTCATGCGAATCTCCCAATACGGTGCCATCCGAGGCGATGAGGGTAACCCGCGCCTCAAGCAAGCGCGCCCACCGATGGGCTATCTCATCGAGCGCCTCAGCCGAGGCCCCTTGGGTGAGGGGCGCCCTCAAAGCATCGCTCGCCAAGTGGGCCTCGGCCACAAGTTGCCTCTCGAGATCCATCACGTATACGCGGCGCACAAAGCGCGCTCCGAGCACGGCCAGCGCGGCCATCAATATCACGATGAGCAGGATATACGGGATGGCAATACGCCAGCGGATGGTGTGAAACATATCCTTATCCCTCAAAACGATAGCCGATGCCCCTCACCGTGACGATGCGCACCGGGTTTGCGGGGTCGCGTTCGACCTTTTGGCGCAACCAACGGATGTGTACGTCCACCGTGCGGGTGCCGCCGGCGAAATCCCAGCCCCAAACCCGCTCCAAAATGAGGTCGCGAGAAAGGGCGCGCCCCCTATGGCGGGCTAAGAAGACGAGCAATTCATACTCTTTGGGCTTGAGCACCAAACGCTGGCCCGCT
Organism: Chloroflexota bacterium; assembly: GCA_019873625.1. Lineage (GTDB taxonomy): Bacteria > Chloroflexota > Anaerolineae > UBA1429 > UBA1429 > JAIOAW01. The sequence goes on from JAIOAW010000020.1 coordinate 31,422, forward strand.
CGTGTGACCTCGCCGCGCGAAAGGTCAATCACGAGATCGCCAAACACCAGCCGTTCGGCATCTGTCGTTTGGGCGGCTGCCTCCTCGCGGATCATACGCACGCGCCGCAAAAGGGCCTTGAGGCGCGCTAAAAGTTCGCGCATCGAAAAGGGCTTGGTCATATAGTCGTCGGCGCCCACCTCCAGCCCCACGATCTTGTCAATCTCCTCATCGCGGGCCGTGAGCATCAAAATGGGGACGTTCATCTCTCTGCGCACCGCGCGGCACACGTCGAACCCATCCATCTTGGGGAGCATTACATCGAGCACGATAACATCGGGCCGCTCCTGGCGTGCCCGTTCTAGGGCTGTGAGGCCATCCGAGGCCGTTATGACGCGATATCCTTGGCGCTTGAGGGTGTACTCGAGCGCAGCCAGGAGCGACGGCTCATCCTCTACGACGAGGATGGTCCCCTCCACATTCGGTTCCATCTCTCCTCCAAAGCGCGGTTTTCAGCCAAGGCCATTGTAACCCACTGGATAGAACCTGCCAACGCGAGAGGCGAGGCGTTTGACGCGTCGCCCCTCTCGCTTTACAATATCCTCGACCTCTCGAGGCGAGGTGCTGATATGCCGCTTTATGAATATTACTGCCCGCATTGCGAAATCAAGTTCACCAAACTGCGCCCTATGGCCCAGGCCGATGCGCCAGCCGAGTGCCCCACTTGCCACGGCGAAGATACGCGGCGCGTGCTTTCGACCTTTGCGAGTTTTTCCAAGGGGAGCGACGGCGAAGCGCGCTCCATCGCCGGCGGCGGTGGCTGCGCCGGCTGCGGGGCCAGTTCGTGCGCGGGTTGTGGGCATAGCCACTGACCCAATGCCGCACCACCAAGGCCGGGTAGGCATTGGCCCTAGCCGGCCTTTTTCAATCTCCAAAATAGGGATTGCGTATGACGCCTGAGCATCTTTCCCATCCGTCGCCAGCGCCTTTTTCGTTCGATCTCATCGCCGCCGATCGCTCCACCTGGGCGCGGGCGGGGGTCATCCATACCCCTCACGGCGAGGTGCCCACACCGGCCTTTTGCCCCGTGGGCACGCAGGCCACCGTCAAGGCGCTCTCGCCGCGCGAACTGGAGGAACTGGGCGTGCCTATGATTTTGGGCAATACCTATCACCTCTATTTGCGCCCTGGCGCGGAGGTCATTGCCCGCCTAGGGGGATTGCACCGCTTTATGGCGTGGCCGCGCCCCATCTTGACGGATAGCGGGGGCTTTCAGGTGTTCAGCCTTGAGACCCTCCGCAAGGTGGATGACGACGGCGTGACCTTCCGCTCGCATATTGATGGCTCGGAGCACCGCTTTACCCCGGAGAAGGTTATCGAAATTCAGGAACTCCTCGGCTCCGATATCGCTATGGTGCTCGACGAGTGCCCCAACCCGCTCGACTATGACTATAACCGCCAGGCCCTGCGGCGCACGCACCTGTGGGCAGAACGCTGCCTCAAGGCGCATTCCCGGCCCAGCCAGGCGCTTTTCGGCATCGTGCAGGGGGGCATCTTTGCTGATTTGCGCGCCGAAAGCGCGCGCGTCCTCACGGGGATGGGTTTTGACGGCTACGGCATCGGCGGGTTGAGCGTGGGCGAGACGAAGGAAGAGATGCTCCGCACGCTGGAAGGGTTGATGCCCCTTCTGCCGGCCCATAAACCGCGCTATCTGATGGGCGTCGGCTCGCCGGAGGATCTCATCACCTGCGTCGCGCGGGGCGTGGACCTCTTTGATTGTGTGCTCCCTACGCGGTTGGGGCGCAACGGGGCCGTGTTCACCCCGGAGGGGCGGCTCAACTTGCGTAACGCCGCCTACCGCGAGGATCCGCGCCCCATCCAAGAGGGGTGCACGTGCTACACCTGCCGGAACTTCTCGCGGGCCTATTTGCGGCACCTCATCATCGCCAAAGAGATGCTCGGCGCGCGCCTGAACACGCTGCACAACATCCATTTCCTCCAAGAGTTGATGCGCCAGGCCAGGAAGGCTATCTTGGAGGGGCGTTACACCGCCTTTGCCGAGGAGGTGCTTGGGCGCTATCGCCCCACCGATGAGGAGGCGCGGGCGCGCAACCGCGCCGCGTTCGCCAAGGCCGCCTCGGAGAAAAAGGCCCTTTAGCAGGGAGGGTTCTTCGCGGGGGCCTTCCACGCGGCGAGGGCTTGAGAGACGGCCTCGCTGATTTGGGCCTCGGGCACCAGGCGGCGCTCGGCCTCCCAGCGCAGTTTCATCTCCACCCCGCCCTGCGCGATGGTGCGGTCGCTCACCGTCAGCCGCACAGGGATGCCGATGAGATCGGCGTCGTTGAACTTGACGCCGGCGCGCTCGTTGCGATCGTCATACAGCACCTCAAACCCGCGTTCCTTCAGCCATTCGTACAGGCCGTCGGCGGCCGCGGCGACCTCCGTGCCCGGCTGACCCAAGAGGATGAGGTGCACATCGAAGGGGGCCACGCTGGGCGGCCAGATGATCCCTTGGGCATCGTGGTGCTGTTCGATGATGCAGGCCAGCAAACGCCCCAGCCCGATGCCGTAAGAGCCAAGGACGATGGGCCGCGCCTGACCTTCGGCATCCAGATAGGTGGCCCCTAGGGCCTCGCTATAACGCGTGCCCAGTTTGAACACGTGCCCCACCTCGATGGCCCGTTGGAGCGCTAAGGCGCCGCCGCAGCGCGGGCAAGGGTCGCCCTCGCGGGCCAGGGCGATATCGGTGAGGAGATCCACCGCGAAATCTCGGGGATAGTTCACGTTGATATAGTGGTACCCCTCTTCGTTTGCCCCCGCCGCGAACCCCGCCGGGCTGATGAGGGAATCATCTCCCACCACGCGGATGCGCTTGCCCTGCGCCCGCAGGGCCGGCACGTCCATCGGCGAGGCATAGCCGGCCACCAGGCCGGCGGCACGCAGGTCTTCGGCGGAGGCGGGGGCCAAATCCACACCGCCCAGGGCCGCTGAGAGTTTCGCCTCGTTCACCTCCAGGTCGCCGCGGATCACCGCAAAGATGATTTCCCCCTCGGAGGAGCGATAAAAGACGGCCTTGAACGTCTGCCGAGGGGAGATGCCCAGCATCTCGGCCAAGGCGGCGATGGTGGTGGCCCCCGGTGTGGCCACGCGCTGGATGGGGCCGGCGGGCGGGCCATCCAGCATGCCTTTATCCAAACGGGCCACCTCTTCGTTGGCCGCCAACCCACACGCCTGGCAGAACAGGAGGGAATCCTCCCCCTGAGGGTGCAGAACCATAAACTCGTGCGAGGCCGCACCGCCCATCATCCCCGTGGCGGCCTCCACGGCGAGCACCTCTAGCCCACACCGTTGAAAGATGCGCAAATAAGCGGCGTACACGCGGTCGTAGGCCGCGTCCAAGCCGGCCTGGTCGGCATCGAGCGAGTAGGCGTCTTTCATCAGGAATTCGCGCGTGCGGATGAGGCCCCCCCGTGGGCGCGGCTCATCGCGGTATTTGGTTTGGATGTGATAAACGAGTTGCGGCAGTTGCCGGTAAGAGCGAATCTCTTGGCGGGCCAGGTCGGCCAGGGCCTCTTCGTGGGTCATCGCGAGCACCATTTCGCGCTCGTTGCGATCTCGAAAGCGCAGGAGCGCCGGGCCGGGTGAGGGCGCCTGATAGCGCCCCGTGGCTTGCCACAAAGAGGCGGGCTGAACGAGCGGCATCGAGAGTTCCTGCGCGCCGATGGCCTCCATCTCTTGGCGCATAATGCGGGCGATGCGCTGGATAACCCGCCACCCCAAAGGCAAGTAGGCGTAAATGCCCTGCGATAGGGGCCGAACGAGAGCCGCCCGCAGGGCGAGTTGATGGCTGGGCATCTCGGCATCGCTGGGCGCTTCGCGAAGGGTATGGCCAAAGAGATGGGATAGGCGCATAGTCCGTCCTTCCTCCTCAGGGCATCGTGGGCACAAGGATGGCGCAAAGGGGGCCTCCTGTCAAGGCATGTTTGACGCGCCTTGGGCGCCCTTGTATTATCGGCAAAGAACGCCCGTTGATGTGAAGGGATTGTGGGAGCAAGGCGATGATTTTGAAGACGCTCGTAGTGGGGCCACTCGAGACGAACTGCTACCTCCTGGGCTGTGAGCGCACGCACCAGGCGGCCATCATAGACCCCGGCGATGACAGTGTGGATATCCTCCTGGCCGTGCGCGAACTCGGCCTAGAGGTCGTATGGATTCTCCTGACGCACTTTCATTTTGACCACGTCCTCGCGGCGCACGCCGTCCAGCGCACTACGGGCGCGCGTGTGGCCATCCACGCGGAGGATGCTCCCCTTCTGCACCACCCGCCGGCGGCCCTGCGCGCCTTTGGCCCTGCGGCCTCGTCCAGTCTGCGCGTAGATCGTCTCCTTGCCGATGGGGATGCCCTCTCCGTGGGCGAGGTGAACATCCAGGTTTTGCACACGCCGGGGCACTCGCCGGGGAGCGCCTCCTTTTACCTGGCCCGTGAGAAGGCCGTCTTTAGCGGAGATGCCCTCTTTTGCGAGGGCGTGGGGCGCACCGACCTCCCCGGTGGGAGTTATCAGGTCCTCCTCGAGAGCATCACCCACCGCCTCCTGGCCTTGCCCGATGACACGACCGTCTACCCCGGCCATGGGCCGGCCACGACCATCGGCCACGAGCGCCTCCACAACCCCTGGCTGCGCAACCTGCCGCGCTAGGTGCGCCTAGCGCGCCGGCGCATACCGTTCGGCGATGAGGCGCCGAGCCTGCCCCCCGCGCACAAAGGAGGCGAACCGCACCGCCTCGGCGGGGGCCTCCGCGCGGGTGAGGAGCGCGAGGGTGAAGGTGAGGGGATAGCGCCCCTGCGCGAGGGTGCGGACGCTGGGCAAAAGGCCGCCGAGCGAGATGACCTTGACCCGCTCATCCACCAAGGCGCTCGAGACGTAGCCGATGGCCAAGGGGTGCTTGGACACATAGTCGAGCACGGCCTCGTCGTGCGGCAAGAGGAGCGCGGCGGAGGTGAGGGCGCGCCCTGGCATCACGGCCTTTTCGAAAACCTCGCGCGCCACGTCGCCCTCCGGCCGGCTGATGATTTCAGGCGCGCCCTGCGGGCCGCCGAGGGCGGCCCAATCCACCACGAACCCCTCATAGAGCGCGGCCAGGTCCTCCGGGGCGATCTGCGCAAGGGGCATCGAGGGGTGTACGACGAGGGCCAGGCCGCCGCGCGCCAGGGCCACTTCGCGCACCTCCGATTCCGAGGCGCCCGCGCGCTCCGGCATCGGGGCGGCGGGGCGGATGATAAAGGCCATCTCGGCCTCGCCGGAGGCGACCATCTCTTCGGCGCGGCGGTCTATACAGGGGATTACCTCGGCATTAGCCCAGCGCCCTTGGGCGCGATAGGCCTGCAAGAGCCTTTCCACGAGAGGCTTGGCCCCCCAGGAGGCGGCGATGCGCCAAGGGGAAGGCGAGGTCGCTTCCTCAGGGTGGGCGCTGGGGCGCACGATGATCTGGCAGCCGCTCGCCAGCCAGAGTAGGGCCGCGGCCAAGAGCGCCCGCCGCACGAGACCCATCTCCCTAGGCCGCTTGCCGCGCGGCGCGCAGGAAGGCGTCACCCCGAAGATGGGCGCACCTCCCGCCCGTGGTAATGCGCGCGGTAATACTCCTGAAAGCGCGCGCCCGATTTGATGGGCCGCCACCACCACTCGTTTTCCACATACCAGCGCACGGTCTTTTCCAAGGCCTCGTCAAAGGAGTGGCGCGGGCGCCAGCCAAGGGCCTTGATCTTTTCGATGTTCAGGGCATAGCGCCGATCGTGGCCAGGGCGGTCCCTCACAAATTGCAAGAGGCTTTCCGGCTTGCCGAGGAGGGCGAGGAGTTTGCGCGCCATCACGATGTTTTGCGTCTCGGTACCCGTGCCGAGGTTATAGACCTCCCCCGGCACCCCGCGATGGAGGACGATGTCAATTCCCTCGCAGTGGTCGAGCACATACTGGTAGTCGCGCATTTGCAGGCCGTCTCCATAAATGGGCAAGGGCAGATCGTCGAGGGCGTTCGTGATAAAGAGAGGCACGACCTTTTCAGGATACTGGTACGGGCCGATGCTGTTAGACCCCCGCGTGATGGTTACGGGCAGGCCAAAACTCGCATAGTAAGCGAGCACCATAAGGTCTCCGCCCGCCTTGCTCGCCGAGTAGGGGCTGCGCGTGTGGATGGGGTCCGTCTCCACGGCGGCGCCCTCCAACACCTGGCCATACACCTCATCGGTGCTCACCTGGTGGTACCGTTCCAACCCCAGGGTGCGCGCCGCCTCGAGGAGGACATAAGTGCCGTACACGTCCGTCATAATGAAACTGCCGGGGTCGGTCAGCGAGCGATCGACATGCGTTTCGGCGGCAAAGTTGACGATGGTGTCAATCTCGTGCGTCTCTAACGCCTCGCGCACCTTGGCGGCATCGCAGATATCCCCCTGGACAAAGGCAAAACGGGGGTTAGGCATCAGGTCTTTGAGGTTATCCAGGTTGCCGGCGTAGGTCAGTTTGTCATAGACGAGCACGCGGTAATCGTTATACCGCTCCAAGATGTAGCGGGCAAAGTTGGAGCCGATAAACCCGGCCCCGCCGGTGATCATCAGGTTGCGCATCGTCCTCCTTTCGGCATAAGGGGTGAGAGACTTATACATCCACAGGGGCGAGTTCGGCGTTCGGGGCGGCACTCGCCGGCGGCTGGCGCAACGCGATATAGATTTCCCCAAAGAGGCGTTCCTGCATCACAGAGACGCGCTGCTGCTTGGCCAGTTCCAAAATGGCGATAAACGTTACAATCACCTCCAGGCGCGAGCGCGCTTGGCGCATCAACGCGCTGAAACGCGTGCGCCGCACGCGCACCAGCCTTTCGAGGACGCGCTGGATGCACTCGCTCAGGCTCACGGCGATGGGCGAAACCACCCGATCCACCACCGCCACCGGCGGATGCGCCGCCAAGACCCTTTTCATCGCCTCCCAGAGGTCAGCGCTGGAGGCCTCGCCCGGTTGGAGTTTGGGTTCCGCCTTGGGCGGCGGGGCCACCCGTGGGTAGGTGCGGTGCTCGGCCTCCTCCAGGGCGCGCAGGGCCGAGGCGGCCGCCTTGTAGCGCTTGTACTCGCGCAGGCGGTCTACCAATTCCTCGCCCAGGTCGGGTTCCTTTTCCTCTTCGGGCTGTTCAGGGCGAGGCAGGAGCACGCGCGATTTGATCACGAGAAGCCGCGCGGCGATGGCGAGGAAATCCGCCAGGTTCGCGGCAGAGGCCTCCTGGAGTTGCGCGATGTAGGCCAGATATTGATCCGTTACGAGCGCAAGCGAGATGAGCGTAATATCCAGCCGCTCCTGCTCGATGAGGCGCAAGAGGAGGTCCAGCGGCCCTTCAAAGACCTCGAGCGAAACCCGATACGTCTCCATCACCGCCCCCGCAAGATCTTGCCCCAAAGGGCCTTTGCATTATAGGGGCAAAGGGGCGCGCCGTCCATTTTCGCCCGAGTTATCGCGGCTTTACCGCAAAGGGCGCCAGGCATACGAACACCGGAGGGAAGGTGTTCGAGGCATTATAGACGACCATCCCCACGGCATACTCGCCCACCGGGAGGTCCTCCGGCACCCGGAGCACTGCCCGCGTGAAGATGGGCATATCGGCCGGCCATTCGTCCAAGCCATAGAGCCACCCGCCGGGGGATAGGTCCGTCTGCGTGTAAAAGCGCCCCTCCGCGTCATAGATGCGAAAACTCACCCGCAGGTCGGGGATGGTCGGCTCGGCGCGCACCCACCAGGTGTGCAGTATAATCTTGGTGCGCGGATGGATGGGGCCTCGGTTGTTGATGTAGCCCCCCAGAAAGGCCGGGCCGCCGGGGGCGATGAGGCGCGGGGTGCCCTGCCCCAGCCGAGCGCGCAGGGCCTGGGGCGAATCTCGCAGGCGATAGAGCGCGAGTTTCACATCGCCGAAGGAATCCTCGATGGATTGGGAGGAACCGAGGTATTCCAGCACGCCCAACCCCACGTCGGTGCGATCCATCACATACGCCTGCCAAGAGATGACCCATAGCCTCTCCGCCCGAGTGGCGTTGAGGAATTCCTCTAGCGTATTCAAGGTCTCTTCCACGGTGAGGACGTGGTGCACGTCAATGAGTTTCACGTTGGGCAGGCCCACCCAAGGCAGCCCCGCCTGATAGTAGCCCGCCGCGGTAAAGAGCGAGCCATCCCGCAAGATGAGCGCATCGCCCGGTTGGGCGTTGGCGCGGATGTAGGCAAAGGCCTCGCGCAGGCGGCTATCGTAACTCGGTTTCAGGTCGGCCCGCGCGGGGAGCCAAACCAGCGCCAGAGCCGCCGCCCAAAGGGGCCAACGCCCCCAGCGCAAGCGTTCCAGGGCGCTCAGCCCCAGGCCGATGAGCAAAGAGGCGCCCAACCAGGCGGGCCAACTATGCCGGCCGGAAAGTTTGCCGTGAAAGCGATGCACGAGCACGAGGAGCAGCGCGAGGGGCAAGGCGGTGATCACCAGGGCCAAGGCTATGCGCCGCCATTCGGCGCGTTTGCAGCCCCACAACGCCCAGAGGGCGGGCGCCAGGATGACCAACGCGATCATCCCCCAGCCGTAGCGGAGGGCCTCCGGCGGCACTTCGCGCTGGCCGTGCACCCAAAAGGCGATGTAAGTGCGCAGGGCATAGCCCACCGGCACCATCCCCGCAAAGGCGGTGCCGCCGCGGATATCCCGCCCGGCCAGGGCGATGAGCCAGGGCGTATAGCCGAGGAACATACCGATGGCCATATGGCCGGCCACGTGGAGCGCCGGCCGCGAGCGCCGCAGGAAGATCGTGCCCCCTGCATAGGCCCCTTGGGCGAGCGCAGCCAGCACCAGCCCCGTATAATGCGTGTAGCACATAGCCACCGTGAGCGCGAGGTACCCCCCCAAGAGCAACCCATAGCGCCGGTCGAGCGGGCGGCCGCCCAGGGCATAGCGCTCCCACGCCTCCCAAAAGAAAACGCTCGACCAGGCAAAAAGGGCCAGGGCGAGCGCATAGGGGCGCACCTCGAACGCGGCATAGAGGAAACTCTGCGAGAGGGCGAACGCGCCCCCGGCAAGGAGGCCGGCACTCCAACGCGCTCCCACGCGGCGCCCTAGGGCGATGAGGCCCGCTGTCGCCAGAAGGGCGCAACACACCGAAAAGGCCCTCAGGGCAAATTCCGAATCTCCTACCAGGCCGCTCCACCCTTTTAGGAGCACGAACCCCAACAGGGCTTGGTTATCAATGCGGGTGCACCACTCCCAAATCTCCCCCCAGGGGCGGGAGGCGAAATAGGCGTTGACCGTCTCGTCATACCAGAAACTGCGGTCGGGCCAAACCCACACCAGCCCCGCGAGCACGAGGATCAGAAGAAGGATGGCTATCCATTGGCCGTGCCATGCCGTGCGCATAGGGTAAAGGGTTTCTCAAGGGTAGAAGGTCGCTCGCGCCCTATTATATCCATTCGCCCTGGGGCGCCTAGCGGCGCCAGAGTGAGCGTTCACGCGGCAGGAGAGGTTGAGAGGCTATGGAGGTATTCGGCCAAGAGGGGGTAGAGCGCCCGATAGCGCGCCACCTGTTCGCGGTAGCGTGCGTGCTTGCGCGCGTCCGGCTCGAAGCGGTCGCGCACGTGCACCTGAGCCTCGACGGCCTCCTCGTAATGGGCGTAATCGCCGCACCCCACGCCGGCGATGATCGCCGCGCCCAAAGGGGCTGGCTTGAGCACGCGCGTCCGCTCCACGGGCACGCCCAAGATATCCGCCGTGAGTTGCAGCCAGGCCGAAGAGCGCGCCCCGCCCCCCGTGGCGCGGTAGAGGTGCACGGGGATGCCGATGTGCTCGAGCGTCTCTTGGCCTGCGGCGAAATAGTAAGTAACCCCTTCCAAGAGCGCTCGCAAGATCTCGCCGCGCGTGGTATCGAGGCGCAGGCCGACCACGACGCCGCAAGATTGGTCATCGGAGATGGGCGGGCCGACCGGCGCAAAGTGGGGCAGCACCATAAGGTTCGTCGGTTCCTCGGGCATCTCCCCAAGGAGCATAGAATAGACGTCTACCCCGCGCACCTGGGCCTCGCGCTTTTCGAGGGGGGCCAGATGATCGCTGAACCAGCGTAAGACGCTCCCGCCCGAACGGTTATACATCTCGCTCAGGAAGAGGTCCGGCACCACGTGATGCGCCATACTCAGACCATGGCGCAGGAGGAGCGAACTCAAGATGATCGCGTTGAAAGCCGGCGCCATATGGATGGTGTTCCCGATGGTGTAGGTGGCCAGGCCGCTCTTGATGACGCCCGCCCCTAGGGCGCTGCAAGCCACGCGAGAGCCGCCGAGGATGATGCGCACGTTCGAACGCAGGCCGAGTTCGCGGGCTATGGGCGCAGAGACCGCCCCCAGCGCCGTGCCGGCCGGGGCCAAATCGGGCAGTTTGCTCGGGGGCAGGTCGCAAGCGGCCAGCACTTCACGAGACCAACGCTCCTGCCGCGTATCAAACAGGAGGGTGCTCGCCGCGAGGGAATAATCGCAGAGGGTGCTCCCGCCCAAAAGGTGGCTCACCACGCCGCCGAGGAACGCAAAGCGCCACGTCTGCTGAAAGCGCTGGGGTTGGTGTTCCTTGATCCAGCATAGGCGCGAGAGGGCCTGCGAGGGTGCCGGCACGCGGCCCGTGATATCGAAAAAGCGTTCGCGCCCCAGAGCGGCCTCCACGCGCTGGACGTAGGCGCCATCTTGGCCCTCGTCGCCCAAAAGGCAGGCATCCAGCACCTGGGCCGAGGTCGAAAGGGGCACGATGGCCTCGCCGATGGAGGAGATGCTGAGCGCGTGGATGGGGTCGGCCTGCGTTTCGGAGATGACTTGGCGCAGAGCGTCGCTCAAGGCGGCCCACAGGGCACGCAGGTTGAGGTCGCACGGCGCCGTCTCATCCGCGGAGGGGCGGAACTCGCGCGCGGCGCGGGCGAGGATGCGCCCTTCGCGCGAGGTGACAATCAAACTGCAGGAGGTTTCACTCAGGTCAATGCCCAACAGGCTCATCCGAGCGCTCCTTGGTGCGCATTCCTAATAAAAGGCTACTCCAAGGGGATAATCATGTCAAGTAAGGCCCACGCTCCCCCAAACCCTCCCGCAGGAGGGTAAAAGGCCCTCACCCCAGCCCTCTCCCGCGCTGGCGCGGGAGAGGGGACCAGAGCGCGAGGCGCCCGCCGTGTGGCGTTCCCTCTCCCACCCGGGTGGGAGAGGGGCAGGGTGAGGGGTAGCGCGACCTCATCGCCTTTGACAAGGAGGCGCCTCTATCCGACAATGGCCGCGACGCTTTGAGAAGGAGGTTGGGTGCGATGATCCTGCGCCATGCGGTGATGGTCTCATTGATGGGCCGCCAGGCCGACCGCTTTCACGAATATCAGCCGGCTCGCCCCCTCGCCGAGCGGCTGGAGATGGCCGCCCGCGTGCCGGGGGCCGAGGGCATCGAAATCGTATATCCACAGGATTTCACCGATGAGGAGGAGACGATCCGCCGGGTGCAATCCAGCGGGCTGGCCGTTTCAGCGGTGAACCTCAACGTCAAGGGCGAGAGCAAGTGGCGCCCCGGTTCCTTCACGGCGCGCGATGCCGCCCTGCGCGCCGAGGCCGTGCGCTACCTGAAGGTGGCGATGGATTTGGCCCTAGCCCTCGGCACGGATATGGTTACCTGCTGCCCGTTGATAGACGGCCACAACTATGCCTTCCAGGCCGATTACCTGAAGCAGTGGCGCTGGCTAGAAGAGGGTATTGCCGAAGGGGCGGCCCATCGCCCGGAGGTCAAGATCAGCCTGGAATACAAACTCAACGAGGCGCGCAATTACATCGTGTTGGGAGATGTGGGGCGCTGCCTCTACCTCTGCGAGCGACTGGGGCTGCCCAACGTGGGCATCACGGTGGATATGGGGCACGCCCTCCTCGCCAAAGAGACGCCGGCCGAGGCGCTCTGCTTGGCGGCGCAGGCCGGGCGGCTATTCTACCTCCACCTGAACGATAACGGCCGCGAGTGGGATTGGGATATGATCCCCGGCTCGGTGAACTGGTGGGACCTGCTGGAGACGCTGTATTACCTAGACCGCCTCAACTGGCAGGGTTGGGCCTCGTATGACGTCCTCTCGCGAGATAGCGACCCCGTCGAGGCCATCGCCACCACCATCGAAATCGTGCAAACGGCGCAAGGGTTGCTCGATGTCATCGGGCGCGAGGCCATCCAACGGTGGATTGACGAAGGCTCGCCCGCCGAGACCTTCCGCCATTTGGTGCGCGCGCTCTTTGGGCGGCCTAGTTCTGGATGATGACCCGCACGGCGTAGGGCGGCGGGAAGTTGCCCGTGATATCCACCACGGTGAGTTTGAACCAAACGACGCCGTTGGGCAGGGCGGCTGTATTGACGGGCATCAGGGGGCCGTTCACCACGGGGGTGCGCACGATCTCATTGATGGAATGCCAGGCCTCCGGAGATTCCCCGGCGCCCCACTCGATCTTGTAGAATTGGAAGCGCTCGTGGGTGGCCGTGCCCTGGATGGTGATCTGCCCGGAAAGGGTCTGGTTATTGCGCGGGAAGGTGATGCAGATATTCGGGTCTGGGCAAGAGACGGGCACCGGCGTGGGCGTGGGCGGCGTGGGCAACCGGGTGGGCATCGCCACCGTGGGGATGCGCGTGGGCGTGGGGCGCGGGGTGGCCGTGGGCGTGGGGATGAGCGGCGTCGGCGTGGGCGTGCTCGTGGCGATGAGGAGGGCCACCGTCGGCGTGGGCTGGGTGATCGCGGTGAGATCGAGCGAGGGCACCACGTAATAGCGCAGGGCCGTGGCGATTACGGCGATGCCCAGCATAATGCCGATGTTCGAAAAGGCCCGCCCCTCTTTGTGGGCTGCGACCTCCCGTTCGACGGGGAAGATGGTATTGACCCGGTCGCGGTGCGCCTGGATGTAGGCCCGCACGTTGATGAGGATGACGAGCAGGCACGCGGCATAAACCCAGAGGATGTGCCGCTCGATGAGATCTACTAAAAAGAGCACGACGTTCAGCACGCCCCCCTCACCTTTCCAAAATTCGGGCGAGCCTCCCCAGCAGGCCCTCCATCAGGCGCACGAGCACCGGCATCGCCCGCTCCCCGGCCGCTAGCACCTGCTCATGCGTCGTCTCTTCCTCCAGCCGGCGGGCCAAGGAATCGGGCGCCACATTCGTGATGAGCGAAAGGCCCAAGACGCGCATCCCGCTGTGGCGCGCCACCACCACCTCCGGCGCGGTGGACATCCCCACCGCATCCGCGCCGATGGCGCGCAAAAAGCGCACCTCGGCGGGCGTCTCAAAACTTGGGCCGCCCACCATAGCATACACCCCCTCGAGCAGCCTCACGCCTTGGGCGCGGGCCTCGGCGCGCAACAGGTCGAGCAGGGCCGGATCATAAGCCGGAGACATATCGGGGAAGCGCGGCCCCAGGCGGTCATCGTTCGGCCCGCGCAGGGGGTTGTGCCCCGCCAGGCCGATGAGGTTGATATGATCCACAATGGCCATAATATCCCCAGGGCGCATCCCCCGGCGCACGCCGCCGGCGGCGTTCGTCACGATGAGCACCTCGGCGCCCATAGCCCGCAGGGCGCGGATGGGAAGGGTGATCTCAGCGGCGCTATGCCCCTCGTAAAAGTGCACGCGCCCCTGCATCATCGCCACCTCGAGGCCGCCAAAGCGGCCGAACACCAAACGCCCACTGTGGCCAGGCACCGTGGGTTTGACGAAATGGGGAATCTCCTCGAAGGGGAAAGCGTGCGCCTCCAGGGCGCGCTCGGCCACGCCGCTGAACCCGGAACCGAGCACCATCCCCACGCGGGGCCGATAGGGCGTGCGCGCCCGAAGGTAGTCGGCCGCTTCTTGGACGGTTTCAAGCGTGATCGCATCCACCATTGGGCCTGGGCACTCTCCTAAAAGGCCCGGCGGAGTAACGGGCGCTCAGCCGGGCCAGGTTTTGCGAAACGAGCCTTTTATCGGGTGCGCGGGCGGCCTTCGCTTCGAAGCCCAGGCTCCTCTTGGCCGATCTGCGCGTAGAGTTGCGTCGTCGAGACGTTGGCATGCCCCAGCAGGCCCTGCACCTCGCGCAAATCGGCCCCGCTGGAGAGCCGATGCGCCGCAAAGGAGTGGCGCAAGGTGTGTGGAGTTACAGGGGAGGTAATGCCCGCCTCTTCGGCATATTTCTTGATGATGAGCCACAGCCCTTGGCGCGTGAGGCGGCGCCCCCGATGGTTCAAAAAGAGCGCCGGCTCCTCCCGGCCGGCCCGGCGCAGGAGCCGCTCGCGGCTCTGCTCCAAGTAGGCCCGCAGGGCCTCCGCCGCCCGCCGATAGATGGGGATGAGGTGTTGGCGCGTTTTGCCCACGCGGTTGGCACAGTGAACGCACCCCTCCGCCAGGTTGATATCCTCCACGTTGAGGGCCACCACCTCGCTCACGCGCATCCCCGTAGCATAGAGGAGTTCGAGAAGGGCGCAATCGCGCAGGCCGCGCGCCGAATGATCCTTCGCCGGCGCGTTGAGCAGGCGCTCCACCTCCTCTTGCGAGATGGCCGTGGGGAGATACTTGCGCACCTTGGGGGAATCCAGCGTGGCGCTGGGATCATTTTGCACCAATTGCTGGTCTAACAGGTAGCGGAAGAAGGACTTGGTAGCGGCCACCTTGCGCGCCACGGTGGCCGAAGCGTATTCGTGATCGTTGCGCAGGCATTCCACATAGGCGGCGAGGTGATCGTGGTTCACCTCGCCCCAAGAGGAGACGTTCATCCTCTCCCATAGAAACTCGAGGAACTGCCCTAGGTCATTGCGGTAGGCGATGATCGTATTGTTGGAATATCCCTTACCCTCCTGCAACGAATCCAAAAACGCCTCGATCTGCTCTCGCATGACTGGTCTCCTCGCGTTTCTTGGCAGTGAACTTGCATCTTTTATTTTAGCACCACTTTGCATAAGGGCAAAAGCAAGGGGTGCGACCGCGCGAAAGGGCTGCGACACACTGTATTACCCGCCTTCTCTCTCGGCACCTGCGGGTGCATAGATCGGAAGAGCACA
>JAIOAW010000021.1 GCA_019873625.1 Chloroflexota bacterium
GTGACGTGGCAGGTGGTGGGGCTGGTCAGTTCGCATGCCGAGGACATCCGCGTGGCGCAGGATATCCTCGTGCACACGGGGGCACCGCAAATCGCCAGGGTCTTGGCGGAGCCAAAGCGCTCCTAAGGGCCTTCTGGGGAACGTAAGGCGCGGTTATGGCCGTGCCGCCAGTGGCTTGCCTTGGCCATGGCACGGAAATGTGCAGAATGGACACGTTACTGAAATCCTACCTCCAATCCATTGCGGAAATCACTCGGCAGGGCGATGCGCGCGAGGAGAGTTACTACCCGGCTTTGAAAGACCTGCTAGAGGCTCTCGCGCAGGCTCAGGGGAAGACTGCCCAAGTTACCGTCCTGCCCAAGCCGACTGAGGCCGGCAACCCCGATTTTCGCGTGTGGGATGGCTCGCATCAGGTCATCGGCTATATTGAGGCCAAAGCGCCAGGAGCCAAGCTGGATGTCGTCGAAACCTCGGAGCAACTCCAGCGTTACCGGCACACTTTCCCGAACGTCATTCTGACCGACTTTTATGAGTTCCGTCTGTATCGCAACGGCGCATTGCAAGAACGCGCCTTGTTGGCGCGACCTTTCATCGCCCAAACGCTCAAGGCAAAACCGCCCGCCGAACAGGTCGAGGCGCTGGCGCACTTGTTTGAGGATTTCTTTGCCTTCACCTTGCCACCCAGTATGACGCCTGAAGCGCTTTCAGTCGAACTGGCGCGGCGGACGCGCTTTTTGCGCGATCAGGCCATTCGCCCCGAACTAGAGCAAAAGCAAAGCGGCATCTATGGGTTCTATGAGGCCTTCAAAAAGTACCTGATTGCCGGGTTGAAAGAAGAACAGTTCGCTGACCTCTATGCCCAGACCATCACCTATGGCCTGTTTGCCGCCCGCACCCGCACCCAGGGAACCTTCAACCGCCAAATGGCTTATGCCCTTATCCCCTCCACCATCGGCATCCTGCGGGATGTCTTTCAGTTCATCTCGCTGGGCAAGCCCTCCCCACAAATGGAGATGAGCATAGATGACATCGTTAGCGTGCTGAACGCCGCCGATGTGCGGGCTATCCTGACGCAATACTATCGTCAGGGCAAGGGCGACGACCCCATTTTGCACTTTTACGAGACTTTTCTGGCCGAATACGACCCGGAGACGCGCGAGCGGCGCGGCGTTTATTACACCCCACAGCCCATCGTGCGGTACATTGTCCGCGCCGTGCATCACCTGCTCAAGACGCGCTTCGGCCTGACCGATGGCTTGGCCGATTCCCAAGTTACCCTGCTGGACCCGGCCGCCGGCACGCTGACCTTCCCCGCTGAGGCCGTTCAACTGGCCTTTCGCGAGTTCACTGAAAAGTACGGCGAGGGGGCAAAGGAGGCCATCCTGCGCAACCACATTTTGCCGCACTTTTACGCCTTCGAGTTGCTTATGGCGCCTTACGCCATTGGCCATATGAAAATCGGCTTCTTGCTCGAAACATTGAACGTGCCGCTGCGAAATGGCGAGCGTTTCCAGTTCTACCTGACTAATACGCTGGAGATGGAAGACCTGGAGAAAATCAACCTCCCCGGCCTCTCTTCGCTCTCCGAAGAGAGCCATCATGCCGCCAAGGTCAAAAAGGATGAGCCGATCCTGGTTATCCTAGGCAACCCGCCCTATTCGGGCCTTTCGGCCAATCAGAACGCGTGGACTGAGGAACTACTCAAGCGGGACGTGGATGGGGCGCAGAGTTACTACACCGTAGATGGCCAACCGCTCGGCGAAAAGAACCCTAAATGGCTGCAAGATGACTATGTCAAGTTCCTGCGCTTTGCCCAGTGGAAGGTTCACAAGGCGGGTCGTGGCATCGTGGCGATGATCACCAATCACGGTTACTTGGATAACCCCACCTTTCGCGGTATGCGCCAGAGCCTGATGAAGACCTTTGACGAAATATACATTCTGGATTTGCACGGCAATAGCCTCAAGCGCGAAACCGCCCCCGACGGCGGCCCCGATGAAAACGTCTTTGATATCCGCCAAGGCGTGGCCATCGCGCTCTTTGCCAAATATGGCGCACCGTTTACAGCCGGCGCTTACCCAAATCATTGGCAGACGCCCGCACCTGTGTGGCATCGCCTCAAGCCAAGCGTTCAGGAAATGCGCAAGAATCCCACCCCTGCCGAAGAAGCCCTTTGGCAACGCCTGCGCGGTGAGCAGTTAGGCACCAAGTTCCGCCGCCAGCACAGCATTGATCGCTTTATCGTGGATTTCTATGCCCGCGAGCCGCGCCTGATTATCGAAGTAGATGGCCCGATTCACGAAACACAGAGAGAATATGATGCCTTGCGGCAATCTATACTGGAGGAGTTGGGCTACCGTGTCCTGCGGTTCACGAACGATCAGGTGCTACAAAACATAGAGCAAGTCATCGCCACCATTCGGGCGGCTCTAGACCCTTCGCAAGCGAGGCAGGGAGAACCCCTTCCCCTGGCCCCTTCCCCGCAAGCGAGGCAGGGAGAACCCCTTCCCCTGGCCCCTTCCCCGCAAGCGAGGCAGGGAGAACCCCTTCCCCTGGCCCCTTCCCCGCAAGCGAGGCAGGGGAATACCCCCTCCCCGAAATCGGGGAGGGGGATAGAGGGTGGGGTCTACCACGCCCACCTTTACGGCCTCCGCGCCCAAAAATACGCCTGGCTGGAGGCACACGACTTTACAAACACCCCTTGGGAACCGCTCGCCCCGCAATCGCCCTATTATTTCTTTATCCCGCGGCAGACCGAAAACCTGCGGGCCTACCAAACCTGGCCGCAAATCACCGAGATTTTCCCCACGAGTAGCGTCGGCATCGTTACTGCGAGGGATGGGTTTGCTATTGCTTTCGACAAAGCCGAATTGCAGAACCGTATCCTACAATTTCAAAACATACGGGGTTTGCCCGATGAGATACTGACCCAGGCCTATGGCCTGAAAGATAAACGTGGCTGGTCGTTGGCCGCCGCCCGTAAGCGCGTGCAGGCTGAAGCCAACCCGCAGGGGAAAATTTACCCCATCCTCTATCGGCCGTTTGATGTACGCTACGTTTTTTATCATGAGGCCGTCATCGAGCGCCCTCGCCTCGAAGTTATGCGCCATATGTTGGCTGGTGATAATTTGGCACTTATTACCCACAAGAGAGAAGAACTGGATGTTGCGTGGGCACACGCGTTAGTGACCAATCTGATAACCGAGCACGGCATCATCTCTTCCAAAACTACGAACTATCATTTCCCCCTTTACCTCTACCCCTCTAACACCGCGCCGGATATGTTCCATCGGGAACGGCGGCCCAACGTAGCCGAATGGCTCTTGCCGAAACTTGCCGCCGCTTACGGCGCCACCCCCACACCGGAAGAAGTGCTCGCCTACATCTATGCTGTTTTCTACAGCCCCACGTATCGCCAAAAATACGCCCAGGAACTGCGCACCGATTTTCCGCGCGTCCCTTTCACCGCCGAGGCTAGCCTCTTTCGCCAAATGGCCGACCTGGGGGCACAACTCATAAACCTGCACCTGCTGCGCGGCCCCGGCCTGGACCCACCGCTCGTGAAATACCAAGGGCGAGGTGAGGATCAAATCGAAAAGGTACGGTATGAACCGGCCACTCGGCGCGTATACATCAATGCCGATAAATATTTTGAAGGCGTTACGCCGGAAATGTGGGAGTATCCTATCGGTGGTTACCAAGTGCTAGGGAAATACCTCAAGGATCGTCAAGACCGGCGGATGGAAGACCCCGTGCGTTACATCCACATCGCCACGGCTATCGCGCGCACTATGGGCATCCAAGAGCAGATTGACGAGGTATACCCGCAAGTGGAACATAACCCCTTGGTCTTGGCGGCCAAGTGACGCGATGATCTCACCATAGACTTTTGACGAAATGCGCCCTTTCCCATACACTTTACCAATTAGTGCGCTCCTCGGAGGAGAGGCGTGTTCGAATCTCTTTCGGAAAAACTCCAAGAGACCTTTCGCAAACTGGCGGGCAAAGGGAGGGTATCTGAGGCGGACGTCCAGCAGGCTATGCGCGACGTGCGCCTGGCCCTCTTGGAGGCGGATGTCAACTATCGCGTAGTGCGAGACCTGACCAAGCGCATCAGCGAGCGCGCCGTGGGCGAGGAGGTCTTGCGGTCGCTGACGCCCGCGCAGACGGTCATCAAGATCGTCCACGAGGAGTTGATCGCCCTCTTGGGCGAGGCCGAACGGCTGAATTTGGGGGGCACTCCGCCGGCCGTCATCATGCTCGTGGGCCTGCAAGGCTCTGGGAAGACGACGATGGCCGCCAAATTGGCCGTCTACCTGCGCAAGCAGGGGCATCGGCCCCTTTTGGTGGCGGCCGATACCTATCGGCCGGCGGCCGTCACCCAATTAGAGACCCTGGGCAAACAGGTGGGCGTGCCCGTGCACAGCGAGGGCACCCACGTGGCGCCCCCGACCATCTGCGAAAACGCCCTCAAGCGCGCCCGGCGCGAGGGGTTCACGGTGGTCATCTTGGATACGGCCGGCCGCTTGCAGGTTGATGAGCGGATGATGGCTGAGGTGGAAGAGATCCGCCGCGTGGTGCGCCCCAATGAGGTGCTCCTGGTGGTGGATGCGATGACCGGCCAAGAGGCCGTATCCGTGGCCGACGAGTTCCATCGCCGCCTGGGGTTGACGGGGCTGATCCTCACCAAGGTGGATGGTGATGCGCGCGGCGGGGCGGCCCTCTCGGCGCGCGCCGTAACGGGCGTGCCCATCAAGTTTATGGGCGTGGGAGAGAAACCCTCTGACCTGGAGGTGTTCCACCCTGACCGCTTGGCCTCGCGCATTTTGGGGATGGGCGACGTCCTCACGCTCATCGAAAAGGCCGAGGCAGCCTTTGACGCGCAAGAGGCCAAGAAACTCGAGGAGAAACTGCGCAAGGCCGAGTTCACCTTTGAGGATTTTTTGGAGCAACTCCAGGCCGTGCGGAAGATGGGGCCTTTAGGAGACCTCATCAAGATGATCCCCGGTATGCAGCAGTTCAGCCAAGCCATCCCGGAGGAGGCCACGGAGCAGGGGCTTAAGGTAACACAGGCCATCATCCAATCAATGACCAAGGAAGAGCGGCGCAACCCGAAAATCATCAACGCCAGCCGCAAGCGGCGCATCGCGCGGGGCAGCGGCACGAGCGTCCAACAGGTGAATCAACTGCTGCGCCAATTTATGCAGATGCAACAGATGATGAAACAGATGCAGGGCGGGCGCGGGCGCCGCACCTTGATGCCGTGGCTCCGTTAGGCGAAAAGGGCCGTTCGGTATATAATCATTACTACGTCTAACCTAGGGGGATAAAGAAAAGAGGATGGTACGCATTCGTTTGATGAGGGTAGGGGCCAAGAAGCAGCCGAGTTACCGCGTGGTGGTGGCCGATCAGCGCGCGCCGCGCGATGGGCGCTTCATCGAGATCATCGGCCATTACAACCCGCGCACCGATCCGCCCACGGTGGAGGTGGATGCGGAGCGGGCGCTCTTCTGGCTGCGCCGCGGCGCTCAGCCGAGCGAGCCGGTGGCTCGCTTGCTGGATCAGGCGGGCATTATGAGCCAGTTCCTCGCGGGAACCACCCAAGAGGGGAGCGCGGCCTGATGCTTCGCGAGGAACGTCGCGCCAATCTGCGCGATCTCGTCGCCTATATCGCCCAGGAATTGGTGGATCGCCCTGAAGAGGTGCGCGTAACCCAAGTGCGCGGCACGCAGGCTACGATCATCCGGTTGCGCGTGGCCCCGGCCGATAAGGGCTGGGTCATCGGCCGCAAGGGGCGCGTGGCCAACGCGATCCGTTCGCTCCTGCGCGCGGCGGCCCCGAGCAACCGGCATATCGTGCTCGAAATCCTATAGAGTTCACACCCGTAGGCCACGGGTTCGATGAGCGCCGCGTGATCGGGATGCGCGGCGCCTTTTATGCTATCGCAAGGCGCAGAGATGGATCGAGAGCAAGGGCAACGGGCGCGCTCAACCGAATATCTCGTCATCGGGCAGGTCATCGCCCCGCGAGGGGTACGCGGCGAACTCAAGGTGCGCTGCGAATCCGAAGACCCTCAACGCTTCTTGGCGCTTCGCGAGGTCTATTTGGGGGAGGGGCGCGCACGGTTTGCCGTGCGCGCCGTGCGCTTTTTCAAAGGGCAAATCCTCCTGCAGTTGCACGGCATCGAAGACCGCAACGAGGCCGAACGTTGGCGCGATGCCTATGTGTCCATTCCCCTGGAAGAGGGCTTGCCTTTGGGAGAGGATGAGTATTATTATCACCAGATAGAGGGCCTGACCGTCATCACCGAGGAGGGTGAAGTGCTCGGCCGAGTGGTCGAGATTTTGGCCACCGGGGCGAATGACGTCTATGTGGTGCGCGGAGAGCGCGAGGAAATCCTCCTGCCGGCCATTCGAGAAGTCATCTTGCGGGTGGATTTGGAAAAGGGCCTCCTGGTGGTGCACCTGTTGGAGGGGTTGCGCGGAGAGTAACGCAAAGGTGGCGCGGCGATGAGCGACCTTCGCTATTGGGTAGGGTTCAACCTAGTGCCTCAGATTGGCTCGGCGCGCACGGCCCTCCTTTTGGATTACTTTGGCGATTTGGAATTGGCCTGGAAGGCGAGCGCTGCCAGCCTGCGGGCCGCAGGGCTGCCGCAGGCGGCGGTGGAGCGCCTTCTTTATTACCGCGCCCGCTTGGATTTGGATGCGGAGATGGCCCGCCTAGAGGCGACCGGCGTGCGCGCCATCACCTGGGAAAGCGCCGATTACCCCCCTCTCCTGCGGCAGATCGAGCATCCCCCACCCGTCCTCTATGTGCGGGGCAGCCTTTTGGAGGCGGATAAATGGGCGGTGGCCGTGGTGGGCACGCGCCACGTCACGGCCTATGGCCGAGAGGTTACGATGCGCCTGGCTAGGGGGTTGGCCGAGGCGGGCGTTACCGTGGTGAGCGGCTTGGCCTTGGGGGTGGATGGCATCGCCCATCAGGCGGCGCTTGAGGCCGGCGGGAGGACGATCGCCGTGCTGGCCTGTGGGTTAGATCGGGTTTACCCCGAACGCCACACGGATTTGGCCCGACGCATCGAAAAGGCCGGTGCGCTCCTTTCCGACTACCCTTTGGGCACCCGCCCCGATGCGAGCAACTTTCCACCCCGTAACCGCATCATCAGCGGCTTGGCCTTGGGCACCCTCGTCACAGAGGCTGGGCGAGATAGCGGCGCGCTGATCACCTTGCGCTACGCCCTGGAGCAGGGGCGCGAGACCTTTGCCGTGCCTGGCAACGTCTACAGTCGCACGAGCGAGGGCACGAATGCCTGCATCCAGCGGGGCGAGGCGAAACTCGTCCTCACCGTGCAGGATATCCTCGAAGAACTCAACCTCTCGATGGCCATTCAGCATGAAGAGGTGCGCGAACTCGTGCCCGAAAACGCCACCGAACGGGCGCTGGTGGCCTGCCTAGGGCCAGAACCGATGCACATTGATGAGGTGGTGCGCCAATCTGGCCTGGCGGTGCCCATCGTCTCGAGCACGTTGGCTATGCTGGAACTCAAAGGGCTGGTGCGCCGCGTCGAGAATATGTGCTACGTGCTGGCCCAGTAATCTCTCAAGGAAGGGTGCTATGACCGACCGCGTGGATCTCCGCAATGTGCACGTGGCCATCCTGGCTGGGGGGAGCGGGACGCGCCTATGGCCGCTCAGCCGCCAACATCTGCCCAAACAACTCTTGCCCCTCTTGGGCGAGCGTTCGCTTCTCCAGCAGACGGTGGAGCGCATCCTTCCGCTCGTGCCGCTGGAGAGAATCTATATCCTCACAGGGCCAGATTTGGCGCCGGCCATCCAAGAACAACTCCCTGACCTTCCCGCTGAGAACCTCTTTATCGAGCCCTCGCCGCGCGGCACGGCGCCCTGCTTGGGGCTGGCGGCGATGAAACTCCGCGAGCGCTTTTCGGCACAAGATGTGATGATCTCGCTCCATGCCGATCATGCCGTGGGCCAGCCCGAGCGCTTCCGCGAGGCGCTCAAGGCGGCCATTTTTGCGGCGCGGCGCGGGTACCTCGTCACGGTGGGGATTATGCCCACCTACCCGGAGACGGGGTTTGGGTATATCGAACGTGGCCCGGAACTCTTTCGCCTGGGCGAGTGGGCGATCTACCGCGCCGTGCGGTTTACCGAAAAGCCCTCTTTAGAAAGGGCGCAGGAGTTCATTTCGACGGGGCGCTATTATTGGAATGCGGGCTATTTCGTGTGGACGCTGGGGAACATCCTCGATGAGTATCAACGCCTTTTGCCGGAATTGTATGCCCGCCTCGATGCGATGGTCGCCACGGGCAATAGCCCCGCCTACCAGCGCATCTGGGAGCAGATCCAGCCTGTAACGATTGACGTGGGCATTATGGAAAAGGCCCGCGAGGTGGCCGTGGTGCCCTGTGAGATGGGCTGGAGCGACGTGGGGAGTTGGGAGGCCATTTATGACCTCGCGCCGCAGGATGCGGCGGGGAACGCCTTTCTGGGCGAGGGCGCCTCGGTGGCCGTGGATACGCGAGGCACGCTCATCTATGCCAAAGGGCGTATGGTGGCTGCCATCGGTCTGGAGGATATGATCGTCATCGAGACGGAAGATGCCATTTTGGTGCTCCCGCGCGCCCGCGCGCAGGACGTGGGAGCGCTCGTCAACCTGTTGAAGGCGCGCGGCTGGCAAAATATCCTGTAAAGGGGGTGTTCCTGTGCAGGCTGAGATCGTGACGATCGGCACCGAATTGCTCTTGGGAGAGATTGTGGATACGAACTCCGCATGGATCGCCCAACGGCTGACGACCATCGGCTTGAACCTGTATTACACGACGACCGTCGGCGATAACTTGGGGCGCATCACGCAGGTGCTGAAACAGGCCCTGGAACGCTCCGATGTGGTCATCACCACGGGCGGCTTGGGGCCAACGGTGGATGATGTAACGCGCGAGGCCGTGGCCGCCGCCACGGAACGCGACCTTGTGCTCGACTCCGATCTCTTGGAAGAGATCACGGCCTATTTCGCCCGCCGTGGCTATACGATGACGGAAAACAACCGCCGTCAGGCGCGCATCCCACGGGGGGCGATGATCATCCATAACCCCGTGGGCACGGCGCCGGCCTTTGCCGTGGAACACAAGGGGCACGTCATCATCAGTTTGCCCGGCGTGCCCCACGAGATGCGCTATCTGATGGAGAACACTGTCTTGCCCTATCTGCGCGAGCGCTTTGGCCTGACGGGCATCATCAAGAGCCGCGTCGTGCACACCTGCGGCATTGGCGAGAGCGCGGTGGACGCGCGCATCGGCGATCTGATGCAGTTATCGAACCCGACCGTGGGCACCCGCGCCCATCCCGGCCAGACGGATATCGTCATCACGGCCAAGGCCGATAGCCCTGCCGAGGCCGATGCCCTCCTCGCGCCCATTGAAGCCGAGATCCGGGCGCGTTTGGGCATTTACGTGTACGGCGTGGATGAGGAGACCTTGGCCGATGTGGTAAACGGCCTTTTGGCCGCCAAGGGCCTGCGCTTGGCCATCGCCGAGACCCTCACGCGCGGCGAACTGGCCCGCATCTTGAGCAGTGCGCGCGGGGGCGAAGGTGCCCTGGCGGGCACGGTGATGCTCCCCCATGCGCAAGCCGCCCAACAGGTGCTGGGCATTGGGGCCGACCTCATCGCGCGGGAGGGATTCGTCAGCCAAGCCGTGGCCGATGCGATCGCGGAGGCAGTGCGGCGGCTGTACAATGCGGGTTTGGGGTTAGCCATCGTCGGGCCAGATGATCCGGGGGCCGAAGGCGCCCCGCCCACCTATTTTAGCCTGGCCACCGAGGAGGGGGTCATCCGCGGCCAACCTCGCCCGGGGCGCAGCGGCGTCGCGGGGATGAATTGGCTCCTCTTTTTGGGGCAAGACCTCGTGCGCCGGCACCTTTTGGGAGCGGAGCCGAACTAGGGCCGTGGCCGCGTGCAAAGGAGGTTCCCAATGAAGATCGGCGTCATCTCAGATATTCACGATAACCTCTGGGCGCTCGATGAGGTGCTGCGGCGCTTGGGCGAATGCGAGGCCCTCTTTTGCCTGGGCGATTTGTGCGCGCCCTTTACCATCTCGGCCATCGTGCAGACCTTTGGGGGAACCGTTCACCTCGTATGGGGCAATAATGATGGCGACAAATTGGCCATCGCCCGCAATGCCGATCAGGCGGGCAACGTCGTCCTCCATGGGGATTTTGCCGAGTTCACCCTAGAGGGCCGCAAAGTGGCCCTGACCCATTGGCCTCAGGTGGCCCGCGCCCTGGCCCTGGGGCAAGAGTATGACTTGGTGTGCTATGGGCACAACCATCAGCGCCACAAAGAGTGGGTGGGCCGCACGCTCCTTTTGAACCCCGGCGAGGTGATGGGGCGGTTCGGCGTGCGCAGCGCAGCGATTTACGATACCGATACGGGCGATGCCGAAATCCTTGAGGTGTGAGCGCAAGATGCCCGGGGCCTAGGGAGCCACCTGTCAGGGGCGGGTGGCTCCTTTTCGCGCAACCCTAGGGTGCCCCGTGCGTAATGTGAGTGTGATCCGATCGAGATCGCGGCGGTTGAAGGTGGTGGAGGGTGGGGGGAGATCAGGAACTTGTTTGGGTGGTCAAGGCCCAACAAGGGGATCAAGAGGCGTTCGCGCGCCTCGTCGAGGCCTATCAAGTGCCCGTCTATAACTTGGCCTACCGTATGCTCGGCGTGGCCACCGAGGCCGAGGATGCGACGCAAGAGACCTTTTTGCGGGTCTATACGCGCCTCAAGACGTATGACCCCTCGCGAAAATTCTCTTCGTGGATCCTCTCTATTGCCTCGCACTATTGCGTAGATCGCCTGCGCCGGCGGCGGGGGGCTGTCTCGATGGAGGAGGTCGAATCCTGGCGGTGGATGGCCGACGAGGGCCTGGCGCCGGAGGATAAGGCCCTTCAGCGCGAACGCGATCGCTCCATCCGCGAGGTGCTCGCGACGCTGCCGGAGCCATACCGCCTGGTGATCATCCTGCGCTATTGGCATAACCTCTCGTATGAAGAGATCGCCGAGATTACGGATTCGACGGAGAGCGCGGTCAAATCGCGTTTGCATCGCGCGCGGCAGGCTGTGCTCGAGGGGCTGAACCACGCCTTGGAGGGCCAGCACCCTCTGGAGGAGCGCAAAGAGGAAGCCTCTCTAGCCCAGCGGGGCCGTGCGCTATTGCAGGCCAGTTTACGCCGGCCGAGAAGGGAGCCCCTGTGAACAGACCTCACGAAGAGATCTCTCAGCAGATATCTCTCGCGCTAGATGGCGCCCTTTCGCTGGAGGAAGAACGCCAGTTGCGCGCCCATCTCCAAGAGTGCCCCGCCTGCGCCACCCTGTGGGAGGAGATGCGCGGCGTCTCTGGCCTGTTTGAGCGGCCGCCCCTCTTGGCGCCGCCGCCCCTTTTGGCGGCGCGGGTGATGCGCCGCATCGAACGGCGCGAACGCTGGCGGGCTTGGATGCGGCGGCTAGCCGTTTCTCTCCTCGTGCTCATCCTGTTGGCGATGGTGCTGGCCATTCCTCTGATGGGCCTTTCGACCCTGGCGGTCAATCACCCGGCGCTCTCTCAAGCCGTGTTTCGCGCCCTCGTTCGGGCCGCCGAGATCGCGCAGGCCCTTTGGTTGGGGCTTGGCATCCTGGCGCGGGCCTTCTTGGGCCGAGGGGAATGGCTGATCCTCGCCGTGTGGCTCGTTTTGGCGGTGGCCGCGGGAGTGGGCTGGATGCGGCTCTTGCGACGAGCGCGGCGCATTGTGGCCCGTTGAGGTTCCTGTGAAAGAGACGCCGATGCGAAAGATGCGATGCCTGTGGTTGGCCTTACTCGCGGTGGCACTCTGGCTTGGGGGAGGCGTGGCCCTCGCCCAAGGCGGAGGGAATGCTTACCTCGGCCAAGATGTGCGCATCCGGAGCGGCGAGGTCATCCAGGGTGATGTGAGCATCCTCGGCGGGCGGGCCGTTTTAGAAGAGGGCAGCCTCGTCAAAGGGAATGTGGCCGTAATGGCGGGCGAGGTGGTGGTCAATGGCCATATCGAGGGCGACCTCGTGGCCTTTGGCGGCGTGGTAGATTTGGGCGCGCGCGCCGTGGTCGAAGGGGATGTGGTCGCCCTGGGCACGGTGCGGCGCCACCCGGAGGCGCAGATCCATGGCCGCCTATTGATGGGCCTGAGCGCGGCGCGCTCTTGGCAAATGTTCGCTTGGCCGCCCGGCGAACTGCGCTCGGGCGCGGGGCCGTTCCTGCCGGAAGTGGGCCATTGGGCCGGGGCCGCCATCCGCATCGTGGCCGTCCTCCTTGCCCTGGTGGGGATCGCCCTCGTCATATCCGCCCTACTCCCCGAAAACCTCAACCGCATGGCCCAGGTGATGGTCGTTTCGTTCCCGCTCTCCATCGCCGCCGGCCTCTTGACTTTTGTGCTCGTCATCTTCCTCGTGCCCATCCTGGTCATTCTGTGCCTGGGGATTCCCATCGCTGTGGCGCTCTTGTTGGCGCTGGCCGTGGGCGCGCTCGTCGGCTGGGTGGCGGCGGGCAAACTCGTGGGCGAACGGTTATTGCAGGCGCTCCACGTAGGCGCGGCGCACCCGGCCCTTGCGGCGGGCCTCGGCGTCGGGTTGATGACCCTCCTGGCCCAGGTGCCCTGCGTCGGCTGGCTGTTGGGATTGTTCGTGCTCCTATGGGGGCTGGGGGCCGCCGTCCTCTCGCGCCTTGGGTTTGCCGCCACCGCCTTTTGGCCGCCCCCGCAGGGCAAGGCAGGCCCTTCCCCCCAAGGGGCGCTTTCAGGGGCCCAACCGGCGGGCGAAAGCCGAGACACACGCCCCTTGAGCGGCGCGCCGCCCTCCCAAGAAGGCTAAATCTCCCCTTCGTGCCTTTTTCGCCTCAACCCCTCTACGTTGACGCAAGCCCTCGGATAGTATATGATACGCCCTGTGAAGGCGCGCCCTGCGAGCCTGTAGGCGTGCCGAATGCTCTGGCGGGTACCCCATTCCTTCACGGCAATATCCTAGAGGGAGCAATGAGGCGATGATAGGGCGAGGGCAAGGCAACCGCGTTTCTGCGTCCGCATCTCCGCTGCCTCGGCGCCCTTCTCCGGCCAGGCGCCGCCGCAGGCTCGGCGAAGTGGCATTGGGCTATGCGCTCCTAGCGCCGGCCGTCATTTTACTCCTCGTTTTCGAGTTTTATCCCCTGGGGTTGGGCTTTCGCATCAGCACCTGCGACTGGCGGCTGGGCTGTGCCAAGTTCGTCGGCGCCGAGAACTATATCCGGGCGTTCAAAGACCCCGATATGTGGCACGCCCTGATGATCACGGCGACCTATTCGGCCATCTCGGTGCCGGTGCAATTGGGGTTGGCCTTGCTCTTTGCCTATCTCCTCTTTCAGAGGATTCGGGGCATGCAGGTCTTCCGTATGCTCTATTTTATGCCCTATATTACCTCCACCGTGGCCTCGGCGGCCGTGTGGGCCTACCTCTTTAGCCCCGATATCGGCCCCATCAACAAGTTTTTGGAGTCCATCGGCCTGCCCGGCCAGCGCTGGCTCAGCGAAACGCGCGGGATCATCCCCCTCTTTTTCTCCTATTTTGGCATTCAGACGCCGCCTTGGCTCAAAGGGCCGAGTTTGGCGCTCCTCTCGCTCATCATCTACACCACGTGGGTGTTCGTTGGGTACGATATCGTCATTTTCCTGGCGGGGCTGGGGAACATCCCCAAAGAGTTGTATGACGCCGCCCGTGTGGATGGCGCGAGCGGCTGGACACTCTTTTGGCACATCACCTGGCCGCTCCTTTCCGCCACGACCTTTTTCCTGCTCCTCATCACCGTCATCGGCACGTTCAAGGCCTTCAACCACATCTATGTGATGACCTTGGGCGGCCCCGGCAACGCCACCACCACGGCCAGCATCTACATTTTCAACCAAATGGTCTCCTATAACCGTTACGGGTATAGCGCGGCGCTCTCCTTCATCGTCTTTTTCATCATCCTCATCTTGACGATCATCCAAAATCAGGTGGCGGGGAGGCGGGTCATCTATGATTAGGCGCGTCATCCGCAGAAGAAGGGTTTCGTTCAACCGCGTGCTTATCTACGCCGTGCTGATTTTGGGGGCGATCGTCTCGGCGGCGCCGTTCGTCTATATGATCCTCGGTTCGCTCAAGAGTTACGGGAGCGTCATCACGAACAAGTTCTGGCCGTGGTGGCCCTTTGGCGACGAGCCGGTGCAGTGGCAAAACTACCCAGAGGCCATCGAGACGATCGGCACCGATGTGCAGTGGGGCATCCCGCTCTTTTACCGCTACCTTTTCAACAGCGTGTTGGTGGCCGGCGTCACCGTGGCGGGCACTCTGGCCACCTCCATTATGGCGGCCTATACGCTGGCCTTTATTGACGTGCCGGGCAAGAACATCCTGTTCATCGGCATCTTGGCCACGTTGATGATCCCCGCCGACCTTACCCTGGTGCCCAAAGTGGTTATGATGTTCCGCTTCAAATGGTACAACACCTACCTGGCGTTGACCGTGCCCTTCCTCGTGAGCGTGTTCGGCATCTTTTTGCTGCGGCAATTCTTTATGCAGATTCCCAAAGATCTCTACGATGCCGCCCAAATTGACGGCGCAGGGCATTTGTTGTATCTATCTCAGGTTGTGGTGCCCATCAGCCGGCCCGCCGTGATCACGGTGGCGCTCCTGAACTTTATCTGGAGTTGGGATAGTTTCCGCTGGCCCTTGCTCGTCACCCGAGATAGCGGTATGCGCGTGCTGGCGGTGGGGCTGCAGCAGTTCTTGGCCGGCGAAGGGGGCACAAAGACCCATCTTCTGATGGCCTTTGCGACGATGGTCGTTCTCCCGGTCCTGGTGTTCTACTTTTTCACGCAGAAACACTTTACCGAGGGCATCTCACGCACCGGGATCAAGGGATAATTTCAAACGACAAAAGGAGGAAAGAAGCACAGAGACGGTACAAGGCAGCCTTTGAGCAGTTTCCGTGGATGTGTTGACCCTTTGCGCAAGAATTCAGGAGGGATGACATCATGCGTTCGTTAAAGATCCTTATGCTCCTCACGGTGGTCGTTCTGACGTTTGGCGCGGCCCTCACGGCGTGCACGCCCAAGGCTACGCCCACCCCTACGGCGGCGCCTACCGTCCAGGCCCAGGCGCCCACGCAGGCCCCGGCTCAGCCTACCCAAGCGCCCCAACCGACGCAGGCCCCGGCCCAGCCCACGCAGGCGCCCAAGCCTACCGAGCCGCCCAAGCCGACGCCCGTCAAGGTGGAGAACCCACCCAAAACGGCCGAGCAGGTGGATGCCATCTCGCTCGAGGGGCGCAATGTCGTGGTAACCTACTGGCACAACCGCCCGCAGAAGGATCAGGAATTCCTTCAGGCGATGTTCGATGAGTTCAACAAGACAAACCCCTACGGCATCATCGCGCGGGCCGAGATCGCAGGCGCCTCGTATAACGACGTCTACAACAAGATCAACGCGGCCATCCAGGCCGGCGTGGCGCCTTCGATGGCGGTGGCTTACCAGAACCAGGCCGCGCTCTATCGCTCGATGGGCGCCGTCATTGACCTGACGCCTTTCATCCAGAGCAAAAAGTACGGCCTGAGCGAGGCGGACCTCAAAGATTACTTCCAGACCTTCTTGGATAGCGACGCGAACCCGCAGTTCAAGGGCGAGCGCCTCGGCTTCCCCACCCAGCGGTCTATGGAAGTGATGTACTACAATGTGGATTGGCTCAACAAGTTGGGCTATACCGAGCCGCCTAAGGATTGGGCGACCTTTGAGGAGATCGTCTGCAAGGCGGCCCAGGAGCCGGGCAAGTACGGTTGGGCCATTCGGCATGACGCCTCGAACTTTGCCTCGCAGGTCTTCTCGCGGGGTGGGCGCATCATCGCGGAGGATGGCTCGGCCTATGTGTTCAACAGCCAAGCCGGCGTGGATACCCTGGCGATGATGCAGCGCTTGGCCGCGAACAAGTGCGCCGTCGAAATCCCCGTCTCCGAGCGCTACGGCGAGCAGAACCGCTTCGGCAATGGAGACGTCCTGTTCGTCTTTGCCTCGTCCTCCGGTTTGCCCTATTACCAGCAAGCCGCGGAAAAGGGCGGCAAGTTCAAGTGGGATATCGCCCTGCTCCCCTATACCGAAAAGCCGGCCGTCAACCTCTATGGCGCGAGCATTTCGGTATTCAAGACCACGCCTGAGCAAGAACTGGCCGCGTGGCTCGTGATCAAGTGGTTGGGCGAGACGAACCAGACGGCGCGTTGGGCCACGCAGACGGGGTACCTCCCGGTGCGCCAGAGCGCCAAGGATATCGTCATCAGCAACTTTAAGGCGAACCCGGTGTGGGGGCCTGTGGCCGATTCCTACGCCAAGATGTTCGATTGGACGCAATACGCGATGATCGAGGCGCCCGTGGCCGGCTATGACCCAGTGCGTACGTTGATTGACAACGAACTGATCTCCGTGGTCATCACCGACCCGAATGCCGACGTCAAAGCGCTGTTGGATAAGGCCGTCGAGAAGGCCAACCAAATCCTCAAAGAGAATGCGCCGCGCTGAGCGGCCTGCGTTGTGAGGAGCGTGGGGGATGAGTATGTGACTCATCCCCCACGTTTTATTTAGGCGCTAGGCGATGGAGAGGGCGCGGCGGGGATTCTCTATGAGGAGTTGGCGAATCTCCTCCTCTCCCAAGCCGGCCCGCCGCAGGAGGGGCACGAACTCGGCCATCAGGTAGGTATAGGGGCGCACGGTGCCACCGAGGGGCTGGCCCGCCTCGTACCACCCCGCATCGTGCGAGAGGAGGATTTGGCCTCCATAGCCGCGTTCCAGGGCATAGCGCACGAGGGTAAGGTGCCATTCGGCGGAATCGGCCTGGAGGCCATCGTACTCGAGCCACGCGCCACGGGCTGCCAGAGCCTCGTGATCGGCCAGGTTGCGGATGGCATTGGCGTGGACGATGACATAGCGGCCAGGGGCCATACCGGCCCGCTCGATAATCTCTAGGCTCTCATAGGCCGCTTGTGCCTCGGCCGTGTGGCTGGCCACGAGAAGGCCGGTGGCGCGATGGGTTAGGGCGGCGGCTCGCACGATCCTCTGTTGCACGGGAATCAGGGCGCCGGGGTTGACGGCGATCTTGATGAACCCGGGGCGCACGCCCGTGCCCTCGATGCCTTCCTGCCACTCGGCTACCCAGTGCTCGGCGAGTTCCTCGGCCGGCGCCTCCAAGGCCCAGCGCGGCAGAAAGGGTTCCTTGTAAAAGCCCGTGTTCGTCAGGATGTGCAGGCCCGTCTTTTCAGAGAGGTGGCGAAGGAGAAGGGGGTCTCGCCCGATGTAGCGGGGGCTGCAATCCACAAAGGCCGTTATGCCCTGATCCACAATGGCTTGTAGATAGGGGGTTATGCGCTCGGCCACCTCGGCGCGATCCCAGCGGTGGGGGCCGGTCTTTTCGGCGCCGATGAAATCGCAGAGGATGTGCTCATGTATCAGGGTGAGGCCGAGTTCGGAGGGATGGATGCGCCCACGCACGGTTTGGATGAACGCCATGGCGATTCCCTCCTAGGCCCCTATTGCCCGCCCTGTGAACGGATGCGCTGAAAATAACGGTAGAGGAAAAAGAGGCCGAGCAGGATCATCACCCCCGGCCAGACGTAGCGCAAAACGGCAATCTCGCTCGCCATAATGATCAGCCCCACCAGGCCGAGCACCCCAGCCGGCACCAAGGCCCAGGTGAGGCGTTTGCCCTCCTCCGTGGTGACGAACGAGACGCCCAAAAAGGTGGCCGCGATGCCCAAGAGGATGACCCATCCCACATCAAAGGGCGGCGAAAGCGCTTCGATGAGGACGAGCACCGCCACCGAGACCAACACGCCCCCTGGGATGATGGCCCACCAGAGGTTGCGCTGGGTGAGATAGACCACCCAAAAACTGGCGCCGAGGGCGCCGAGAAAGAGCGGCACGCCGATCACCTCGCTGAGGGCGGGCGCGGCGTGGCCTGTGCCGATGAGCGCCGCCAGCCCAAGGAGCGATAGGCCGGGGATGATCGTCCACCACTGCGAACGGTTCGAGATGAATAACCCCGTGAACACGGCCCCGACGATGGCCGTGGCCGCCGCCCATACCATAGGGCCAATGTCGGCCACGATGCCGAGCGACTGCAGAAGGAATAGGGCGCCCACTATGACGAGCGCTCCTCCCCAAATCAGCGTGGACATACCTTTCTTCATTTCATCTCCCCTTCTTCTCAAGGCGAGCTCCAGGCCCACCCAGGCAGTTCGAACGCCCGCAGCATACCTGAAAGAGGCCGGGGGCGCAAGTGTTTTGACGCCACCCCCTGGGCGCGATATAGTGGGCTGTGTTTGGGCAAAGAGGTGCGTATGGCGCTGCGTAAAACGTGGCTATGGGGCCTTGTGGCGATGCTCTGGGTTGGCATCGCTTGGCTGGCATTCGGCCAGGCGGTGCGCGCCCAGGCGCCGACGCAGGCCCTGATAACCCAGCCTTTGGTGCCGGCGACCAGCCCCGGCTTTGTAGAGGTGAGCGCCGTGGTGGTCGAGGCAGGCCTGGCGTGCCCAGGGGGTTCCTGCCGCGTTGAGGTGACACAGGCCTATCACCTGCATAATCGCGACCGCGTCAAACCCGCCTCTTTGCGCGTGAAACTGGCGGCGCCCACCGCCGCAAAGGGCGAGGGCGCCTATCGGGCCACCTTCAAAGGGGCCTCCCTCGCGCCAGCGGGAGAGGCCTCGGCGTGGGAGGTGTCTCTAGGCCCCAACGAGCAAGGGGTGTTCAAAATCCTCTCGCAGCATGAGGCCGGGCCGAGCCTCTTTCTCGATTGGGCCTGGGATATGTCGGCCCTCGCGCCGTGGGGGCAGATCATCAGCGCCCGTGTGGTGTGGCGCCTCCCCGAGCATATGACCGACGATGCGTTCCTGGCCA
Source organism: Chloroflexota bacterium (assembly GCA_019873625.1). Taxonomy (GTDB): domain Bacteria; phylum Chloroflexota; class Anaerolineae; order UBA1429; family UBA1429; genus JAIOAW01. Next base: position 18,953 of record JAIOAW010000021.1, read on the forward strand.
TCGAGCCGCCGGCGAACGCCTTCGATGGGCGCGCCCTGGAGTGGGAATTTGAGGCGCTCAACGCACCGCCGCGCTTTCACCTCGCGATGCTCTCCCCGCCCGCCTGGGGGGATCTCCGCGCGTTGAGCGCCTCCGGAGATCATCTCAACCTCGCCACGCGCTACCTGGCGCTCAAAGAGGAGGCGGATCGCCGCGGCCTCGCCTATCCCGATCCCTTTGAGAAGGTCCTCGCCGAATTGCAATCTGCCCTGGTGGAGGGGAAGGCCCCCGCCGAGGCGCATACCCTCCTCGCCGAACTCTACCGCCGCCGCGCCGAGGCGATGCCCGAACTCCGTCTGAACTATTTGGTGCTCGCTGCCCGCGAGTATGAGGCCCTGCGCGCCCTCCAGCCGGGCGACGCGGAGGCGGCCAGGCGCCTCAGCCAAACCCTTTTTGACGCGGCCCTCACGGCGAGCGCCGAGGGCGACCCCGCCGGTGCCCTCGATTACATCCGCAAGGCCGAGGCAGTGGACGCCTTGGCCTTACCCCCCGCCGACGTGGAGCGGTTGATGCTGAAATGGGCCGTCGAGTTGGCCCTGGCGGGGAAATCGCCACAGGCCCTGCGAGAGTTAGAGGGCGTCCTTTCGCCGGGGCTGCGCGAAAGCCTTTTTCGCTACGCGCCCCCCCTGGCCTTCGCCCTGACGGACGTCTCTTTGGCCCAGGGCGAGCGCCGGGTAACGTACCGCTTGGGGCTGTATGAACCCTCGGCGGATGATACCCGCCAACGCCTACAGCGTTTGGCCGCGCGCCTGCGAGAGGTTCCGAACGTCGCGGTGGAGATCGTGGCGCCCGCCGAAGGATCTACCCTGGAGATGACGCTTTATGCCCATTGGGAAGCGTTGGCCGATCTACAAGGGACGAGCGCGGCTATTGTGAAGGTTTGTAGCGTAGAGGAAGGGTTCCTTGCCACGCTCATCGCTGCGCCGTGGCGCGCGGATGTGGCTCGCTACGATGTGCGCCACACAGCGTGGGCGAGCGAATGGCACTACGAGGAGCCGGTGGATTTGGCCGACGTCGCCGCGGCCTGGGAGGCCGAGGCCCTTTACAGCCACTGGCACCTCATCGAGGTGCGCAATGAAACGCCGCTCGATGAGCGGGCCGCGCTCGAAAAACAGTTGGCCCTGGTGGTGCTGGGCGACCAGGCCCACGTGTGGGATGGCCTCCCCACGGCGTGCGTATGGGCCTATCATGTGGCGGCGCCGGCCGGGGTACCGGCTGAGGGAACGTCTTGGTCCATCCCCTGGGGAGAGGCTAGGCACCTCGTGGGGGGGCGCCGCGTCATCCTTTGGGAGAGGGCCGCGCTCCTGGTGGGCCTTTCGGCCTGCGCCTTGGGGCTGGTCGGCATCGTGTGGGCCTTCCGGCGCCGCGCGTGAGATTTTTATCCCCGTTTTACGCCCAAGCCGCGAAAGTTCATCCCCGCTTTATGCAACGCATTGCCGAGTCGGCTACACTAAGGGCAAAGTGGAATCCATCCATCCGCCCTTCGTGAAACCAGCAGGAGGTGAACGATGTATCGGGTAGCCCAACGGCATTGGCGGCGTATGCTGATCGTCCTTGCCCTCGTGGCGGCGCTCATCTTGCCCGTGACGGCGGGCGCCGGGTGGACGGTGTACCACGACCGCGAATATATCCCCCCTGCGACGACAGAGACCGAAGACCTTCAGGCTGGCCCGATTTATGTAACCATCCCGGCGGGCGCTCTGCCGCAGGGTGGCCTCTTGCGGGCCAAGGTCAAAGTGGCCGATGACGGCGCCTTCGAGGCCGTCTTTAGCCCCGGTGTGCAGTTTGCGACGAACATCGTCATTGACTTTGGCCCCGACGTGCACGTCGTCTATTACTGGGAAGATGGTGTGCCCATCCTCCAAGAATTGGTGGATGGCAAACTCGTTACGAATCACTTCTCCCGCTACAGCGGTTGGTGAACCACCCTCTTGCTGGCCGTATCATCGGCGCGCCTCCGGCGAGGGCCTTTTGAAGGCCCTCGCCTTTTTTCACCCTTTTGAGTGGCCTTCTTTGACAAGCCTGGCGCCTTGCGCTACCCTTGCCCCATCCGTAAAGGCCTGATAAAAGGGGGGCATTATGGCAGAGGCGCAAAAGGCGGATCCTAGCCCGTTTGCCTTTGAGGGTGGGCCGATTGGGTGTTTGCTCTTGCGCGGTTTTTCGGGTTCGCCGGCAGAGATGCGCCCCTTGGGCGAGTTCCTTGCCACCCAGGGCCTCGCGGTGAGAGCGCCGCTCCTGCCGGGCCACGGCACCACGCCCGAGGACCTAAACCGCGTAACGTGGGAAGATTGGGCCTCGGCAGCGCAGGAAGCGCTGGAGGCGCTCAAGGCCGAGGCGCCGCATACCTTCATCGCGGGCTTGAGTATGGGGGCCATCTTGGCGTGCCATTTGGCCGAGCGCGAGGCGAGCCTCGCGGGGCTTATCCTCTACGCGCCGGCCTTTCAGGTGGCGAACCGCCTTTTCTGGCTCGCGCCCCTTCTGAAGGGGGTGATCCGCCAATTCCCCAAAGGGAAAGACACCGACCTCACCGACCCCGAGGCGCCTTCGCGGATCTGGGCGTATCCCACCTACCCCGTGCGGGGGGCCGCGGAATTCTTGGCGCTCCAGCGGGGGGTGCGCCGCAACTTGGGTGCCGTGCGCGTGCCTACCATCGCCTTTTACTCCTCGCGCGACGCGAACGTGCCCCTCTCGGCCACGCGCTTCCTCGACCGCTTCGGCACGCCCGATAAGGAGATCGTCATCTTGCATAATTCGGGCCACTGTATGACGGTGGATAGCGAACGCGCCGCCATCTTTGCGCGGACGTGGGGGTTCATCCGCGCCCATAGCGGGATGTGAAGCCGCAGTTCCCCCTTGGCTCTCAGGGTATTTTCCGCACGCTCGGTTTGAAGAGCCACACCGCGGCAAAGAGGGCTAGGGTGATGGCCCCCTGCAAGATGATGACCGGTTGGACGCCCCAACGGTCCGCCAAGGCGCCGGCGGGGAGGGTGCCTAAAGGGGTGAGGCCCCAGGTCATCATATACACGCTCAAAACGCGCCCGCGGAAGCGGTCCACGCAGTTCGCCTGCACCAGCGTTTGGTTGCTCACCATGCACGAGTTGTTCGCATAGCCCACGACGACGAGCGCCAAGAGCACCAAAACGAACTGGCGAGATAGCGCAAAGAGGATCAAAAAGGCGCCCATCATCACGCCGGCCGTGAGGAGCAATTTCCCCTTGCCCTGATAATTCCCCAGGGCGGCCAGGCGCAGGGCGCTGATGAGCGAGCCGATGCCGGGCGCCGCCGAAAGGATGCCCAGGCCTCGCGCGTCGAAATTCAACACGTCTCGGGCGTATTTGGGCATAAGCGTGGAATAGGGCATCGCAAAGAGCACCCTCACCAGGGCCAGCCCCATAAGCGTCATAATGACGGGCCGTTCCCACAAGTAGCGCACGCCTAGGCTAAGGTTCTGCCAGACGTTGTTGCGCGTCGTATCCGAGGCGCCCGTACGCGGCAGTTGCGAGATGGTGAAAAGCGCCCCGACATAGAGCGCGGCCATAAAATAATACACCGCCGCCACGCCGATATATTCGATGATGAACCCCGCCAGCGAGGCGGCCAAGATGCCCATCAACCCCATACCCACGGAACTGAGCGAGACGGCATTCAAAAGGAGGTCTTTGCCTACGATATCGGACATAATGGCGTTTTGGGCGGGCATCATAAGGGCCATAAGGATGCCGGAGAGCAGCGCACTGGCGGCGATATGCCATACTCGGATGGCGCCCACGGAGATGAGGACGGCGAGCACCAAGGAGTTGACCACCATAGCGGCGCGCGTCCAAAAAAGGATTTTCTGCTTCTCAAAACGGTCAGAAAGGACGCCGCCGTACAGCGAAAGGACGAGCGTGGCGATGCTGCCCCCCGCGCCCACCCAGCCCAGCGCAAAGCCAGAACCGGTCAATTGATAAACGAGCCACCCTTGGGCGACGGTGTTCATCTGCATCGTGGCGGAGGCCGCCAGCCGGCCCCACCAAAACCAACGAAACGCCGGGTTACGAAACGATTCAAAGGCCGGCCAAGTCTTCCAAAAGCGCGAAAGTGCCATCTCCCCCAATCATCTTCGGTAATGCGCCACCGAGGGCATATCGCCCATTATAAAAGGCCCAAGGGCCGCGTCAAGCCCGTTCGTGCAGTTGACGAAGCCCTTGGGTGCGCCTACACTTGCGCCCGTTAGCGAGGATGTGCGAATCTCGGCGAACAGGAGGCGTGCCGTGAGCGATGAACTCGTCTACCCCAAGGATATTTCCAAAGAGGCGCTCTTGGCCATCTATCAAACGGCCTATATGGATGCCGTGCTGGACGATGACGGGGATATCCTCATCCGCGAGGATTACCGTCATTTCGTCTTCCCCGAGGAGGACGGGCGCGCCATCCACCTGGCGACCTTTTTCCGCAGCCGAGAGGATGCGCCGGTGGAGGAGAAACTCGCCTTCGCCAACCGCGTGAACGACGAACTCGTGCTCATCCGCGCCTCATGCACCGAACGGGGCGCCTTTTGTTTCGACTATTACATCCCCGTGCAAGGGGGCATCACCAAACAGGCCATCGTCCTGGCCACGCGGCGCTATATTGGTTTGGTGCGCAGCGCCCTAGCGCGAGACGATCACGATGTCGTAGGATGAGGGAATCGGCTATGCCCAACCCCCTCAAAGAGACATTGTATGCCGGCCAACCCACCTACGGCGTTTCAGTGATGATCCCCTCGGCGCAGATGGTCGAGATGGTCGCCCATTTGGGGTTTAACTGGGTGCTCATTGATTGCGAACACGGCGCCATCGGCCTGGAATCGGTCGAGGCGATGGTGATGGCCGCCGAGGCGGCGGGGATCGTGCCCATCGTGCGGCCCCCTACGAACGCCGCCGAGGCCATCGCCCAGGTGATGGATCGGGGCGCCCTGGGGGTGCAGGTGCCCCACGTGCGCTCTGCCGCCGATGCGCGCCGAGCCGTGGAGGCTGTCAAGTTCCCGCCCCTGGGCGCGCGGAGCCTCGCCGTGGGGACGCGCGCGGGGCGTTATGGCTATGGCCTTTCGCAAACGGAGTATGTGGCGCAATCCAACCGCGAGACGCTCGTCTGCGCCCAGTTAGAGGATGTCGAGGCGCTCCACAATGCGGAGGACATCTTGGCGGTAGAGGGCGTGGACGTCTTTTTCATCGGCCCTTCGGATCTCTCGCAATCCCTCGGGTACCCCGGCCAGTTGGAGGCGCCGCCCGTCCGCGAGGCGATCGAGGCGCTCTTTGCTAAGATCCGCGCCGCTGGGCGCATCGCCGGTTCGGCAGGGGGCGCGGCGGCCCTTTGCCGCTACCGCGAACTGGGCGCCCTGTACCTCTACACCCATCTGACGCGATTATTGCAAGAGGGGGCCTCGGCCTTTTGGAACGCCGTGCGCGCTTGAAGACCGCCCGAACGAGGTTTATACCGTGCTGGAGGCTCGCTTCAGCACCCCAAAATAGAAGGAGGAAGAGATGACGCGCCCTTTGCCTTTGGAGACGATCTCCCCCGAAGCGTTCGCGCCTTTTGGCACCGTCATTGATTGGAGCGATGAACTGGAGGCCAGCGGCCAAAGGTTCCATGTGGTGATGCGCAGCGAGGCGCCCACCGGCTGGCGCCTGGGCGTGCTCAAAGTGCGCGAACGGTTTATGGAACGGATGGAAAACCACCCCACCACCGAGGAACTGTTTGCCCCCATCGCAGGGCAGGCCGTCATCGTGGTGGCGCCGGCTGGCCCTTTCGACGAGGGGGCGCTCCGCGCCTTTTTGCTCGATCGGCCGGTGAGCCTCAAAGCGGGCACCTGGCATGACGTTTTCACCCTCTCGGAGTGGGCGACCGTCCTCATCGCCGAGAACCTCCACGTCACGGGGGAGCGCGTCGTGCTGAGCAAACCCGTGGGTGCTGTGCTGGGTTAGATAGAGGGGGCACCCTAAAGGGTGCCCCCTCCGCTCATTAGCCCACTTAGAAGGTGGGTGTGACGGGGGCCTGTTGGCGCGCGGATTCGTAGGCGGCCATAGCCACCACGAAGGCCTGATAGGCATCTTCGATGGTGCCGGCGGGTTTCTTGTGCTGCTCGATGCAATCCAACAGGTAGGGCAAGAACCCGGGCGAGGGCGGCCCGTAGAGGTCGCCTACCTGCCGCTCAAACACCCAGCCGGGCGCGTCTTTGGCCAAAACGGCCAGTTCGGGCACATAGAGGGAACTCGTCATGATTTCGCCGCGCGTGCCGACGATTTCCAACCGCCGGTTGGCGTTCGCCTTGGGCGAGGGGCCGGATTTTCGCGGCGAGCAAATCGTCCACGAGGCCTCCAGGGTGGCGATGATGCCGTTGGCAAAGGTGAAAGTCGCCATGCCCCAATCCTCTACGGCGATATCCCGATGGACAAAGTTCGCCACCTTGGCCTCGACCTTGACGACAGGGCTTTCGGCCAGCCACAGGAGTTGCTGGACGCCGTAAATCCCCTCGTCAATAAAGGCGCCGCCAGGCACTTTGGTGGGGTCGGCAAACCAGCCGGGTTTGCCGGAGTGGAACCAATCTTCGGCGATGGACCAGCGGCTGGTGTTGTGCATCACGACGATGTCGCCGATTTCGCCGGATTGGATGCGCGCTTTGAGCGCCCCACCCATCAGAATGGGCATACACTGGAAGGGCAAGCAGACGACGCCCGAGCGGTTGACCACCTCGACCATTTCGCGGGCGCGCTCCACCGTCATAGCCATCGGCTTGCCCAGGAGGATGTGCTTGCCCGCTTGCGCGGCCTTGATGGTGCATTCGGGGATATCCACCACGGGCGGCGCAATGTGCACGACGTCAATATCGTCTCGCGAGATGAGGGCATCGTAATCCGTGTAATAGTCCACGCCAAAGGTCTCGCCGAACTCGCGCGCCTTGGCCTCATCCCGTTCGGCCACGGCCACCAGTTCGGCGCGGGGGTATTCGCGCAGGCCGCGAGCCAGGCCATAGCCCGAATACCAATGGCCCAAACCCAACACGCCAACTCGCCATTTCTTTCGCATAGTGATTCCTCCTTACCAAAGGGTCAAGATGCTTCGAACGCAAACTAAAATCATTATGGTGCGAAAAAGGCGCGCATGCAAGCGAATGGTGCTCTTGCGCAATCATACTTTGCACAAAAGGGGAGGTGTGCCGTGAGCGAACCGAGACGATCCATCGCCTTTTTGGGGTTTGGGCAGGCGGCCTCGACCCTGGCCCGGCCGATGGCAGCTCACGGCGCGCAACTCCGCGCCTATGACCTCCTCCTAGAGCGCCCCGGCGGCGTTGAGGCGCTCCGTGCCCGGGCGGCCGGCCTCCCCATCGCCTTCTTGCCGCTCGAGGAGACCCTGCGCGGTGCGGAGTATATCCTCTCCTTGGTGACGGCCGAGGTGGCCCTCGAGGCCGCGCAGCGGGCCGCGCAGTACCTCGGCCCTGGCCAGGTATATGTGGACTTGAATTCCACTTCGCCCAAGACCAAGCGAGCCATCGGCCAAGCCATCACGCCGGGCGGGGCCGGCTATGTGGAGGGCGCTGTGCTCGATGCCATCGGCGCCGCGGGCGAGAGGGCGCGCATCCTTTTGGGGGGGCCGCTCGCCGAACGCGCTGCCCAAGATCTCGCCCTCTTGGGGTTGAACGTAACGCCCTTTCGCGCCGAAATCGGTGCGGCCTCGCTCTTCAAGATGCTGCGCAGCGTCTTCTCCAAGGGGATGGAGGCGCTCCTTATCGAGGTGCTTTTAGCCGCCCAAGAGGCAGACCTTGTAGAGCCAATCTGGCACGAGATGATCGAGACGGTCAGCCGCGTGCCCTTTGAACGGACGGCCTCGACCTGGGTGCGCAGCCACGCGACGGCGCATCGCCGCCGGTATTACGAAATGGAGCAGGTGCTCGAGACCTTGGCCGATTTGGGCTTTCAGCCGCTTATGGCGCAGGCCACGCGGGAGTTTTTCCGCCGGTCTGTAGGCTGCGGGCTTGAGCAGGATTTCGCACAGGAACCTGCCGAAATTGGCGTGCTTCTCAGGGCCTTGGCGCAGCGTCTACGAGGAAAAGAGGAGCGTTCCAAAGATGCCTAATCCCAAAGGATGATGCGCTCTGCGACATTCCAAGTCCAGAAAGGCCGACAAGAGGGTGCCTATGGCCGACATTTGCCTCAGATTGGCATTTGGTATATAGTAGTGCCAGTTTCGAATGAGAATAGGCTGCGTGATGAGTTTTTTTACCGCCATTTGCACACGTGTGTTATCGGGCACCTTGCCCGTGCAGGCGGCCCATTTGAGAGAGTGAACCGCAGATGGACGAGCAAGACTTGACGCACACCCTGTACACGCCATGGATCGAGTGTCTGCGCGCAAGTGAAGCGCGCTACCGCATCATTTCGGAACTGATGAGCGACTACGCTTACGCCTTTCGCGTTGCACCAGAGGGTTCGCTCCAGTGCGAGTGGGTTACGGATGCCTTCGAGCGCATCACCGGCTACACGCCGGAGATGCTCTTGCAAGCCGGAGGCTATGAGAAACTCATCCACCCGGAGGATGTGCCTATCTCTCAGCGGCGCACCCAGGCCCTCCTGCGGGGGGAGCCGGATACGAGCGAGTTTCGCATCATCACGCGAGATGGCCAGGTGCGCTGGGTTCGAGATTCGGCACGCCCCGAACTCGATGGCTCGGGCCAGGTGGTGCGGCTCTATGGCGCGGCACAGGATATTACGGAGCGGCGCAAGGCTGAAGAGCAGTTGCGCAAGAACGAGTGCCGCTTGCGCCGTTCTGAAGAACGCCTGCGGCGGCTGGCGGCCCGCATAGAGACGGCCCTAGAGGCCGAACGGGCGCGCATCTCGCGCAAGATCCACGATGAATTGGGGCAGACGCTTACCGCGCTGCGCTTTGACGTGCACTGGCTCAAGGCGCGGCTGAAGCGCTCCTCGCCCGAGGTGCAGGCCAAACTGGATGCGATGCTTGCCCACATTGACGAGGCCATCCGCCAAGTCCAGCAGATCGCCAGCGAACTGCGCCCCCAACTCTTGGACGATTTGGGCCTTCCGGCGGCCATCGAGTGGAGCGTGAAGCAATTCGCCGAACGCACCGGGCTGGAGTACGCCTTGACCATCGAACCGGAGGAGGTGGCGATCCCGCCGGCCTGCGCCACGGACCTTTACCGCATTCTCCAAGAGGCGCTCACCAATGTGGCGCGGCATGCGCAGGCCACGCGCGTCGAGGTACGCCTAGCGAAAGAGGGCGATGGCCTCACGTTGACCCTGCGGGATAACGGGCGGGGCATTACGCCCAAGGAAATGAAGAACCCCAACGCCCTGGGGATTATCGGTATGCGTGAGCGCGCCGCGCGGTGGGATGGGCAACTCGTCATCGCCGGCGAGCCTGGCAAAGGGACGGTCGTTTCAGTACACATTCCGACAAGGGGGGAGTGAGAGAATGATTCGCGTTTTTGTGGCCGATGATCACGAGTTGTTCCGCGCGGGTCTCAAAGAGATCCTCCAAGAGGCCGAGGATATCGTCGTGGCGGGAGAGGCGGCCCGTGGAGAGGATGCCGTCGCCGCCATCACGCAAGATAACTATGACGTCCTCATCCTCGATATTTCGATGCCAGGCCTCCATTGGCTGGAGGTGATCAACAAGGTCCATGAGGCCAAGCCAGACCTGCCGGTGCTCATCCTCACGATGCACCCCGAAGAGCAGTATGCCCTCCGTGCCCTGCGCGCCGGGGTGGCCGGCTACCTCACCAAGAATGTAGCGCCGGATGAACTCATCCAGGCCATCCGCCGCGTGGCCCAAGGGCGCCGCTACCTAAGCGAGGCGCTGGCCGAGCACCTGGCCACCTATGTAACCGAAGAGCGCGGTTCGATGCCCCACGAGCGGCTGACCGACCGCGAATATGAGGTGATGTGCCTCATCGCCACGGGGCACAACGCCACGCAAATCGCCAAGGCCCTGGGCTTGAGCATCAAGACGATCAGCACCTACCGCACGCGCCTTTTGCGCAAAATGGGCTTGGATAACAACGCCGAGTTGATTCGCTACGTGCTGGAGCACAACCTTCTGCCCCGCTAGGAGGCAAATCGTCCTCTAGCAAAGAGCGAGGCAGTAAAAATGGGCCGACCTGAACCCTTTCGGGGGTTCAGGTCGGCCCGTTATGCCTTTCAGGGGCTAGATGCGCGGCATCTCGTTCCCGCCGCAGACGGGGAGATACAACCCTGTGATGTAACTCGCCAAATCGGAGGCGAGAAAGAGCACGGCGTTGGCGATATTCTGGGCATCGCCACGGTAGCCCATCGGCACGCGGGCGATGTATTCCGCTTCGCTCGGCGTGCCGGGGGAGGGGCGGTCTTCGGAGATCGTCCAGCCGGGGGCCACCTGGTTCACCGTGATGCCATATTTGCCAACCTCTTTGGCCAGGATGCGGATAATGCCATCTAACCCGCGTTTGCCCGCCACATAGGCCGATTGGCCGGGGAAGCACTGCATCGCGCATTCGGTGTTTGTGGCGATGACCCGCCCCCAGCGCTTTTCGATCATCGCCGGCACGAAGGCTTTGGCCATAAGGACGTTGTGGATGACGCAACTCTCGAACTGCGAATAGTAATCGGCCAAGGGTTGTTCGAGGATGGTCGTCCACTTGTATTGGATGACTGCGTTGTTCACGATGATGTCGGGCGCGCCGAGTTGGGCCGTTACCTCGTCTCGCATACGGAAGACGTCTTCTTCCTTCGTCACATCCGCCTGGACGAGGCAGGCCCGCCGGCCCATTGCCACCACCTCTTCATAGCGCTTCTTGGCGGATTCCTCGTTCTTGTGATAGTGGATGGCGACGTCGGCGCCGGCGCGGGCGAGCGTGCGCACAATCTCGCGGCCCAACTGTCCGCTGCCGCCGGTGACCAGGGCGATCTTGCCGGCAAGATCAATAGGAATCATCTCAATGCCTCCTGTGCGTATTTTGCGCCGAGCGGCGCATTGGGCCGAGTATAGTGCAATGTGGCGTGCAAGGCGAGCGCTGAGGGTATCCTCGCTCCAAGATCGTGATGAATGCCGGTGAGGGTAGTGCGCATCTCTTTGGTTTGCGCCATCGGGCGCTGTGAACGCACAGGCCCCCAAGAGGTGCCGGACCGCCTATCCACCCTCCCACAGGGTCCGCACCTGCGGGAGGGGCGCTTTCGTGTGGCCACGAAACGCCAAAACCCCCAAACATTTTGAATTTTGTCCCCTAGAAACCCCCAAAAGCCATTTTCACTTGACGTGACGTCTAGCAGGTCTTACACTGGGGATTGTTTGAGAAGTCAACCTAGGGATTACGTCTTACTATGGATTGGCTCAAGAAAGGAGGTGCCCCCGAAAAAGTTCTTTTGCAGGTCCCCGATTTCCGTTCGATGTTATGTAAGGAGGGAAGCACCGATGCACCCGTTACGTTGGCGTTTGATGAGCCTTCTCACGATTGTCGCCTTGTTCGTTTCGCTCCTCGGGGCAGCCCCTGCGGGCGCTGAGCCGACGAACCCGGCCAATCCCCCACAGCGGATCGTCCCCCAGAATGTCAAGCCCCCGGCAGACCGCGCCCAGGGCCTGGCCCGCACAGATGAGACTCTGGAGGTGGCCCTGCAAAAGATCGAGCCTTCGCTCCGCGCACTGGCGCAGCAAGGGGGCAAAGAGAAGGTCTTGGTCTATGTGACGGCCACGCCGGATGTAGACCTGAGCGGCTACCTCGAGATGATGATCGCCCGGCCCGTGATCTTTGGCGGGGTGCGCAACGTCTACGGCCTAGCCAAGGCGGCGGATCTCCTCACCATCGCCCAGATTCCGGGCGTTACGGCCATCGTCTCGGCGGAAAAGACCTTGCGAGACCTCCCTTATGACGCGGAACGCGAGGATTCCCCCAACCGCGCCCTGGCTGTGGAGCGGTTGAACGCACTCCGCGCGCGCGAAGTGCCCTATGGGCAAACGGCCGCCGCCCAGGGTGAGGTCAAGGCCCAAGGCTGGTTTGACGTGCGCGATGGGCACCAATCCAGCAAGGCCTGGGAGAAGGGGTTCAAAGGCGAGGGCGTGGTGGTGGGCGTGCTGGATGACGGCATTGACTTTGCCCACCCGGATTTGCAGGGCACCTATGCCGTCGTCTCCGACCCCAATTCGCCCTACTATGGCTGGCCTATGGCCTTCTCGCAGGTCTCGATGCAGTACTTTGTGTACGAGGTCTATTACCAAGACCTCGGCGCGAGGGGCATCACCCAACAGTGGAATGGCTCCCGTTGGGCCGATACCCAGACGACGGCCACCATCCACGACCCGCAAGGCCCCCTCACGGGCACGGTAACCTATCAACCCCTCGGCGCGGCTGGGCCGCACGAGTACACCGTGCCCAAGACGAGCCAAAGCGGCACCTACAAACTGGGCAGCCTGCCCGAAAAGAACCTCCTCGCCGTCTTTGGGGAGCGCGTGGCCATCCTGGTGGTGGATGAGGGCGCCGCCGGCGTGTATGACACGGTCTATGTGGATCTCGACGACGACTATGACTTTACCGACGAAAAGCCCGTCACTAAGGATAGCCCTGAAGTCTATCGCGATATGGATGGCGATGGCTTTGCCGATATTTCGGGCGGCCTCCTCGTGTGGATTAGCGACGGCGAGAACGTGCCCCCGATGGCCGATTGGCTATGGGGTGTGCAGTGCGGCGATGAGGTGGGCACCCTCAAGGCCTGCCCCGATTCCGGCTCGCTCTTGCAATTCGCCGGCCCGTTCGATGGCGGCTATACCCACGGCACGCAGTGCGCCTCCAACATCGCCGGCCAGGGCAAGGTGAGCGGCGGGCTGACGGCCCAGCCCTTCCGCGAGGGCGGGATGGTGCAGGGCGGCGCGCCCAAGGTGGGCTTGATGGATTTCGGCAACCACTATTACCAGGGCACCGATGAGGATGAGTACCTCGTGGCGGCCTTGGGCTATGACGGCGTGCCGATGTCCGGCGATGAGGTGCAGATCACCTCGAACTCGTACGGCTCCTTTGGGCAGATGTGGGGCGGCTGGGGTTACTTTGGCCGCCTTATCACCAGCCTGAACCTGACCATCGCCCCAAACACGGTGTGGGTGTTCTCGGCGGGGAACGAAGGCCCCGGCTACGGCCCACAGGAGGGCGATAGCGGCCCCACGACGATTCAGGTCGGTTCCTCCACCCAGTACGGTTCCACGAACTGGGATTCCATCGCCAGCGCCGATCAGATCGTCTATGGAGACGTAACCTCCTTCTTCTCCAAAGGCCCCAACCGAGATGGCACCTCCGGGCTGGACGTTTTGGCCAACGGCGGTCGCGGTTCGGGAGACGAGGGGTTGAACTACTATGGGTTCAACGGCGCCGAATCTTGGACGACCTGGGGCGGCACCAGCCGTTCGGCCCCCGTGGCGGCCTCGAACTTGGCGCTCGTCTACCAAGCGTACAAGGCGCGCTATGGCACCTGGCCCACGTGGGATATCGCCAAGGCCCTGCTCAAGAGCGGCGCGAACAACGCCTCCTCCAGCCCCTTCTATCAGGGCGCGGGCGTGGTGAACGCCGACCGCTCCACGGACCTCGCCGCGGGCCTCTACGGCGTGTATGCCTTGCCGGACGAGTGGCAAGTGGGAGATTGGCAGGGCACCGAGTACCTCAACTTTGCCAAGGTGGCCGAGCCAGGCGGGGTGTATAACAAGACCTACACCCTCGTCAACCCCTCCGGCTATGATCTCACCGTGGACCTTTCCGACGGGGTGATGACCCTGATGAATCGCGTGGAACTCACCTTCACCACGCAGGATTCCTCAAAGGAAAGTGGGTTCAATTTCCACTCGCCAGACTACCTGATGCAATTGGATCCCTCGCTCATCCCGCCGGATGCCGAGTTGATGGTGGTGCGCTACGTCCACTCGTACGACACCTTTGACCCGGTGTATGACTTTACGCCGAACCCCAACTCCTCTTGGCGGTTCATGCTCTACAACTGGACCGACCAGAACGGCGATGGCCAACTTTGGGTGGATAAGAACGGCAACGGCGTGGTGAACCACACCGATGCGCCGGCCATTGATAACGACGGCTTCCACCGGCTGGATTTCGCCAACTCTGAAATCCAAGAGGGCGAGTACATCCGTATGGATTACGAGTTCGGCGGGCTGGCTGTGCCCATCTTCGTGCGGGACCCCTTGGCCCGTATGCGCGATGGCTACTTCTTTGGCTGGCAGCACCGCTACAACGATGGCACCGTCGGCCCCACCACCTTCAAGATTGGCGTCGAGTTCTACAAGCGCGCCGATTGGGATTGGCTCTCCCTGAGCGCCAGCCACGTCTTTGTGCCTGCGGAGGGCGTGGCCTCCTTTGACGCACAGATGGCCATCCCGGCCAACGCTGCGCCCGGCGCGTACGAGGGCGTCATCTATATGCGCGTGCCCGGCGATATGTTCCACGAGGGCTACGAGGTGGCCCTGCCGGTGGTCGTAAACGTCATCGCCGATTTGCCCGATGATGGGATGATCACCCTGGGCGGCGGCCCGATGGAAGAGACGCTCTACCAGAACTCCTGGACCTACGGCTACTTTAACTGGTATGGCGGCGGCTGGACGGGCGCGGGCGATTGGCGCCACTTCTTTATCAACGTGGATGAGGCCGACGTAGAGAAAGGCTACCTCCTCATCCACACCTCGTGGGAGGATGACTACCCCACCGACCTGAACACCTGGGTGCTCGGGCCAACGGAGGATTGCGCCTCCAACGGCGAGGAACCGTGCGCTTGGTTCCAACCGGGGCTGGGGATGCCTGACCCCAGCGTCTATGGGCCGTATACCCTCCAGCCCATCGCCTGGAGCGAGCCGTTTATGTCGGGCGCGGCCTATCCCTTCCACACGAGCACCGGCGGGCCGGATGATTGGCTCCTGGTGCCCGTCGAGAAGCCCGGCCTCTATGCCATCGCCCTGCATAACGTCCTATACTCGGGCGAGGAACTCGCCGCCCAGTTCCAGGTAGAGGTGGGCACGCTGGAGGTCAACGGCCTTGTAGCCCCCGGCGAGGGCGCGGTGGTGGTGAACCCCACCGAGTATGACGTGTATCAATCAAGCGGCTCAGTCAAGTTCGAGTTCACGCCGACCCTTGGGTTTGATCATTTCCAGGCGACCCTCTCCGGCGGGCTGGAGACGGAGACCTATGGGCCATTCACGGTGACGGTGCCCGATACGGGCCAGTGCTACAGCCCCTGGTGCGCGGGGAACCTCTATGAGCCATTTGAGATAGGGGATGACATCACCCAACTCACGGTGCACCTGGAGGTGCCCGCCGCGCAGGATGCCGACCTCTTCCTCCTCTACGATGCGAACGATAACGGCGTGGCCGATGGGGCGGATACGCTCAAAGGCTCTTCCGGCAACTCGGCCGGCGTGGATGAGGAGATCGTGGTGATGCACCCGCTAGCGGGCCGCTACTTTACCGTGATTGACGGCTATGACGTGGACCCGGATAGCGGCGTCGATATGGACTGGTGGTACGCCACCACGTTCGCTGGCGGCCTGCCTTCCGAGGTGGTTACCGACTTCCAAGGGCCAGTGCCCGTCAACCAGGATGACCCCGATGACTGGATGACCGCCTCCTACACGCAGACAATCGCGGTAGACCAGCGCTTTGGCGCGCTCTATGCCTCCGTGACGAATATCCCCGCCGGTTCCGACGTGGACCTCATCGTGACGGATAGCAGCGGCGCGGTGGTGACCTGGTCGGCCAACTGGGGGAATGCGGATGAGGAGGTGGCCATCTATCCGGAAGCGGGCGGCTACCGCCTAACGCCGGGCGAGGCGTACACCTTCTGGGTGCACGGCTATAATGTGCCCACGCCGCCGGTGACGCCGACCCTCACCATCTGGCACGACGAACTGAACCTCTGGCTGGAGACGAGCGACTCGGATATGCACGTGATGAGTGTGGCCCCCGGCGAGACGGTCAGCCTGCGCTTGCATTATGACAAGGCGGGCTGGGCGCCGGGCGACCCGCCGCTTTCGACGCGGCTCATCGCTGGGCCAGAGGGCCTGCCGCAGGCCTTTGACCAGTTGATCCTCCTCAACCGCACCGAGGCGCCCGGCGAACCGGTGTGGAACCCGGATAACTTGGTGATTGACCTCACGGCCTACACGCCGCGCGGCCCCACCACCAAGTGGATGCTCGGCGGCGTGCCCATCTCGACGGCACGCATCGCCCCGGGTGAGCGGGTTACCTACACCGTGCACCTGCGCAACGAGGACGCCCTGCCCTCGCCCGAGTTGGTGGCAGACGTCTGGCCACTCCCCGAGGATTACCTCGGCACCTGGTTCGGCTTCCCCAACCGTGTGGATGGCGTGGCCTACGGCCTCATCTTGGGCACGGCGGATACGGTGGATTACGGCGGAGGCATCCAGTGGTGGGGCACGCTTGACCCCGGCGAGGAAATCGCCTTCTCCTACTGGGTCCAGATGCCCGCCGATATGCCACTGGGGGGCGATCACGTCTCGGGTGTGGACGTTTACAATATGGAGACGTTCGACTGGTACGGCTGGGACCTAGCGGGGGCCTACTATCGCGCCTTCAGCGCCACCGGCTCCTTCAAGAGTTCCTTCCGAGATAGCGTGATCCCCGACGAGGAGTTCACCTACACCATCCGCCTGGCCAACCGGGGCGCCGAAGCCAAGGACGTCACGGTGATTGACCCCTTACCCGAGGAGGTCGAATACCTGTGGCATTCGGGCGGCGGCACGTACAATGCCCAGGATCATACCTTCACCTGGGATACGACCATCCCCGGCGACATCACGACCCAGGAAGTAGAGATTGGCGTGCGCGCCAAGGAAGATCTCACCTACGGGAGCATCTTTATCAACACGGCCACTGTGCGCGATCGCTACAGCGATGACGTGTACGCCGAGTTGAGCGATGTGCTCGAGGTGGGCACGGGCGCTGGCCTCACGCTGGAAAAGAAGGCCAACAAACTCGTGGCCGCCTTCGGCGAGACCATCCAGTACACCATCACCCTGGGGAACACGGGCGTCGAGGCTGGTAAAAACGTCCAGATGGTGGATCAGATTCCCATCTATCTGGACTATGTGGCGGGTAGCGCCTGGGCCTCCAAGGGGAGCACCTGCGGGCCGCTCTTTAGCGGCGGGCAGATCACCTGGTGCGGCGACGTGGAACCGGAGGAGACGGTAACCATCGTCTTCTCGGCCAAGGTGAACGACCAAGCCCATAAGGGCCTCGTGATCATCAACGCGGCGCAGGCTGTGGCCGATAACTATCCCACAGTCCTTTACGATAGCGCCGCGACCGAGGTGGTCTTTATGTGCAAGGTTCGCCTGCCCATCCTCTTCAAGAACGCCTTGATCGGCCAACCTGCCTAAAAGTACGAGGACCTTATCCCTCACCCATCTGTGCCCTTAACCGAAGGGCCAGGGGGTGAGGGATGGGCACTGCAAAAGCCAACCCTCCCGCGCGTTTGAAAGCGCGCGGGAGGGTCAGTTTTAGATATTCCCCGTTTCGGCCCCTTGTATGCTTGGAAGTTCTAACGCCCCCCTCGCGAGGCAGAAGCCTCGCGCTCCTCCTCTCTGGCGTGCGAGGCCCCCGGGCACCTGCCCTAGGCGACGAAATGCTTGAAGGTGGGCAGGTACGGCCGGTTCTTTTCGAGCATCTCGTTAACCATTTGCCGAATCTCGGCCAAAGAGAGCACCGCCGCCGTGAGCGGATCGTAGGCAATGGCGTGAAAGACCATCGTCGGGTTGCCCGTGAGGCAGGCCTCCACAGCCATCTCCTCCACGGCCACGCTGACGTTCACCAGCGCGGCGCACTGCGGCGGGAGCGCCCCCACGTGAATGGGGTTGAACCCCTGCCGATCGGCATAGACGGGCACCTCCACGCAGGCCCCCCACGGCAGGTTCGTGATGAGGCCCGTATTGGGCACGTTCCCGTTGAACTTGTATGGCTCGCCGCCCATATAGGCGTTGATGATGTAGGCGGCATACTCGTGCCCGCGCGTAAGGTTGAGCGGCGCGGGGTTATCCAGCCACTTCTGAATCTCCTCCCGCCAGGTGTGCTCGCGGCGCGTATACTCTTTGAGGATATAGGCATACTCGCCGGGGTTCCAACCCGTGCCGTGCGTGCAATATTTCTCGATGAGATCGGGACGCTTGCGGAACCACCAGTTGTATTCCGAGTTGTGGCCGGAGGATTCCGTCACGTAATAGCCGAGATGCTTGAACATCTCGTTGCGCACGATCTCCTCTTGATAAATCTCGGGGCGCTCCACCGCCTCGCGGATGAGGGGATAGGCATCTTGGCCGTTCCACTCATACTTGATGTAAAAGGCCTGATGGTTGATCCCCGCGCAGACGTACTCGATCTCTTCGATGGGCGCGCCGATCCAGCGGGCGAGCATCTCAGCCGTCCCCTGCACGCTGTGGCACAGGCCCGTCACCTTGACCTTCGTCTCCCGCTGCATCGCGCGGCAGAGCATCGCCATAGGGTTCGTGTAGTTCAGGAGGATCGCATCGGGGCAGTAGCGTTCGATATCGCGGCAGATGTCAAGCATCACGGGGATGGTGCGCAGCGCCCGGAAGATGCCCGATGGCCCGCGCGTATCGCCCACGTTCGTATCCACGCCGTACTTTTTGGGGATTTCGATGTCATAGCGCCAAATCTCCACGCCCCCGGCGAGGATGGTGCAGATGACCGCATCGGCCCCTTTGAGGGCCTCGGCGCGATCCATCGTCGCCTCCACCTTGGCGGGATAGTTCCCCTCTGCGATAATGCGATCCACCGCGCGCTTGATGTAACTCAGGCGTTCGGCGTCAATATCCATTAGGGCCAGCGTCGCATCTTGCAAGAGCGGGAAGGTGAGGATATCCCTCACCAGGCTGCGCGTAAACCCGAAACTCCCTGCGCCGATAAAGGCAATCTTGGTCATGCTGAACTCCTCATTCTGAATATTCCGAGGATACGCCATAGGGCATACCCTTGGGTGCCCGATGCATCGCCCGCCCTAGGAGGGGCCGAGCCTCTCTCGAACGGTTTGGGCGAGGCGCAAAACCCCCTCGTGTTCGGGGTAGAGCCGCCGCATCACCTCCACATCTCGCGCCACCTCCCCAAGGAGCGCCGGCGCGCCCTCCGCGAGCACCGCGTAATGCTTCAGCGCCTCTTCGAGGATGGCCATATCGCGCAAACGGCGCGCCAAGCCCAAGCGCGCAGCGTGATCCTCCGGATGGGCCTCCAGGTGGCGCTCCTGCGCCCGCCAAGGGGGTTCCCGAAGCGCCGGGCCAGGCGCTGGGCGCAGCCATTGCGGCTCAGCCGGCGCGGTAGTCGCCGCCTCTAAAAGGGGCGGCGGTTGGGCGCGCGCCGACCCCTCGATAGTGCGCACCCCTTCCTCATACAGTTCGCCGAGGTCCTTGCCCGCCACATCTTGGCTTTCTACGGGCAAACGCGCTGTGCGCGGCGGCAAGGGCGAAAGCGCGCCGAACAGGTCCTGCGCCAAGGCATTATCGGGGTCCACCATTTGGGCGCGCTCCAAGAGGGCGCGCGCGGCCTCGTCTTGCGCGGTGCCCAACCACATCTGCCCCAAGATGAGGTTGGCTTTTAAGCAGTAAGGGAGATCATCGAGGAGGGCCTTTAGGGTGGCCTCCGCCTCTTCTTTCTTTTCGGCGCGCCACAGCGCTTCGGCCAGCGCGAGGCGCAGGTCAAATCGGCCTGGGTCCTCGGCCAAGAGGCCCTTCAATTCGGCAATCCCCTTTTCGTACAAACGCCCTCGCAAATAGGTACGCGCCAGGCCTCCCCGCGTCATCTTGAGCCGCCAGATATCCCGGCCGGCAGCCCGGTAAGCACGCTGAAGCCCTTGGCGGATGGCCGCATTGGCCGGGTCGAGTTCAAAGGCGCGCTGCCAAGGCCACAGGGCGCTTTCCCAATCTTGCAGGGCCTCATAGGCCGCGCCCAGGCCGGCATAGGCCGCGGCATCTTCGGGGTCCGCACTCAAGACGCGCGCCCAGATGTCAAGCGCCTCTTGAGGGCGCCCTGTGGCCCCATACACCTGCCCCAAGATGCGATAAGCCCCTTTGAACTTGGGGAAGGCCCGCAGAATGCGCCGCGCCACCCAGTAGGCCTGGTCATACTCGCCAGAACGCGCCAAGCGTTCAGCAAGCAGGGATTGGCTCCTCAGCGTGAGATCGGCCATACGCTTCTCCTCTCCGCGTGCCACGTGGCCTATTCCGCCAACGCCCATTATGGCCGAGAGGAGGGCTATGTCAACCGCTTTTCAGGGCCACACGGTGAGTTCCAGCCAAGCCGTGCTGATGAGGAGCGTAATCACCGTGATGCTAGCGCCCGCGCGCGTATACTCCCAAAACCCAAGCCGCACCCCTCGGCCGGCAGCGCACTCGGCGACGATGAGGTTGGCCACGGAGCCGAGGAGCGTCAGGTTGCCAGCCAGCGTCGAAGAGGCCGCCAGCATAAGCCACCCGGCCACCGGGTAAGACATCGCCCCCACTACCGGTTTCAGAAGGAGAACGGCCGGCACATTCGAGACGATGTTGCTCAGCCCGGCGGTTAAAAAAGAAAAGGCCCAGGCGCTGGAGCCTCCATCCAAATGCAGGAATTGAAAGAGTTGCGCGGTGATGCCGTTCACTTCCAGCGCGCCGCTCACGATAAAGAGGCCGCAGAAAAAGACCAATAGCCCCCAGTCGAACTCGGCAAAGACCTCCTGCGGGTGCACGCGCCGCGTCAAGAGCAAGGCACAGGCAGCGAGGAAAGCGGCCAAGGCCACGGGCACGCCGGCGAGGAAGGCGACCATAAGCCCGGCTGTGACGAGGCTGGCTTTGATCAAGAGTGGGCGCACCGTCGTAACGGCGCTCGGCGCGAGGATCGGCAAGCGCTCGCGGGCAAATTCGCGCGGGTAGAGCATCACCAAGATGCCCCAAATGACGCCCAGCCCCGCGAGGGCGACGGGCACAAGCGCACCCGCAAAGCGCACATAGGGGATGCCAGAAGCCACGCCGATGATCATATTCTGCGGGTTGCCCGTGAGCGTCGCCGTAGAACCGACATTTGCCGCCGTCGCCAGGGCGATGAGATAAGGCACCGGCTGGCGGTTGGCGCGCCGCGTCATTTCCACCACCAAAGGCGTGAACATCAGGCAGATGGTATCGTTCAGAAAAAGGGCACTGAGCAGGCCCACGGCCAGCACTTCAACGGCGAGGAGGGCGCGCGGGGTGCGCGTGAGCCGCAAGACGGCATCTCCCACCAGGCTGAAGAACCCCGCGATGCGCAAGTTCGCATTGATGACCATCATACTAAAGAGGAGCACGATGGTATCGAAATCGATCAACTTGCTCAGCCCGTCAAAGGCCACCCGCCCAAAAAGGACGAGGAACCCCACGCCTAGGAGGGCCATCGTCGCGCGGTTGACCTTTAGGCCCGGCCAGCGCCCCGCGGCGATGCCGGCGTAGGTCAATGCCACAATGAGCACCGTGAGCCAATGTTCCGCCATAGACCCCATTTCAAAGCCGGAATGCGCAGGCAACGCCGAAAAGGATAGGCAAAACGCCCCTAGACGCAAGTTCGGGGGGCGCCACGGCTGCATGGCGCCCCCCGAACAAAGGGAAATCTTTTTTCCCCGGCGTCAGTCGTATTCCAGCACGGCTTTGATCGTCTCGGCCGGGTGCTCGTCAATAAAGCGGTAGGCCTCGGGCATTTGGCGGTAGGGGAAGCGCTGCGTGATGAGGTGCTCCACCTTGATTAGGCCCCGCTCGAGGAGGGTAAAGACCGTGCGCGTGGCGCGGGCGCGGTCCCACATCGGGTAATAGCGGCTGGGGCAGCCCCACACGCCCATACTCGAGACCATCGTCAAGCGGTTGTGGTGCCATTCCTCGCCCAGATACACCGCCGAAGCGCCCCCCTGGTAATATCCCAAGGTAACCACGCGGCCGCCCATATGGGCCGCCCGCAAGGCGCCCTGTAGCCCGGCATAGTGGCCGCTGGCCTCGATGGCCACATCCACTCCGCGCGGCGCGCCCTCGCGGAACTTGAGGACCACAGCCGGATCTTCCGCGGTGGGGTCTATCGCCTCGTCGGCACCGAGGTCCAGCGCCATCTGCCGGCGCAGGGGGAGCGGGTCCACAACGGTGATGTGCAAGGCGCCGTTGAGCCGTGCTAACTGCACCGCGATGAGACCGATAGCCCCCAGCCCAAAGATGGCCACATCATCGCCCACCTTGATTTGTGCGTCGTGGATGGCGATGAGCGCCACGCCGATGAGCGCGCTAAAGACGGCCTGCTCCGGCGTTACGTTGGGCGGCAGAACGGAGAGGGGGATTTGCCCTTGCGCATCGAGGTTCACCACGGTGGTGGGCTGGTGGCGTGTGGCCGTGTGGACGAGATCGCCCACCTTCACCTCGTGCACCTCCGGCCCCACCTCCACCACGCGGCTCACCAGTTCATAGCCCAGGCCCGTCTCGCGGAAGCCCTCCTCCTCGTTGGGCATAAACAGGCGGTGCTCCCCGTCAAAATGCTTGCTCGCAAAGGGCGCGGTCCCCCGATAGAGGTTCAACTCGGTGCCATGGCTGATGCCGCTCAAGACGCTCTTGAGCCGCACATCGCGCGGGCCGAGGGGCGGGTCCTCATATGGGCGTAGGGCAAACGTGCGTGGCGCGACTAACATAAACCGTTCCGGCATAAGACCCTCCTTATCAAGATAGGGGTTACGGCCGCTCCGGCGCGCCGGTGGACTCTCGGCGGATAAGGCTTGGCGCGAGCACCACCTGTGGCTCCGGAGGGTCTTGGTTATTCATCAACGCTTGCAGAATCTCAAAGGCCCTTTGCACCATCTCCTCGATGGGCTGGACGATGGCCGTGATGCTCGGCTTGGTAAAGGGCATATATTCCCCATCGTTGATGGCGAGGATGGAAAGATCCTGCGGCACGCGCAAGCCG
The DNA here is from genome assembly GCA_019873625.1 of Chloroflexota bacterium. Taxonomy (GTDB): domain Bacteria; phylum Chloroflexota; class Anaerolineae; order UBA1429; family UBA1429; genus JAIOAW01. The sequence goes on from JAIOAW010000021.1 coordinate 41,949, forward strand.
TGTTCCAGCGCAAAGCGCAAAATACCGAGCGCCGAATAATCGTCTATAGTGATGACGGCCGTAGGCAGGCGCATCCTTTCCGCCATAACCTGCATCGCTCGATAGCCGCGCCACGCGCCTCGATCGGTGGGCGCCAACTCGGGGCGGACGAGTTCCGCCCCCGCTGGGCTTAGCACGTTCATAAGCCCTTCCAACTGTTGGCGAGAAAAGATGCGCGGCGAGGCGCTCTCGATGAAGGCAATGCGCCGATGCCCCAGGCCCAAGAGATGTTCCGCGGCCATCTGCCCCGAGCGATAGTTATCGAACAGAACGGCCGGCCCCTCATAGCCGATGGGATGGCGATCCATAGCCACCGCCGGAATGCCCGCCTTGGCCAGGATGTTCAGATTGTTGAAATAATCCGTGGTAACGTACAAGACGCCATCCACCCAGTTGCGCACGATGAGGTCCAAATACTTGGCCTCGCGCGAGGGATCGTCGCGCGTGCTATACACGACGAGGGAATACCCCCGTTCCATGGCCTCCTGCTCCACCGCCGAGGTCATCTGCGCAAAGAAGGGACGGCTCACGTGGGGCACCAAGAGGGCCACCGTATCGGTGCGGCGCGTGCGCAAACTCCGTGCGATGCCGTGCGGCTGATAGCCCAAGGCCTCGATGGCCGCCTGCACACGCTGGAGCGTCTCCGACGAGATGCCCCCTTCCCCATTCACCACCCGCGAGACGGTCTGCACCGACACCTCGGCGAGCCGCGCGACGTCGCGCATCGTGGGTGGGCGCCTACTGGCTCGCCGCTTCTTCGGAACTTCCATCGAACCCTCCCCTAAGCAGGGCAACAACAACGTTTTCACCGCGTTATGTGTGAACGTTCACATCATACCCCCAAGGCGTAGGATGGTCAAGATCAAGGCCTTCGCGAGGGATTCGCTCCGGCTGCCCCTATTTTGAGGTCGTTACGCCTCAGCCCGCTTTGCCCAAGAGTTTTTCCCACCTCCTCGTTGCCTCTCAATTTGACGCCTCCTCCCTTTCCCCGATAATGGGAGCCGAGATGCGCAGAGGGCAGCAAAGATGAACCGGTCGCCACTCTTGGTCCTATTCCCCATCATCGCCGGCATCTTATTCGCCGTGGGGGCCATCCGCTTCTATATGCGAGCCGATCGGACGGGGATGATCATCAACCTCATCGCCGCCGCGGTCTCGTTTTGGGTTTCGCGCTATTATATGCGCCAGGAAGGCTGACGTTTCCGCGCACGGCAGGGGCGCGCCCCTTTGCTCCTCCACTCGGTTTGTGCTACATTATTTATGTTATCCCCAACGTAAAGGAGCGGTCATGCGGAGAGCATCCGCCTGGATCGTGGCGGTCGTTGTTATCTTTTACACTTTGGCCCTGGGCACATTGGCCGAGCCTTTGCGCCAGCAAACGCTGGTGCAGATCACGTCTCCGCAGATGGGCCAGGAGGTGCGCGGCATTGTGCCCATTATGGGGTCGGCCTCGGTGCCCAACTTTTGGTATTACAAGGTGGAGTGGGGGTTCGGGCCGAACCCCACGAGTTGGTCGGTCATCGGCGAAGACCCGCGCAAGGCGCACACCCAACCGGTGATCAACGGCCAGTTAGAGACGTGGGATACGCGCGTCTTGCCGGATGGGGTCTACACCCTGCGCCTGCAGGGCGTGAAGAACGATGGCAACTGGGAAGAGTTCATCGTGCGGCAGGTGATCATCGCGAATACCAAGCCCACGGCCACCCCTGCCCCCACAGCCACGCCGACCGTGGCGGCGCCCGCGGTTTCGCCCACGCCCACTGGCCCCACGGCCACGCCCAAGCCCACCGCCACGCCGCGGATCATCGTGCCCACAGCGGCGCTCTCGATGCCCACGCCCACCCCCACCTTGAGCCGTCCGCTCCAGCGGGGGGCGCTCCCCATTGACCCCACGAGTTGGCGGGAGTCATTCCTTTTGGGGGGCGCGGCGATGGGCGCCGTCTTGGTGGTGTTGGGGATCGTCTTTGGCTTGAGAAAATTGCTCTAGCCGGAACCTATGTTCCGAGAGCCTGCCTTGGGCAGGATATCGGCCTTTTCTTGGGCCTAGGCCTCCATAGAGGCTGCCAAAGGATACCGATGATCGCGTAAAAGGGCTGGTCCAGCCGGGCGAGCCTGTTTTGTGGTGTCCGCACGCCACATCAAGGGAGAGGATATGCCCTCTTGGAAGGAATGGGTGGAAAACTTGGCCCATCCACATCGGGGCGCCCCTGAGGGGCAAGGCCCCTATCTCATCGTGGGCCTGGGCAACCCGGGCCGCGAATACGAGGGGCACCGCCACAATGTGGGCTACCAGACACTGGATTACATCGCTCGCCAACACGGCATCGAAATCAAGAAGCGGCGCTTCAAGGCCCTCTGGGGCGAGGGGGAGATCGCCGGGCAGCGCGTCATCCTCGCCAAGCCGCTCACCTTTATGAACGAGAGCGGCCAGGCCGTGGGGCCGCTGAGCCGCTATTACAAAGTGCCGCCGGAGCGCCTCATCGTGATTTACGATGATATTGACCTGGCCTTCGGCAAGATCCGCGTGCGCCCCGATGGGTCGAGCGGGGGGCACAACGGCATCAAATCGCTCATCCAGCACGTGGGGAGCGATGACTTTATCCGCATCCGCATCGGCATCGGTCGCCCCACCTATGGCGACCCGGCCGATTACGTCCTAAACGATTTCAGCCCCGACCAGCGGCCTGTGGTCGAGCGGGCCTATGCCGTGGCCGAAGAGATCGTGCGCTGCATCCTCACCGAGGGCGTGCGGCAGGCTATGAACCGCTACAACGGCCGCGAGGCCCTCACGGTGGAAGGCGCCCCGGCGCGCCAGCAAGGGTAACGGGATGAAACTCGAAGGGTTGATCCCGCTTGTGCGCGATGACCCAACCTATCGCGAGTTCTTGGCGCTGGCCCAGGAATCCCTCGCGCGAGGTGGCGAAAAGAAGCGCTTCCCGCTTGCCTCGCTGCAGGTCATCGAGGCGGCTCGCCCCTGCCTCATCGCCGCCCTCCAGCGAGATTGGCCCGGCCCCATCATCGTCCTCGCCAGCCGGCCCGAACAGGCGCATCATTTGGCAGACGAGGTGCGCGCCTGGTCTGACGCGCCCGATCGTATCCTTCACTTCCCCGCGCCAGACGCCCTCTTTTACGATCGTTCCCCTTGGGATGCCGAGACGCTCCACGCCCGCGTGAACGCCCTCTTTGCCCTGCTCGCCCTTCAAGGGGAGGCGCAAAAAGGGCGCGGGATGGTCATTACGGCCTCGATGTGGGCGTTGATGATCAAGACGGCGCCCCCTTTGGCCCTGCGGCGGGCGGCGCACACAGTGCGCAAAGGGGAGCCCCTCTCGCTCTACCGCTTTCTCGAGGCTTGCGTGCGGGCCGGGTATGAACCTGCCTCAGTGGTGGAGGCGCCGGGCACCTTCAGCCACCGGGGGAGCATCGTGGACATCTACCCGCCCAACCTGCCGGAACCGCTGCGCATAGACTTTTTTGGCGACGAGATAGACTCCATCCGCACCTTTTCGCCGGCCACCCAGCGGTCTATCGAGGCGGTCGCCGAGGCGACGCTGGCGCCGGCCTCCGAGGCCTTGCCCGAGTGGGGGCCTCAAGCGGCGGAGGCCCTCCGCGCTTTGGACCTCGAACGGTGCAACGCCTCGGCGCGCCAACGGCTGGGCGAAGAAATCGAACGAATCGCCTCGGGGCATTACACGCCGGGGATGACCGGCTACCTCCCTTACCTTTACCCGCGCCCCGGC
>JAIOAW010000022.1 GCA_019873625.1 Chloroflexota bacterium
CTGGGAAGGGGGATGGCGGGCCTGGGGCGAGGCCAACCCCGAACTCGCTGCCCAATACGATGCCTCTATGCGAAAATCCCTGCCTGATGACCTAGAAAAGCGCCTTCTGGAGGCGCTCGGCGGCAAGGCCGGGGCTACGCGGCGTTTGGGGGGCGAGGCTATGGCGCACATCGCCGCGATGGTGCCGGGCCTAGTGGGCGGCTCAGCGGATTTGGCCCCCTCCACCTCGACCCACCTCAAAGGCTATGGGGATATCGCCAAGGGGCAGTTTTCCGGCCGGAACTTTCACTTTGGCGTGCGCGAGCATGCAATGGGGGCTATCCTCAACGGGATAGCGCTCTACGGGGGGTACATCCCCTTTGGGGCGACGTTCCTCGTCTTTGCGGATTATATGCGCCCGCCCATTCGGCTGGCCTGCCTGATGGGCCTACAGGTGATTTACGTCTTTACGCATGATTCCATCTTTGTGGGGGAAGACGGCCCCACGCACCAGCCGGTGGAACAGATGGCCTCGCTGCGGCTCATCCCAGGGATGACGGTTATCCGCCCGGCGGATGGCGCGGAGGTGGCGGCGGCCTGGGCCTACGCCCTGCGCCACCAGGCGGGGCCGACGGCGCTTATCCTCACGCGCCAGAACGTGCCCGCCATCAAACGGCAGATACCCTTCTCCATCGAGGCCTTCCAGCGGGGCGCCTATATCGTGGCCGAGACGCCGGGCCGCACGCCCGATGTAATCCTCATCGGCACGGGGTCAGAATTGCCCCTGGCCTTGGCCGCACAGGGCGCGTTGGAAGAAAAGGGCTATGCGGTGCGCGTCCTCTCGATGCCCTCGCGGGAGATTTTCCTTCGGCAAGATGCCTCTTACCGCGAAAATCTTCTGCCCCGTACGGCGCGCAAGGTGGTCATCGAAGCGGGGACGGCCTTCGGCTGGGGAGACCTCGCTGGCCCGGAGGCGCTGTTCATCACGCAAGATACGTTCGGCCATTCTGCGCCCTACCAGGTGCTGGCCGAAAAGTTTGGCTTCACGCCGGAACAAGTCACCCAGCGCATCTTGGGTTGGCTCCAGCAGGCGTAAAAGGTTAGAAGGGGCACAAAGGGGCGGCCGCTTGGCCGCCCCTTTTCCTACGATGCTTCGGCCGCTTCCATAGCCGAGGCGCTTTCGCGCGCCACGCCCAACCGCCAGAAGGCCAGCGCCCCCAAAACGCGCACACCCCCCGCGATGAGCAGGGCCAGGCGGATATCGAGCACATCGGCCAGCGTCGTGCCGATCATCGGCCCGATAAAGGCCGTGATGTTCACAAGGAGCGTATCCACGGCCACAAAGGTGGGGCGTTCCTCCTCCGGCGAGACCTGGAAGAGCGTGTTCGTGAGAAAGACGTCCATCCCCGCCGCAAAGATGCCCGCCGTGACGGAGGGGATGAGGAGCATCTCTGGGGTGGTGCAGAAGGACGTCGTGAGGGGGTAGAGCGCCACGCCGAGGCAGGAGACCCATAGCCACTTGCGCATCCATGGCTTGGCGATGAGCCGCCCCAGGGCAAAATACGAACCCACGCTCAAGAGGCGTTCCACGGTGAGGAGGGTGCCGATCCAAGCATCCGAACTGCCCAGCGTGCGCACGCGGTAGATGGTGAAAAGGGCCGAGGGCAAGGCCAGGCCCATCCGAAAGATGAACTCGGCGATGGCAAAATGGCGGAAGGAGCGCGCTCGGCTCACGAGGCGAGCCATCTCGCTCAGGGGCACGCGGCGGCGCCCTTCGGCCAGCCGTTCGGGCGACCTTTTCGGCAGGCGCAAGCGCGAAAGGCAGTAGATGTTCCCCAACCCGGCTACAGGGGCGCTCACAAAGAGCAATTGATAGTTGAGCGGATAGTGGACGCGGTCGAGCCACTGGCCGGCTAGAAAGCCCACCCCCGCCCCGACGAGGCCGTGGATGGCCATCCGCGTGCTGATCATCCGGGGGCGCCGTTTCGGGGTGGTTACCATGCCGAGGATCGTCGTGGTGGCGATGGTCAAGGCCGAGCCGGGGATGGCCATCGCCGTGCGCAAGGCAATGTAAAGATATGGCGCCAGGCCGCTCGGCAAAAAGGGGAGGAGCGCCAGCGCGGCTAATAAAGACCGCCAGATGAGGCGCGTCCAGTTCGCCGTGCGCACCAGGCTGGCCTGCCGCCGCACAAAGGCCCCGGCGGGGAGGATGGTCAGGATGGTTACCAAAGCGGGCAGGGAGGTATCCAGCCCCACCATCCAGTTCGGCACGCCCAGGCGCACCAAGAACACGGAGACGAACGACATCGCACCTGCCGACGAGATCGCCTGAAAAAAGATCTCGGCGTACATCGTGCGCTCGTTATGAAGTTCGTCTCGCGGGTCTCGCAGGGCGTCTCGCCAGCGGCCCCACTGCTTGGCGAGGGCGCTACGGAGAGAAAGGCGACCCTCCGTGGACGAAGGGCGCCTTGTTTCGGCTAGCAGATCATCGCGCGTGGTCAGGGTTCCACACTGGCCCGTTGTGCGGCCAGCCCTCCTTTGATCGAGATAGGTTAGCCCGCCAGGGCGCGCAGATGGGCGCGGATCGCCTCGCCCACCTCTTGCGTGGTGGCGCGGCCCCCCAGGTCTGGCGTGAGAGCGCGCCCCTCCCGCGTGAGGGCCTCAATGGCCCGGATAATGAGTTGGCCGGCCTCCTCCTGGCCCAGGTGCTCGAGCATCATCGCGCCGGCCCAAATGGCCGCGATGGGGTTGGCGATGCCCTTGCCGGCGATATCCGGCGCGGAGCCGTGCACCGGCTCAAACAACGAGGGATAGCGCCGTTCCGGGTTGATGTTCCCGCTCGGCGGGATGCCTAAACTCCCCTGCAAAGCGCCGCCCAGGTCCGTCAAAATATCTCCAAAAAGGTTGGAGGCCACCACCACATCGAGGCTTTCAGGGGCGGTGATGAAACGGGCCGCCAACGCATCCACGTGATATTGCCGGCAGTGCACGTCGGGGTATTCCCGTTGGAGATCGCGGAACACCTCATCCCAAAAGACCATAGCATATTGCCAGGCATTCGATTTCGTGGCGCTCACCAACTCGTGGCGTGGGCGCTTGCGGGCCAGTTCAAACCCATAGCGGAGCACGCGCTCGACGCCGGCGCGGGTAAAGACGGCCGTTTGGATGGCCACCTCCTCTGGCGTGCCCCGATGGACCCTCCCGCCCACGCCGCTGTATTCGCCTTCGGTATTTTCGCGGATGCAGATGAAATTGATCTCCTCCGGCCCTTTGAAGCGCAGGGGGCTGGGAATGCCCGGCAGCAGCCGGATGGGCCGCAGGTTGATATACTGATCGAACGTTTGGCGGATGGGCAAGAGAAGGCCCCAAAGGGAGATGTGGTCGGGCACGGTGGGGAAGCCGACGGCGCCGAAAAGGATCGCCTCGTAATCTCCCAAGGTGGCAAGTCCGTCGCGGGGCATCATCTCGCCGTGTTCCAGATAATACGTGCACCCCCAGGGGAAGGCATCGAACTGGAGGCGGAACCCGCCGTGAAGGTCGCTTGCCACCTGCAACGTCGCCACCGCCTCGCGGATCGTCTCGATGCCAATGCCATCGCCGGGGATAACGGCGATGCGATAATCCCTCATACGGCCTCCTTTTGGCCCTGTGATGCGCACCGCAAACGGCCTTGATTCTACCCGAAAGGCCAGCCTCCGCCAAGAGGCTCATTTGCCCGATGCGCTCCGTTGGAGGATAATCCCCACGTCATAAAAGCCTCTCGCAGGTTCCCGGCCTGCGGGAGGGTAAGCGAAAATCCGCCACGGAAAGGCAAAAGTGCCCATTCCATTCGCTGCGCTGTGGGGAATCCTCCAAGGGGTAACCGAGTTCCTGCCCGTGAGCAGTTCGGGCCATCTGGCGCTCATCCCCTGGTTGTTCGGCTGGCCGGTGCCGGGGCTGTTGTTCGACCTTGTGGTGCATGGGGGGACGCTTCTCGCCCTCGTGGCCTACTTTTGGCAGGATGTGAAGGACCTTTTCCTCGGGGCTTGGGGCCTCCTCCGCACGCGGCGGCTGAACGGCCCCAAGGAGAGGTTGACGGCTTGGGTCCTGGTGAGCGCCGTGCCGGCGGCCGTCTTGGGGGCCTTGGCAAGCGACTTTGTCGAACGGGCGCTCGGCGCGCCCTGGGTGGTCTCGCTCTTTCTGGCCGTCACGGGGGGCATCTTGTATCTGGCTGAGCGCTTGGGCCGGCGAACGAGGGCACTCAATACCCTCGGCTGGCGCGATGCGCTGGGAATCGGCTTGGCACAGGCCGTGGCCTTGATGCCGGGCATCTCTCGTTCTGGCGCGACCATCTCCGCCGGCCTAGCGCGCGGGTTCGAGCGCGAGGCGGCGGCGCGCTTTTCCTTCGTGATGAGCCTGCCCGTCGTCGCCGGGGCGCTCCTGATGGAGGGCCTTCAGGCCCTGCGGAGCGGGGTGAGCACAACGGCGGGCCTGGGCCTCTTGGTGGGGTTCGCCGTTTCGGCCGCGAGCGGCTACCTAGCGCTCCGCTTTCTCTTTCGGCACCTGCGCGCGCGCAGCCTGCGCCCGTTCGCCTATTATTGCTGGGCCATAGCCTGCGTGGGGCTGGCGGCCAGCCTCCTGCGGGGGCTGTGAAGGGCGAATGTCAACGGCGCACCTGCCGCCAGAGAACGGTCTGGCGGCCCGTGAGGTACCGCCACCCGCCGGCGAGGGCCGCCATATGGAGCATCAAGGCGTAAAAGATCGAGACGGCCCAGCGCCCCACGCGGCCTGGGCGAGCACCGCGCTTGGCGGTAAGAACGCCTCCCACCGCGCCGGCCACCCAGATCGCCCCCTGCACGGCGGCGCACCCCAGATAAAAGGGGGCGGGTGAAGGCTCGCAGGCCGCGAGGAGAAGGTTCGCCGCGAAAAAGAGGGGGATGAGCGCCGGCGTCACGATCCACCGTAAAACGCGGTGCGAGGCGTATTGCCACACGATGAGGGGCCGGGCGCGCCAAATTTCCCCCAGGCGAAAGACGGCCTGCCACCCGCCGGCCGCGTTGCGCACGCGGCGCTCCCATTCAGCGCCCAGGCTCGGCGAGGGAGGCTCCTCGGCCAGCGCCCGAGGTTCATAGGCGATGCGCCACCCCTCGGCCACCATCCGCATCGAGGCCACAAAATCATCGAGGAGGATATCCGCCTCCGGCGGAGTGTAAGCCTCTCGTCGCGCCAGCCAAACTTCCCCCGGCACCCCCATCACCGAGCCAACCGCCCCATCGCACCGCTTGAGAAAGGCCTCATAGCGCCAATAGAGGCCCTCGCCCTGCCCCACGGTGCCGGCGCTTTGGGCGATGCGCTTGGCGCCGCTCACGCCGCCTACGGCGGGGTCGGCCAGGTGCCGCACCATAGCCCGTAGAGCCTCTGGGGGCAGGGTGCAGTTCGCATCGGTAAAAAGCACGGCCTCCGCCGCGATGTGCCCCCAAGCGCGCCGCAAGGCCGCGGCCTTCCCTTGGCGCTCGGGTTGATGCAGCAGGCGCACGCGCGGATTGGCGGCGGCATAAGAGGCCACGATTTCGGCAGTGCGGTCGGTCGAGCCATCCGTCACGAGGAGGAGGTCAAGGCAATCGGCAGGGTAATCGAGGGCCAGGGTGTTTTCGATTTTGCGGGCGATGTCGCGCTCCTCGTTACAGGCAGCGATGAGCACCGTAACGTGCGGCGTCATCTCGGCCTGAGGCAGGGGGCGCGCTCGAAAGCGCGCCAGGAGCGCGATGGCCAGGGGGTACAGGAGGTAGGCGTAGGCGAGGATCGCCCCCGCGCCCCAAAAGAGGATTAGCCCCACGGTGCGCATCGCGCTCCTTGCGAGTGCTCGCTAGATGTTCAACCCGCGCAGATGGGCCAGCCCCCGCTGAGCGGCGGTGGCCGCATCGGGCAAGGGCATAAACTCCCCTGAGATATAGCCCTCATAGCCCGTGCTGTAAAGGGCCTTGAGGATGGAGGCGAAATCGAGGTGCCCCGCGCCGGGGTACCAACGGTTCGAATCGGCCACATGAAAGTGATAAATATGCCCTCGGCAGGCGCGAATGCTCTCCTCGATATTCGGCTCTTCGATGTTCATATGGAACGTATCGAGCAGTAGGCCCAAGTTCGGCGCGCCCACCTCCTCGATGAGGGCCAGGCCCTCGGCGGCCGTGTTGATGAGGGTCGTCTCATAGCGGTTGATGGGTTCGAGGGCGATGCGCACGTTGCAGCGCGCGGCCTGGGCGCAGCAGTGCCGCAGGGCAGCGATGAGCCATTCCATAGCCTGGTCTCGCCCCACACCGGGCCGCAAGATGCCCCGCAACAGGCCAATGATGAGGACCGCGCCCGACTGAGCGGCAAAGGGCAGGTGCGCCACGGTGCGAGCGATGGCTGCCTCGCGCACGGCAGGGTCTGGGTCGGTGTAGGAAAGGCCTTCCTCGCCCCAGGCCTGGCCCGTGCCGATAGCCACGATGTTGAGGCCGTTCGCCTCGGCTATGCGCAAAAGGGCCTCGCCATCTATCAGGGCCGGGTCGCGGATGGCTAACTCGACGCCATCATACCCCCAGGCGGCCAGGCGCGCCATATTCGCCTCCAGGTCGCCGGTGAGGGCCAGCGCCTTGAACTGCGCCGGCTGGGTAGAAAGCACGAGGGCAAGTTTCATAGGGCCTCCTGAAGGTACGGCCCTCCCCCGGCGCTAGATCGCTCCCCTTCCCCAAAAGAAGGCAAGCCATCTGCAGGCCGGGCGAGGGCCGAGCACATCACGAAATATCCGAACTTTGGCCGATTTGCGGCAGGCCGTAGACGGGCTTCCACCCTGGGCTGAGCGGCTCGCGGAGGTAGGGTTCCATCTCGGCCGCGCTGCGGAGGGTAACCTCCTCCGTGGGCGGCACCGTGCCCGCCGGGAAGGCGGCCAAAATCTCATCGTGCACCAGGGTCAAGTAGCGCAAGATGGCCGCCATCGGCCGCTTGGCCTTGTAGGCGGCGGCGCTGCGCGCCTTGCCCACCACGCCCTCGGGCGTAGCCGCGATCTCGATGGCAAAATGCCCCTCGCCTTCGCTCCAGCGGCTGGGGCGGCCATAGGGGTCCACCGATTTATCAAAGTGCCCATCCGGCAAATAGTTCTTGCCCTCGGTATCCACGGCGGCGTTCATATCCACCATCTCGGGGAAGAGGAGCAGGCCGAGGGAGGTTTCTGACTCGTCCGCGTGGACGAAATTCGTCTCCCACGCGCCGCCGCGCTCCTTGGTGCGGAAGAATTCGCGCACGGCGCGGTGCCAATCCAACACGCGAAAGATGCCGGGGAGTTGGTAGCGCTTTTGGAACTGCTGCACGGCCGATTCCAGCACCCACAGTTGGCCGTGGTTGTTGATGATGATCTGCTTGCGGAAGCCATCGTTCCACAGGCCCAGCATCACGTCAATCATCAACTCGCGCACCACATTCTCGCGGATGACCACCGTACCCGGCATCCCCATATGATGGTAGGGGTGCGCGCCATACATCAAGGGCGGCAGCGCCAAGTTCACGGCGGGCAGGCCCTTGCGCACCTGGTAGCGACGCACGCCCTCGACGATGGCGCTCACAAAGAGGGTATCCATCGCCGAGACGGTGTGCTGGCCGTGCAGTTCGGTGCACCCCACGGGGATAAAGACGATATCATCCTTGCGGCGGTTGGCCTCTAGTTCGTGGCGGATGGTCGTCTGGATGTACGAACCCTTTTTCGCCCATTCAATGGGCGAGGGGATGCCGTATTCCGCCAAAATGGCGTCAATCTCGGCGTCGGAGGCCTCCCAAATTTCCTTTTTCAGCCGGCCCACGGCGTTATCTTCAAAGAACAAATCCGGCTGATCGGTGGGCAAAAACCCAGCAGGGACGCGTTGTTCAGGCATAAGGCAACTCCTTATCTTGTGATGTTCGGGGCGATTTCGCTCAGCGCCACCGGGCGGCGCTCTCGCAGAGACTTCCACGCGGCATAGCCCATCACCACGGGGATGCGCCCATCCTCGCCCGTAACGGGCGGCGTTTTATCTTCCAAAATGCTCTCCAGAAAGGCGCGCATCTCGGCGATGTAGGCCGCGGCGTAGCGCTCGATGAAAAAGAATTCGGGGAGCGGCCCATGCACGCCCGTCGCATCGCTCAGGGTGGCGCGGTGGGGCGTCTCGTTCGCCACGGCGATCATCCCGCGCGAGCCAAAAACCTCCACGCGCTGATCGTAGCCGTACACGGCGCGGCGGCTGTTATCAATGGTGCCCAGGGCGCCGCTCGCAAAACGCAGGGTGATGAGCGCTGTATCCACATCCCCCGCTTCGCCAATGGCGGGGTCCACCAAGACGGCTCCCGTAGCATAGACCTCCTCGACCTCTGCGCCCATCAAAAAACGCGCCATATCGAAATCATGGATGGTCATATCGAGGAAGATGCCCCCCGAAACCTTGATGTAGCCGATGGGCGGCGGCTGAGGATCCCGGCTCGTGATGCGCAGGAGGTGCGGTTGGCCGATCTCGCCGCCCGCTACGGCCTGGCGCACGCGCTGAAAACTCGGGTCAAACCGCCGATTGAACCCAATTTGCAGTTTGACGCCAGCCGCTTTCACCGCCGCTAGGGCGCGGTCAATGGCGGCCAAATCGAGCGCAATGGGCTTTTCACAAAAGATGTGCTTGCCCGCCTGCGCCGCCGCCTCGATGAGGGCGGCATGGGTATCGGTGCTCGTGCAGATGACGACGGCCTCAATGGTGGGGTCCTCAAGGATACGCCGAGGATCGTCATACGCGGCAAGGCCGTATTCGCCGGCCACTTCTTCCGCCGCGCGATAGAGGACATCAGCCACGCCGATAAGGCGCGCCTGCGGCAGATGATAGGCCAGGTTCTGGGCATGCACGCGCCCAATGCGCCCGGCCCCCAAAAGGCCGATGTTGAGTTTTTGGGCCATACCCTTTTCCCCTTACATAGCGGGCTTGACGAGCACCTTGCCGCCCTCGCGCTTGGTGGTGGAGGCGATGGCCTCCACGGCCTGCTCTAGGCCGTAGCGCGCCGTGATGATGGGGCGCAGGTCCAACTTGCCCGAGGCCACCAGGCGGATGACGTTGGGGAAGGTGCCATTGCCCGAGTGCCCCTGCGCGCCAAAGAACTGCGAGTGACGCACCTGGAAGCGCTCCAGATACATCGGCACGCGCGTGGCCGCCCGGCCGATTTGCACGATCTTGGCGTCAATGGCGAGGGCCTTTTCCATCTCCGGCACGGTGAGGTGCGGCGCACCGGCCGCCTCCACGTGAAAGTCAAACCCCGCGCCTTTGCTCAAGGTCATCAAGACCTCCGCGGGGTTCACCTCGCGCGGGTTGTAGGTATAGTCGGCGCCCACCTTCTTGGCGAGTTCCAGCCGCCCCGGCGAGACGTCGAACACCACCACCAGGCCCGCGCCAGCCGCGCGCGCTAGGCCCGTAGCCGCCAGGCCGATGGGCCCCGCGCCAAAGACGGCCACATAATGCCCCGGCCGGAACCCGTGGGCGCGTTCGAACATAGCATTGTAGGCCACGCAGGTCGGCTCGGTGAGGGCGCCCAGTTCAAAGGCAGCCTCCTCGCTCCCCAGGCGCTCGGCGATGGCGTCAATCTTCCAGCAGTACTTTTCGTCAAGGACGATGTACTTGGCAAAGGCGCCGGGGATAGTAAAGCCGATCTCCTCCAAGTTCTCGCACTGGTTGGGGTAGCCATTGCGGCAGGGGATGCACCGCCCACACCAGATCATCTCCTCGGCGGTAACCATATCGCCCACGCGGAGGGTCTCCACCTCCGAACCGCAGGCTACCACCCGCCCCGAGAACTCGTGCCCCAAGATGGTGGGGAATTTGGTCAGGCCGGGGTAGAGGATATACCCCTCTTGATCGGTCTCATAAAAGTGCACGTCTGACCCGCACACGCCGCAGGCCTGCACTTCGAGCACCACGTCTTTGGGGCCAGGCTGGGGGTCTGGCCAATCTCGTACCGCCAATTTGGGGTAGCGCCAGATGCTGCTCCCCGTGATGGCCTTGCCGGTGGCCTTCTCCCAATCGGAGACGGTATAACCCGGCCGCGGGTCCCACTGCGCTTCCAATACGAGTGCCCTCATCGCAACCTCCTATCACTCACAGGATCATCGAACAAGCGGCGCCCCAGAAGAGGCGCGCACCACCAAACGCCCCCGCAGGATTACGTTGGAGGCGGCAGGTACCTTATCTTCCCTTTGCTCGGCGAGGAGGGCCAGGCCCATCTCCACGGCGCGGCGCCCCAATTCCGCCATCGGCTGGGCGATGGTGGTGAGGGCTGGCTCGATGAACGAGGCAAAGGGAATATCGTCGAACCCGACCACGGCCAAATCTCGCGGAAGGGCGAGGCCGGCCTGCTTGGCGGCATAGATGAGACCGATGGCCGTGCGGTCGTTGTAACAGAAAACGGCCGTAGGGCGCGGGCTGAGCGCCAAGAGGCGCCCCAAGGCCCGTTGGCCGCCGGTGACGTCGCCATCGCCGGGGAGGACGAGGGCTTCGTCAAAGGGGAGGCCGGCCTCGGCCAGCGCATCGCGATACCCCGCCAGGCGTTCCTGATCGTCGCTGTGGTGGGCTTGGCCGGTGATGTAGGCGATGCGCCGATGGCCCAGGCCAACCAGATGCCGCGTGGCAAGATAGCCGCCGTGGCGATTATCCACCGTGACGGCAAAGGTGTAGGGGCCGCGATCTTGGCTGTGGCTGTTGATGAGCACGACGGGCACGCCGATGCGCTCCAAATGGGCGAGGTACAGCGCCCCCAAACGAGAGGAAAGGACGATGACGAGATCCACCCGTTTGGCGCGGAGGAGTTCCACGGCCTCGATTTCTCGTTGAGGTTCCGCTTGCGAGGAGGCCAAGATGACGCTATAGTTCGCGCTGTGCGCGGCGTCTTCGATGCCCTGCATCACTTCCGCCACAAAGGGGTCAGCAATGGTGGTAACGACTACGCCCACCGATTGCGTGCGGCCCATCACCAGGGCGCGGGCCTGCAAATCGGGAGAGTAGCCCATTTCGCGGGCTAGAGCCTGGATGCGCTGGCGCGTTTCGAGGGCCACCAAGGGGCTATCGCTCAAGGCGCGGGAGACCGTCGAATGGGAGACGCCGGCGCGGCGTGCGATATCTTTGATCGAGACGCTCATTGGGGGGAGCCTCCATCCGTTATCTGCACACGTGTGCAGAGGAGTATACCACAAAGGGGCAGAGATGTCAAAGGCGCTGTGCGGACGTATACTCGATATGTGCCATTCAACCATTCACCATCCGGCCTGCTCTGTACTGCTGCCCTTCCTCCTCTCCCGCTTGGGCCTGGCACTGGCCGGCGTGTTGGCTATTACCTACGGTCGGATGCAACCGGAAGGCTGGCACGCTTCCTCCAACGTCTGGTTGGATATATGGGCACGCTGGGATAGTAGCTTTTATCTAGAAATCGCCCGTCACGGCTATACGCAGAAAATGGGTAGCTTGCCGTATACGCCTTTCTTTCCGCTCTACCCGATGCTAATGCACCTTTTCACACCAGGTAATCAATGTTGGCACACGTTGGCTGTCACTGGTGTCGTACTTTCCAACACGTCGACGACGTTGGCACTGTGGTTGATCTACCAGCTAACCGCACTAGACCACACCGAACCTGTGGCTCGCCGGGCAGCATGGGCGGCTGCGCTCTTCCCCACGTCGTTCTTCTTCAGCGCGGTCTATACGGAGGGCCTCTTCCTCCTGTTGACGGTGGCAGCTTTTTGGTGTGCACGGCGCGGGCAGTGGTGGGCGGCGGGGTTCTTGGGCGCGCTAGCCTCGGCCACACGTTCGTTAGGTGTACTGCTGATCATACCCCTTTTTCTGGAATGGCAGGCCCGGCCAGGTTCGAGCTGGCGACAGGCACTCTGGTTGCTGCTGGTGCCCGCGGGGTTGCTTGCCTATATGGTTTACCTTCAGGCGCAATTCGGCGATGCACTGCTATTCATCCGCGCCCAGAGTGCCTGGGGACGGGTCACAACGCCCGCTGCAGCACTGGAGCGTCTGGCTACACTCGCTAACGGCGATGTGCTAGCGCGCCTGCGAAGCGTAGCCCCAGAGGTAGCCTTTACACTATTGGTAATCGGTCTAGGCCTCGTCATGCTCCGCCGCCAGCGAGCCAGTTATGCTGCTTACACGGGCTGTGCCCTGGCGTTGCCCCTCGGCACACTGCAACTCCTCGCTATGTTGCGTTTAATCATCGTGGCATTTCCGCTATACATTGCTCTGGCAGATTGGCTGAGTCGCCGGCTCTACTGGCTGGCAATGGCCCTATTTTACGGGCTGCAGATATTCTTCTTTTGCCGGTGGGCGCTTTGGTATTGGATAGCATGAAAACATTCTGAAAAAGACCTGCATGGAGCGCGGAAGTCCATACTTCGTAAAAGGGAGTGTAGCTGTAAAGATACGGCGTTCGCGGGCCTCCTGGCCCGCGGCGCGAGGCAGGCGCCTTGCGCTCCGAACTTCCCTCTCCCGCGTTGGCGCAGGAAAAGGCCAGGGTGAGGGCAAAACACCCTCGGAGGCCCTAAATTTCGTGGTTGAATATCCGGCGGTAACTCTCGTAACGCAGGGGATGGATCTTGCCCTCGGCCACGGCGGTTTTGACGGCACAGCCCGGCTCGTGCCTATGCGTGCAGGGCAAATAGTGGCATTTGCCAAGGTAGGGGCGCATCTCCGGGAAAAAGGCCTCCAACTGCTCGGGGTCAATATCCCATAGAAGGAAGGTGCGCATCCCCGGCGTATCGGCCACATAGATATCCGGCTCAGGGTTGAGAAGCATCGAGACGACCGTGGTATGCTTACCGCGATCGTGGTAGGTGCTGATCTCGCCCACGGGCAGTTCCAGGTGCGGCCACAGGGCATTGAGAAGGCTCGATTTGCCCACCCCCGAAGGGCCGGTGAGAACGGAAATCTTGCCGCGTAAAAGGCCCCGCAGCGCCTCGATGTTCTCTCCTGTGGCCACGCTCGTATAGAGCACCTTATAGCCGATCTCCTCATAGAGGCGCAGGGGCCGCGCCTCCTCATTCTCAGGGAGGAGATCCACCTTGTTGCCCACGATGAGCACCGGCAGTTCCTCCGCCTCGCAGGCCACGAGGTAACGATCGAGGAGGAAGGTATTGAGAGGCGGGCTGCGCAGCGAAAAGACGACGACCACCTGATCCGGATTGGCGATGATCACCTGCTCGCGCTCGGCCACCTTGCCGGGGCGCGGGGGCGGAGGCCGCCGCGAAAGGACGGCCTTGCGCGGCAGCACCTCTTCGATGACGCCCAGGCCCGCCTCGGTGGGCCGCCAAAGCACGCGATCTCCGATGACGACCAAATCCGTGGGGATGCGCTCCTTCTTCAGCCGGCCGCGCAGGGTGCAATCCACCGTCGCGCCATCGGCTTGCACGAAATAGTGCCCGCCGTGCGTGCGGATAACAAGCCCCTCTCGCAGCGTCAAAGGATATTCCCTCCCCTGTGTTATATCGCTATCCCTAGTGTAGCAGGTCTCATCCATTCGACCAAAGAGCGCGAACGCCCCTCCCGCAACTTGGCGCCCTTTACGGCGTATAATAGATGTGCTATGGTGGAACTCGCGCCGGAAGGCGCGCCACATCGAGAGTGAGGAAGGCGGATGACCAAAACCCGCGCCATCTTTTTCGCGCTCCTTCTGATCGTCGTCCTCGTCATCGGCGCCTCGTTTATCGTGCGCCGGAGCGGCACGAACCCCTTGGCCAAGGTGGAGCCACTCTCGGTGCGCATCGTCTGCGCGCTCCCCGTGGAGCCTTTCGTGCGCGAGGCGGCCGCGCGCTTTAACGCCGAGGGCCACAAACTCGAGGGGCGGCCCATCCAGGTTACGGTGGTGCCGATGGATGGCCTCGTGGCCATGGGGCGTTGGGAACGCCAAGAGATGACCCCCATCCCCACGGTATGGATCCCCGATAGCCGCTATTTGGTCGAGTTGGTCAACGCTACCTACAAGGGCACCTTGGGGCGAGATATCTTTCTCACGGGTGGCGAATACCGCGCGCGGCCCATCGCCACCTCGCTCTTTGCCTGGGGCATTTGGCAAAGCCGCGAAGAGGTGTTGCGCCAAAAATACGGCGAGGAGATCACCTGGCGAGATATTCACGATGCGGCCCTGGCCAAAGGGGGGTGGCCCGAACTCGGCGGCAAACCCGAGTGGGGCTACTTCAAACTCGTGGTGCCCAACCCACGGCGCAACGTGGGCGGGTTGATGGCTATGGTCGCGGCCGCCGGCGAATACTATGGGAAGACCCGCCTCGAAGTGGCCGATGTAACCAACCCCGAATTCCAGGCCTGGCTCAAAGAGTTGATGAGCGCCGTGACGGATTTTTCCAGTTTTGGGGCCTATTCCGTAGAGAACCTGGCCCTCTTTGGCTACTCGATGGGAGATGGCGGCCAACTCCTGGAAAGCGATCTCCTGGCGAATATGGCCGGCATCCAAACGCGTTGGGTAGAGCCGATGGTGATCCGCTACCCCACATACATCACTTGGTTTGACTTCCCATATAGCATCTGGATGGGCGAGGAGACTACCGCCGAGGAAAAGAACGCCGCCTTGGTGTTCGAAGAATATCTCCTCACGCCCGAAATTCAGCAGTTGGCCGTGGCGCAGGGGCTGCGCCCGGCCAACCCTGAGGTGCCCATCACCGGCGAGAACAGCCCCTTTATGCGTTGGAAGGATCAGGGCGTGATGATCGTGGTGCCGCGCACCACGCGTATGCGCGAGCCAGATCGCGAGGTGCTCCTGGCGCTCTTGCGCTGGTTCGACCTCAATATCGCAGGGCAGTAGGAGGCGCCGATGGCCAAACGGAAGGCGCGCCGCCGGCGGACGACCGGCCGCCCACAGAGGGCCTTCATTTGGGTGTTAGGGGCCGCCCTCGCGGTGTTTGCCCTGTGCGGGGTCTCGGTCTGGCTCCTCTTTCGCCCAGAAGCAGCCCCCGCCAACCGCACCGCGGCCTCTTCGCGGCGCGAAGTCGTTTTGCGCGTCGCCTACACCCCCGAAAAACAGGCGACCTTTGAAGCGCTCGTAACGGACTATAACGCCACGCGCCCACGGCTGCCGAACGGCAAACGGGTGCGCGTCGAGGCCGTGCCGCTGGAGGCCGATCTCCTGGTCGAGCAGGCCAGCGAGAACGCCTTTCAGGCCGTCAACCCCGATTCCTCGATTTGGCTAGAGGAGATAGACCGCCTTTGGCAAGAAGGCCACGCGACGGAGGCTTTCTTGGTGGGCGAGCGCACCCATTATATGGTTAGCCCCATCGTCATCGCGATGTGGCGCGAGGTGGCCGCACAGATGGGCTACCCCGAGCGCGCCCTGGGCTGGCAAGACCTCCTTTCGGTCGCCGCGCGGAACCCCGATTTCAAGTGGAGCCACCCCTCGCCGACCACGGCAAGCGGCCTTCTGGCCATCTTGGCGACGTTCTATGCAGCCAGCGGCACCACGCGCGGCCTGACGGAACAACAGGCCACCGCGCCAGAGACGCTAGAATACGTCCGCCGGCTGGAGGCGACCGTCAAGCATTATGGCGAGGGCGAACTCGCCGTGATGCAGCATATCGAAGAGCAGGGGCGGGCCTATTTGGATGCCTTCGTGGTGCCGGAGCAGTTGGTGGTGCAGTATAACCTAGGCCACGCGGAAAAACTCCTGGCCATTTACCCCTTGGAAGGCACCCTGTGGCAGGATCATCCCCTGGCCCTTTTGGAACACCCCGACCGCACCGACGAGGAACGCCAGGCCTACGCCCTGTTCAAAGAGTATCTCCTTTCGGAATCGGTCCAGCACAAAATCCTGCAATATGGCTATCGCCCGGCCGACGTGCGCATCTCGCTGGATGCGCCGGAATCGCCCATCCGCTCAGAAAACGGCGCCGATCCCCAACAGCCCCACACCACCTTGCAGGTGCCCAGCGCGGGGGTCATCGAGGTCGTCAAGAACGTGTGGTGGTATACCAAGCGCCCAGCGAACGTGTACCTCGTGGTAGATACCTCGGGCAGCATGGCCGGCCGCAAGTTGAGCGATGCGCAGGCAGCCCTACGCCTCTTTTTAGAGGAGGTGCGCGGGCCGGAGGATCGCGTGGGCCTCATCTCCTTTGCCGATCGCCCTCACGAACGCGTGCCTTTGGTGCGCATAACAGAAGGGCGAGCGCGGCTATCCGAAGAGGTGGAGGTCCTCGAGGCGGGGGGCAACACGGCTCTGCTGGATAGCGTCCTGTTCGCGCTGGAGCGCCTCGAGGCGCTGAACGATTCCGGCCGCATCAATGCCATCGTCGTGATGACGGACGGGCAAGAGAACGCCTCTGCGATCTCGCGGGAGGCCCTGCTGGCGCGCTTGGAGGCGGCTTACCACTCCGGCCTGCGCGTGGTGGTTTTTTGTGTGGCCTACGGGCGCTCGGCCGATATGAAGACGCTGGAGGCCATCTCCGGAGCGGCGGGCGGTTTCACCTCGACGAGCGAGCCGGAGACGATCCGCGCCCTCTATAAAGCCCTTTCCACCTATTTCTGAGCGGTTGGAAGCACAGCCTATGGCCACCTCAAAGATGGACGATCTACAAAAGCGCGCGCGGCGCGCTATCCTCTCGCACGCCCTCTTTCGGCTGGAAAGCGCCCTGACCATCGCGCTTACCCTGCTCTTGGCGTGGTTCCTGCCCAGGCCGTTTGCCTGGTGGCGGGGCTGGTATTGGCTCGCCTTGGGGGGCATCGCCTGGGTGCTCATCGTGGTTACGAGCATAACGGACGAGGCCTCGGCGCAGGCAGCCCTTTTGCAGGCCTTGAGCGAGGCGCCGCGCCCCCCTAGGTTGCATTTGCCACGCTACCGCGAAAAGGTGGAACAGGCCCTGGAATACCGCCAAAAGATCGAACAGGCCCTGCTGGGGATGCGCGCCGGCCTTTTGAAAAACTATCTCCTCCAGACGATGGCGGACCTTTCGGAGTGGCTGAGGATGATCTACGCCCTGGCGGAACGGTTGGACGTCTACGAGCGCGACGAGATCCTCAAACGGGATGCGGCGGCCGTCGAAGAGGCCATCTCGGCCCTCCAGCGCCAACTGCGCGCCGCGCCGGATGAGGCCACCCGGGCGCGCATCGAATCTCTGCTCGCCGCGCGCCGCGAGCAGAAGGAGAGCCTCGATAAACTGCAATCTCTTATGGCCCAGGCCCAGTTCCGCCTGGAGGAGACGCTCTCTGCCCTGGGCACGGCGTATTCGCAGTTCCTGATGATCGGCGCCCAAAAGGCCGAAAGCACGGCCCACCAGGAATTGACCCAGCGAATGCAGGCCCAGGTGCAGGAATTGGAGGATATCTTGACGAGTATGCAGCAAGTCTATGATGCCTCGCACGCCCCGCAAAGGGCTGTGCAGGCGGAGGAGTAGAGGAAGATATGCCCCGTTGGGTCGGTCTAATCGCGGCGGTGAGCCTGGTGACAAGCGCGCTCTTGGGGGCGGGCTGCGGCGCAGCGCGCCCCACCAAAGGGGAGGTCAAGGTCTTTGTCGCGGTGCCCCTTTCGGGCTGGCAGGCCGATGGCGGGCAGACGGTGCTGGGCGGGGCCAGGCTGGCGGCGGAACAAATCAACGCGCGGGGCGGGCTGTTGGGCTACCGCGTGGTCATCGTCCCGGTGGATGATGAGGCCGATTCTGACGTGGCCGTGGAGGTCGCCGAGCACGTGGCTGCCGCCGTACAGCGCGGCGAACGCGTTCTAGGGGTCATCGGCCACTATAACAGTGGGCAGATGGGAGCCACCCTGCCCATCTATAAAGACCTGCCCATCGTCGTGATCACCCCCACCGCGAGCGACCCCGCGTTGAGCCAACAGGGCGCAAGGAACTTTTTCCGCGTCAACGCCACCGATGCCGCACAGGGGCCGGTGGATGCCGAATTCCTCGTCAAAACGTTGGGGGCCAAGCGCATCGTCCTCGTCTATGCGGAAAACCAATATGGCCGGGGCCTGCGCGATGAGATGGTCAAGGCACTGGAGGCGCTTGGCCAGCCGCCCGTAGAGGTCATCGGCATCCAAGAGGCCGCCGAGACGCAGGCCCCCGCCCTGCCGCGCATCGCGGCGGCCCAGCCAGACGCCATCTTCCTCGCCGGCTATGAGACGGAAGGATACGTCTTGTTGCC
This sequence comes from Chloroflexota bacterium, assembly GCA_019873625.1. Classification (GTDB taxonomy): domain Bacteria; phylum Chloroflexota; class Anaerolineae; order UBA1429; family UBA1429; genus JAIOAW01. Next base: position 18,123 of record JAIOAW010000022.1, read on the forward strand.
GGAACTGCGCGAGGCGGGCATCACGGCCACGTTTATGGCGAGCGACGGCTGCTTCCTGTATGATTTCATTGACGGCTCCGGCAAATGGGCCGAAGGTGCCTATGTAAGCGGCATCACGCCGGACCCCAAGGCGGTAACGGATGCCTCGTGGTGGAAGGCTTATCAAAAACTAGAGAATCGCAACCCCGGCACGTACAGCGTCGCGGGGTTCAGCGCGATGCTCGCCCTGGCCGAGGGCGTCAAGCGCGCCCGCTCGCTCCAGGTGGATGCCATCCTCCAGGCCCTGCGCCAGTTAGACCTCCAAACGCCCGTTGGCCGCATCCGCTTTGACGAGAAAGGCGACCTCGTCGAGCAGTATGTATACATCTTTCAGGTGCGCGACGGCGATTTCGTGCAGGTTAGCCCGCCGCCCAAGCCATAGGGCGCCCTATTCCACTTGGTCAAGCACCACGCCGATGCTCTCATCCAAGATGGCGCACATCGCGTCGAGTTCCTCCGCCGTGACGATGAGCGGCGGGGCCAGGGCGATCCAATCTGGGTCATAGCGGGTGATGAGGCCCCGGCGTTGGGCCTCTTGCCCGATGAGTTTGCCGATGGGCACCGAAAAGCGCGCCTTGGTCGCAGGGTCTTGGGCGAACTCCACGGCCCACAAGAGGCCCTTCCCCCGGATGTCTCCAAAGATGCCATACTTTTTGCCTATCTTGTGCAGGTGCGCTTGAAGGCGCTCCCCCATAACGCGGGCGTTGGCGGGCAGGTCTCGCGCGATGATCTCTTGGAGAGAGGCCAACCCGGCCGCCGCCGAGATGGGGTTGCTTGCGAAGGTGTGGCCGTCTCCGAATTCCACGCCCGCCTCTTCTGGCCCCCAAAAGGCCTGCTGGATGCGCTCCGACCAGAGGGTAGCGGAAAGGGGCGCATAGCCGCTGGAGAGGCCCTTGCCCAGGCAGAGGATATCCGGCGTGACGCCGAACGTCTGGCAGGCGAACATCTGCCCTGTGCGCCCCGCGCCGGTGATCATCTCGTCGAAAATGAGGAGCACCTCGTACTCGTCGCAAATCTGCCGGAGGGCGGGGAGGTATTCCGGCGGGGGCACCAAGATGCCCCCCGTATTCCCAATCGGTTCCACCATCACGGCGGCTACCGTATCTGGCCCTTCCATCTCGATGACGTGGCGCAGATATTCGGCGCAGAACACGCCGCAGCCGGGGTAAGTGCGCCCCATCGGGCAGCGGTAGCAGTGCACCGTGGGGACGTGCACGAACCCGGCCGGCAGGGGTTCGAAGGGGATGCGCCGCTTCGGCGTGCCGCCCGCTGCGATGGCGCCCAACGTCGCCCCATGATAGGCATAGTAGCGCGAGATGATTTTGTACTTGGTGGGTTTGCCGGCCTGCTTCCAATATTGACGGCTGGCCTTCATGGCGATTTCGGTAGCCTCGGAGCCTGTAGAAAGGAGTTTGACCGCGGAGAGGTCCCCTGGCGCCAGGCGCACGAGGAGGTCGGTCAGTTCGATGAGGGGCACGTTCGTGCCGTGCAACGGCGGCGGGAAGGCGAGGCGATCCAACTGGGCCTTGATGGCCTCGATGACGCGGCGGTTGCCATGCCCCACGGCCACCACAAAGATCCCCGATAGCCCATCGTAATAGTGCTTGCCGTGGATATCCCACAAATGCACGCCCTCGCCGCGCTCAAAGATGAGCGGGTCTTCCACAAAGGTGCTCATCTGGCGAAAGTCGAGCACGGCATGCCGCAGGATGTTCGGGTCAGTCAAACGCTTTGTATCCGCCATAGCCACTCTCCCTAGGGTACTCATCAATTGCCGCGAGGCGGCACAACGCGCACCGTGCCAAGGGTTACGGCCTCTTCGCCGGCCTGCGGCCCTTGGACGATGCGATAACGTCGCCCCGTTTCGGGGTTATATAACCCCACGAGCACGCGGTATTCGCCCGGCGGCGCCTCGGCACACACACGCAGGGCGCGCGCGTCCACGATGCGTTCTCCGATATGGCGGCCGATGAAGGGCGTTAGCCCATTGTGCGGCCAACCGTCGTGCTGCGCCCAGAGGACGCCTTGGCCATCCACCAGGTGGAGAAAGACCGTCGGCGCAGGCGCAGGGGCACGCGTAATGGCCCACTCCAGGGTTACGGCAAACGGCTCCCCTGCTTGAACCGCCTCCGGCAAGGCAAAGCGCGCCAAAGCAATCCCTCCTTCAAACACGGCCGGCGCCGCAAAGGATGCTTGGGGTGGCAAGGGCAGCAGGTAGAGTGCCAGGCTGTACGGCGGATGCTCCTGGTAAAAGCCCCGCGCGGCATGCTGCTCTAGCCACCAGGCGCCCGTGTTCGCCGGGTCTTGCACGGGCACCTTGTACGAGAGGACCCACAACCGCGGATGTTCGGCAAAGAGCCTCTGCACATCGTGCGCCACTGTCTCTTGGGCGAACCAACCCAAATGATAGGTGAGCGGCAAATCGGGCGCAACCATCCGCAGCGTCCCCTCCTCCCAGATATACGTTACCAGGAGCGCATCGCCCGGGTGCGCCTCTTGGCGAAGGGCCTCGGCGACGGGGCGAAGGTCCTCATCTACGGCGGCTTGGGGCCGGTAGGCCTCAGGAAGGGCCGCCCCCCAGGCGATGGCGATGACCAAGGCAGGCAAGAGGGCCACCTTCCCCAAACGGCATAAACCCGCCCCCAAAAGGATGGCGAGAGGCGGGATGATATAGACGAAAAACCTCGCTGGCACAAAGGCCACATAGCGCTGGGCCACAAGGCCCAAGGCCGGCGGCACGAGCACGAGCGCCCCCAGAAAGGCCTCCCTCGCGCGTTGGGGGCTGCGCACCAGCGCCCACACGGCCACGGCAGCCATCGCCCCCAAAACTACCCAAGCAAGCCACCCCTTGCCCCCAGCCCCTACGGCGATGGTCTTGGCGATATCCTGCGCCAAGATCCAAGCGCTACCGGAGGCGACATCAGGCAAGCGCTCTGCGCCACGGAGAGAGGTTTTGAGCGTGAGCGCCGCCCATGGGGAGATGGCAAGCACCGCCACCGCCTGCACGCTTAGCCAGCGCCCCAAGCGGCGAAGCGCCTCGCCAGGGCGCGCGCGGTTCAGCAGGAACACGAGGCCCAATCCCACGCCCTGCGCCGCCATAAAAAGCGCAGCGTAGTAATGCGCGCCCAGGGCCAAGGCCGCGCCGAGGGCCGCACCCAACCACGGCCAGAACCGCCAGCGAGCGGCCTCGTCGAGGTGCCTTTGCCAGAGATAGGTAGAGAGGGTGAGAAAGAGGGTCACCCAGGCGTAGCCCTTCGCCTCGCGTTGGTGGTAGAGGGCCACGGGCCAAATGGCCGCCAAGACGGCTGCGATGAGGCCCACCGCGGGGCCGTATCGCCAGCGCCCCCACAGGAACACCAGCCCTATCGTCAGCACGCCGCACACCGCCGAAAGGGAACGGAGCGAAAAGACGCCCTCCCCCCAAAGGGCCAACCACCCCTTGAGCGCCAGCCGATGGGCCGGCGGGTTCGTATCGAGGGTCAGGCGCGAGAGGCGCAACAGATCGCCCAACGAGGCTTGGGCAAAATAGGCGTTGTTGCCCTCATCCCACCAGAGGGGGTTGTGGTCAAGCGCCTCAAAACGCAGGATGGCCCCCGCCAAAAAGATCGCGGCAAGGGCCAGGGCCTCCCATCGGCCAAAGGGTCGGCGCGCCGAGGCCGTTTCGGGGGGAGGGCTCATCCTTCCTCCGGCGAGGAGACGACCGTATGCTGCGGCAATCCCTCGCGCAAATACACGCGGAGTTGGCGCCCATTCTGCACGGCGTAATCGCGCGCGTTGTTATTAAAGAGGGCATGGATCTCCTCGGCCCTTTCGGCGAGTTCCCCCAGGCGGGGCACCCATTCGCGGAGTTCCTCCGCGCTATAGAGGTAGTCAAAGCGTTCCGCCGTGGTCTTGGCGCGGAGATACCACGTTTTGGCGTTGCGCCCATGGAACCGCACGATGACGAGCGCCGGGTTCGTCACCTCAAGCACCGTGGGGATGCTCCCACTGCCCACCTGGGGTTCATCCACCACGGTGAGGCCGATGCCGCCCTCGCGCAAGGCCTCCACCACGTGGGCGGTCCGATCGCCCGTCAGCCAGGAGCGGTGGCGGAACTCGACGCTGAGGCGATCATCCCGATACGTATCGCGCAGGCGCAAGATGTAATCGAGGTTCTCGCGCGAATAGACGTACCACGGCGGGAACTGGAAATGGAGTGCGCCGAGTTTTTTCGCCTCTCGCAAGGGCTGGACGGATTCGGAAAAGGCGCGCGCCGTCGCCTCATCGGGAGGGGTTTCGCGGTCATGCCAGGTGAGTTGCTTATAGGGTTTGACGTCAAACACGAAATGGGGCGGCGTGCGCTCGGCCCACAGGGCAAAGTTGCGCGCGGGCATCATACGATAGAACGTCGAGTTGATCTCGACGATGGGGAAGCGCTGCGCGTAATATTGGATTTTGCGGTTATCGGGTAAGTCGGGCGGGTAAAAATCCGTATGGTCGGCCCAACTGCACGTCCCCACATAGATGCGAGCCATCGCCGCCCCCTTGGGGTTCTTATGGGTCTAGCGTCATTCTAACGCCCGCGCCTTACCTGTCAATTTGCGCCCTCATCGCGCAGCCTTTTGGCGTTTGGCCTATGCGGCGAGGCTTCCCTATAGGGGCGCATCCCCCCGCAGGTTGCGAACCGGGATGTTTTACGGCCTATGGGAGATCGGAGCCTTGCAGCCTCGGCGCGCGATGGTATACTCGATTGAGATAACAAACGCCTATCAAAGGGGCGAAATGTCCTTGGAGATGATCCTGATTATCCTCGTGATACTCGAAGCGGTTGGCTTGGCCGCCCTGGCCGCCGCTCTCCTGTGGCGCGCGCGAGGCGGCGCGGAGATCGAGGGCACCCTCCGCGAAGTCTCCTCCCGCCAGATGCTTCTCGAAGAAAAAGTGGAAGGCCTCCAGCCGTTGACCCAGCACATCACGAGCATCCGCGCCGGCCTGGCGCAACTCCAGGCCTATGCCCAGGCCCGGCAAACCCTGGAACAGGAGACCCATCAGGCCATCCACCGGCTGGAAAGGGTTTTGGCGGGCACCCAGACCAAAGGCGCCGCCGGCGAGGAGATGCTCGACCTCATCTTTTCACAACTGCCGCCCTCTTGGCAGGTGCGGAATTACCGCGTCGAGAACAAGGTGGTGGAGTTCGGCTTGATGCTGCCCAACGGCCTCATCTTGCCCATTGACCACAAATGGGCGGCCCTGCCGCTCCTCGAGCAATTCCTGGCCGCCAAGGCCGACGATCACGCCCTGCGCAAGCGCCTGAAGGCGCAAATCGAGGCGACGGTGTGGGAGCGCGCCCGCGAGGTCACACGCTATTTGGACCCCGACATCACCGTGGGGTTCGCCTTGGCCGTGGTGCCCGATGCGGTGTATGACCTCTGCCGGGGCATCCAGGCCGCGTTGATGGCCTCACAGGTGGCGCTCATCAGCCACAGCCTCCTCTTGCCCTACCTCCTTTTGGTGATCGAGACGGCCCTGCGCACGTCCCAATCGGTGGACCTCCAGCGCCTCGCGGCCTATGTGCACAGCAGCCAGCAGAGCATCCGCGCCTTGCAAGAGGAATTGGAGGGCCGCTTCGCGCGGGCGCTCACGATGCTGGAGAATTCGCGCACGCATCTCGCGGGCGAGTTGAGCAAGGTGCAGGCCGAGTTGGCGAGCCTCAGCCGGGCCTCCAACGCTTTAGAAAAGGATGCCGACCAACCCCCATTTGTAGCGGAGGAAGAAAGATGAAAATCGCGATCATCGGCGCGGGGAGCATCATCTTTTGCAAGACGTTGATCCTCGATTTGATGGCCACACCGGGCCTAGAACCCATCGAGTTCGCCTTGATGGCGCCGAGCACGCGACGCACGCCCCAGGTAGAGGCCTTTGTGCAGCGCGTCATCGCGGCGAATGGCCTGCCGCACAGCGTGTACGTCACCACCGATCGGCGAGATGCCCTGCGCGGTGCGGATTACGTCATCGCCACCTTCCAAATCGGCGGACTGGAGGCCTGGGAGCGCGATTACGCCATCCCCCTCAAATACGGCGTAGACCAATGCATCGGCGATACGCTGGGGCCAGGGGGCATCTTTCGCGCCTTGCGCACCATCCCCGTAGCCATAGAGATGGCGCGCGATATGGAGGTGCTCTGCCCCAAGGCGCTATTGCTCAATTATGTGAACCCGATGGCGATGGTCTGCTGGGCGCTGGGGAAAACGCGCGTGCCTTTCGTGGGGCTATGCCACGGCGTGCAGACGACGCTCGACCTCATCGCGGGGTACGTGGGCGTGCCCAAAGAGGAGATAGACTACCTCTGCGCGGGCATCAACCATATGGCCTGGTTCCTCAAGTTGGAGCACCGCGGCCGTGACCTCTACCCTACCCTGCGGGCGCGCTTCGAACAGCCCGAATACTATGCCAACGAAAAGGTGCGCGGCGAGACTTTGCGCCACTTTGGCTACATAATGACGGAATCGAGCGGGCACCTGGCCGAATATCTGCCCTACTTTCGCAAAAACAAGAAGGCCCTCGACCTCTATTGCGATGAACCGGCCTTCGGCGGGGAATCCGGCGCGGCACTCAAGTGGTCCAAGGCGGTGGCGGCGCGCTATGAGGGGCGCGACCTCCTCGTGGGGGAGCCTTCCATCCTGCCGCCGCGCAGCATCGAGTATTGCTCCTACATCATCGAGGCGTTGGAGACGGGGCGCGTCTCCCGGCTGAACGGGAACGTCATCAACGGCGGGATGATCACCAACCTCCCGCCCGATTGCTGCGCCGAGGGGCCGCTTTTTGTGGATGGCGCCGGTCTCCACAAGACAGTGGTAGGGGACCTGCCCCCCCAATGCGCCGCGCTGAACCTGACGAATATCAACGTCCAGCGGTTGGCCGTGCTCGCCGCGCTGGAGGGCGACCCAGAGGCCGTGGTGCACGCCTGCGCGCTGGACCCGCTGACCGCCGCCGTGCTGACGCTCAAGGAGATTCGCGAAATGGCCGCCGAGATGTTGGAAGCGGAGCGCGTTTGGCTCCCCCAGTTCGAGGGCAAGGCCATCCGCCCCACGCCCACCATCGTCATCCCGCCGAACGTCCAGCGCGCCCCCGTGCCCGTGGACCCCGCCCTGGCGATTATGGCGCGGATGAGCGAGTTGGGGAAGGGCGCCTAAGGGCGAGGTATCAGGCGATGGTGCACCTTCGGCGCGCAAGGCAGGCGGCCCTTGGGCTGGCGGTCATCCTCCTTTCGGCCTGCGGCAGGGGAATAGCGCCCCTGCCGCCGACGCCTTCGCCAAGGCCGGCCTCTTCTCCCACGCCGATACACATCCGCATCACGGCGGCGCCCCCGCCCTCTCGCACGCCTGCGCCCGCGCCCACTTTGGAGGAAACGATGATGCCCACCCCTAGCCCCGCCGCCTCACAGACGCCCTTAGAAAGGGCCATCGCCCAGGCCCAACAAGACCTGGCCCGCCGCTTCAACCTCCCCACGGCGCAAATAACCCTCGTCGAGGCTGTGAGCGACGAATTCCCTGCCGCAAACCTGGGCTGCCCCCCAGAAGGCGGCGCCCCACCGGCCCCTATGCCCGCGCTCGTGAGCGGTTGGCGCATCACGTTGAGGGCCGGCGAGAGGGCCTACGAATACCGCGCCCGTGGGAACGAACTCGCCTTCTGCGGGGCGCGCTAAGGCCTACGGCCCGAAAAGGTGCGGGAAAAAGATCTTCCGCTTGGGCTTGACGTAGATTCTAATCGTATCGGAGGCGTAACTGCTCAAACTCGCCGTGATCACGGCCTCGCCAAACCTCTCGCTTGAGAAAAGGGTCGAGGCCTCTCCGTCCTGCGTCTCGGCGGAAGGCGGGTCAAGCGTGCCGATGTTCGAGGTGAACGCCACCGTAAGGCCATCGGGCACGGGTTGGCCCGATCCATCGGTAACATAGGCCGTGATGCGCACGGCCTCCGTCTGCACGCGGATGCTCGATTGCGGAGCCGAAAGGGCGATGTGGGGCGCGATGGTGGCCAAGAAAGCGGCTGCCGCGTCAATGCGCCCCCAGCCGGTGTTGGCATCCCTTCCCCAAGGGTAGATATCCTTGGCGGTGCTCGTGATGGTTTGGGCGATTTGCGCAGCCGTGGCATTGGGATGGTAGGCCCATAGGAGCGCGGCCAGCCCGGCCACGTGCGGAGAGGCCATCGAGGTGCCGTTCATCCCAGTATAGGGCGGGTAACGCATCGAGGTGGGATACGTGCTATAGATGTTGACGCCGGGGGCCGCCACGTCGAGCCGAGCATCTCGGCAAGAAAAGTCGGCGCGTTCATCGTTGGGCATCGTCGCCGCCACGGCCATCACCTCCGGGTAGGCGGCGGGGTAAAAAAGAGACGTGCAATAATTGCCGGCCGCCGCCACCAGAAGGCACCCCCGCCCATACGCATACTGAACCGCATCGTGAAGCGTAGCGGAATAGTAAGGCGCCCCAAGGCTCAGGTTGATGATGTGCGCCCCGTTATCGGCGGCATAGATGACCGCCTCGGCGATATCCGCCCAACTGCCCGTGCCGTCATACCACAGGGCCTTGAGGGGCATAATGGGCGAAAACCAAGAGACCCCCGCTATCCCCTCAGCGTTATCGGTTGCGGCGCCCACGATGCCAGCGACGTGCGTGCCATGGCCGTTATCATCCTGCGGGTAGGGGTCTTGGAAAGAAGTAAAATCCCACCCGACGATGTCATCCACATAGCCGTTGCCGTCGTCATCCAGGCCGTTGGCGGGGATTTCATCCGCATTGCGCCAAATCTTGCTCGCCAAATCGGGGTGGTAAAGGTCCGCGCCCGTATCCACAATGGCAACGGGCCGGCTGTCTCCGCGCGAAAAGAGCCAGGCATCCGGCAGGCCGATGAGGCGCACATTCCACTGGTTTGACCAGTAATATGCGTCATTGGGGTGCACAGCGGCGATGCGGTAGATGCCGTTCGGCTCGGCCCAGAGGATCTCGCCGCGTTCCAAGAGTTCGGCGGCCACGCCTTGGGCCGAGACGCCTTCCGGCCTCACCACCCACACGTGGATGCGCGGGATTTCTCGAAGGGGCGTTAACCCCTCCCCGGCCAGGACTTGGCGCGCCCGTTCAGGCGCCATCCCCTCGCGCACACGCACGAGCCAGGTCGTGGAGGCGGCCGCTCCCTCTGCGGGGCCAGCCTCTATGGAGGGCACCGTGTCCCCTTCGGCTCGGCTGGCCCCGCCCAAGAGGCCGCTCACGCACCATAGGATGGCCAAACACAGCGCAACGTATCGCTTCATCGGTGGGCGCGCTTCTTCCTTGGCTCCCTTACCCTATGCAAAAAGGCATAGCGGCGCCTCATCCCTCGGGCGCCGCCCCTTTTTAGCCCTTCATCACACCCATAGGCCGCGTGCGCGCCACCTTGCGCGAGATGCCCGTGCGATCTACGATGCGCACCACGTCCTCCAGGCGCTTGTAGGCCTCGGGGGCCTCCTCCGCCAAGCCGGACATACTCGCCGCCCGCACGGTGATGTGCTGCCCTTCCAACTGAGCGCGCAGTTCCTCGCCCCGAATGCCCTTGCGGGCCTGCGTACGGCTCTGCGTGCGGCCGGCGCCGTGGCAGGTGCTCCCGAAGGTCTCTTGCATAGCCTTTTCGGTGCCCACCAGCACATAGGATCCCGTGCCCATATCCCCTGGGATGAGCACGGGCTGGCCAAAGGGCCGGTAATCTTCGGGCACCTCGGGCCGGCCGGGGCCAAAGGCGCGCGTCGCGCCCTTGCGGTGCACACACAGGGTTACCTGTTTGCCGTTGAGGGTGTGCTTTTCGATTTTGGCGATGTTGTGGCACACATCATACACCATCCGCAAAGAGAGGTCGCTGAATTTCCCTTTGAGCGCCTGCTCAAAACTCTGGCGCACCTGCTGGGTGATGACCTGGCGGTTGGCCCAGGCATAGTTGGCGGCGGCGCACATCGCCTCGTAATAGGTGCGGCCTTCTGGCGAGGACATCGGCGCGCAGGCCAATTCCCGATCGGGCAGGGAGATCTTGTATTTGGCCAGGGCCTGCTGCATCACGCGCACGGCATCGGTGCAGACCTGGTGCCCCAGCCCGCGCGACCCGCAATGGATCCACACACAGACCATCCCCTTGCGCAACCCAAAGGCCTCGGCCACCTTCTCATCATAGATTTCGGCGATCTCGTCCACCTCTAAAAAGTGGTTGCCTGAGCCGAGGGTGCCCACCTGGTCTCGCCCGCGTTCCATCGCTCGGGCGCTCACGGCGCTCGCCTTGGCATCTTTCATACAGCCTTGATCCTCCGTATGGAGGAGATCCTCCGCCGTGCCGTAGCCGCGCTCCACCGCCCAGGCCGCACCCCGTTCGAGGAGGTCGCCTAGTTCGGCCTTATTCAGGCGCAGTTCGCCCCCCTTGCCCACGCCCGTGGGCACGTTCTCAAAGAGGGCGTTCATCAGGCGATCCATATACGGCCGCAGGGCCTCGGCCTCGATATTCGTCACAAGGAGCCGCACGCCGCAGTTGATGTCATATCCCACCCCGCCGGGGGAGATAACCCCATCGGGCATCAAAGTGGCGGCCACGCCGCCGATGGGGAACCCGTACCCCTGGTGCACATCGGGCATCGCCAGGGCATAGCCGACGATCCCCGGTAGAGAGGCGGTATTCACCAGTTGCTCGATGGCGCGATCTTCCATGGCCATATCGAGGAGGGCATCATCCGCGTAAACGCGCGCCGGCACGCGCATAATCGGCGATACGTTCGGCGAACATTCGTAGAGATAGGGTGCAATCTGTACCAAATCTTGCTTGTTGACCATCGTTTCACCTCCTTGTGCGTGGGGCCACCAGGCATTCTATACGTCAAACGTGATGACCGTCTCCCAAAAGCCATCATCGGCTCGTGCAAGGCGCAACCCATGGTAGGTAACCGCCTTGACGATGCGCTCCGGCACCCACCCCGTGGTGCCTTCCACCTGGGCCGCCAGGGCTGTGGGCGCCGTGAAGGCGAGGCCAAAGGTCGCCCAACGCGCGCCGTGCCGCTCGGCAAGGTAGAGCAACTCACTCAGCCAATCCACAAGGAGCGTCTCCAGGTCCGCGGCCTCCAAAGAGAGCGACTCTCGCACGGGGCGCTCGGGGCCGGCGGGCCGCCAACGCATTAGGTCGAACATCCCCTGGGCGGCCGTCACATAGAGCGCTTCCAAAGTCTCCGCGCGGACGCGCAAACACACGTCGGCAGTATGGGCGATTTCCTCATAGTAGCCGGGCGATGGGGTCATCCTCGTCCCTCTCGAGCCACGGCGGCCTGCAAGATGCAGCGCGCCTCTTCGATATCTTGCCGAACTTGGGCGACGAGCGCCTGAATATCCTCAAAGCGCCTTTCGGGGCGCAGGCGCTTGACGAACTCGACGCGCAGGCGCTTGCCGTACAGGTCTCCCTCGTAGTCAAAGATGTGCACCTCGATGAGGCGCTCGCCCGCATCGAAACTGGGGCGGATGCCGATGTTGGCGATGGCCCCTCGGCGCAAAGACCCTTCCATCACGGCCCACACGGCATACACGCCATCGGCCGGCGCGGCGAATTCGGGGGGCAAGCGGAGGTTCGCCGTGCGGAACCCGAGCCGCCGTCCTCGCTCGGCGCCGTGGATAACCTCCGCCTCGACGGCATAGGGCCGCCCCAAGAGTTCAGCCGCTCGATCCACCGCGCCCTCGGCCAGCAGGCCGCGAATGCGCGTACTGCTGATGGGTTTGCCGTTCTCATACACCGGTTCGACGATATGGAGCGTATAGCCCAAGCGCGAGGCGAGTTCCTGCAAGGCGTGAACGTTCCCCTCGCGGCCACGCCCTAGGGCGAAATCTCGCCCTACCCAGAGTTCGCGCATCCCCAAGCGCACGCAAAGGTCCCGTACAAAGTCCTCGGCCGGCGTATCGGCCAGGGCACGCGTAAAAGGCAAGATGATTAGGAGGTCCACCCCCATCTCGTCAAGCAGGCGTGAGCGCTCCTCCAGGGGGAGGAGATAGGTCGGCGCCGCCTCCGATTGCAAAACGACGCGCGGATGGGGGTGAAACGTCAGCACGGCGCTCAAGCGCCCCACCGCGCGGGCGTGGGCTACGAGTTCGCCGAGCAGTTTTTGGTGCCCGCGATGCAGGCCGTCAAACGTCCCAATGGTCAAGACGACCCCCTCCGGCGGGGGGCTTTCGAGCAAGTGCTCATAAACGATCATAGCGATCCCTACACGAAGATGGGATAAGCAGCCAACGGGTGCCCTCGCTCGATATTATACATCGTTTCGCCCAACGTGCTGAGAGGGCCGGCAAACGCAGATCTTAGGCTTCGCTCACGCCATAGAGCCGCACGATGATCCACAGGCTCAGGGCGGCCAAAATGGCGTTGACCGCCTCGGCCCAACCGAAGCCGTACAGGCGCGCCAACCCGGGGACGATCACCGCGACGGAAGCGTGGTAGAGCACCGAGAAACCGAACCATCGCTTTTGGCGGAAGGCGAGGCTGGCCATCACCAAAAGCGACCAGGCCACCTGATGCGGAAGCGCCAAGACGCGCTCCAGGGCTACGAGGAGGGGTTGATCCCACGAGGTGTGCGCGATGCCGAACAGGGTGCGCTGAAGGTCTGGGGCGCCCGGCCCCAGGGTCTGCACGATTTGCGAAGGGTCTGAGCGCGAAAGGGCGATATAGGCCACCAGATAGACGACCGTCAGCCCTGAGATAAAGAGCATACTCTCCAAGGCGTTATGCCCCAAGCCATAGGCTACCCCGTTGCGCCAGGTGAGCGGATACCGCTTGCGCGCAAAAAGGACGCGATAGCCGACCCATCGGCCCCCTTCTTCCATCAGGCTGGTGCCCAGGGCCATGGCGAGCAGCCAGATGAACTTGGCGGTCTCGGTGGTTAGCCGGTCGCCAATGACCACGTCGAGGTAAAAGTTGAGGGGGAGCCAGGTGAGAAGTTGAAAGAGGCCAAAGATGAGCGCACCATAACCAAAGATGAGCCAGGGCACGCGCATACGCCTGCGAAAGAGGATCATCGCGGCCAGCGGATACCCCACCTGGACCCCAAGCGACGCGATAAAGGCTACGACCGTCGCGGCACTCACCTTCCCCCCTAAGCCGGTGTTTGCCGTTCCATTATAGGCCTACAGGGCGCCCTCGCAAACGGCCACGACAATAAAGGGTGCGGAAGGTTCGCTTCCGCACCCCGTCATATTCTGCGGAAGTCAACTTCCGCACTCCATATATTCTACGGGAATAAACTCCCGCACTCTATAACTGTCAACCGTTCAGCGCATAGCGCCAGACGATGCCGCCCAGGCTCAGAGCATAGAGGGCCTCCGGCTGGCCGTTGCCGGCGGCGATGATGCTGATGAAACTATCGGCCCCCAAGCCCTCGGAGAAGGGTTGCCAAGTGCGCCCGCTATCTATCGAAGCAAAGATGCCGTTCCCCGTGGCCGCATAGAGTACGGCGCCGTGGTCAATCTCGCCGATCGCCAAGACCGATAGCACGTTTGCCCCCTTGGGGTCCACGCGGCTGGAGATCCACACATCCTTGGCGCGGCGCAGAGGGCGCAGGCAATAAGCGCCCGTGGCCAAAACGGCCTGGCTGGCCACCTCATCCAGCACGCCGATGGGCATAGCGATATCCACCCAGCGGGCGTCGGTGGTCTGCGTGGTGAGTTGCTGCCAGGTCTCGCCCCCATCGCGCGAGCGCCAGAGGGCGACGCGCGCTGGCGTGTTGCCCGTACCCGGAATGTGCGTGCCAAGGAAAAGGGTGCGATCGTGGGCAAAGGCCGGGGATACGGCGATGGAGAGGATCTCTTGCCCGCCGGCGGGGGTACCCGCCTCCTGCCAGGTTTGGCCACCATCCCGGCTGGCGAGCAGTTGCCCATCCGCCGTGCCGGCCCAGGCCAAAAGGCCATCCGGCGCGAGGGCCAGGGCCTGGACGTTCTGGCGCTCACACACCAACGCCCAGGTCTCTCCCCCATCGGTAGAACGCAAGATGCCGTGCTCCTGGCCAGCCACCAAGAGGTTATCGGGCCGATGCAAGGCCCGCCCAGAAAGGGGCAAATAGGCGTCCAAACCCGTCAAACGCCGCCAGGGGCCGCCCGAGGCCTCCTCGCGCCACAGCCCTTCTTGCGGGCCGATGGCGTAGAGGCGCCCGCCGACGGAGGCCAGGCTGGCAAAACCGCGCGCGGCCAATCCCGTCGAGATGGAGGCCCACGTCTCGCCGCCATCGGTGGATTTCCACACGCCGGCGTCATACAACCCCGCAAGGAGCACCGGACCATCTCCCGTAAGGGAAAGGATCGTCCCCGGCAACCGGGCAGCGGGGCGCCACGTCTCCCCGGCATCGGTGGAAATCAAAACCTCCGCGCCTACGCCGGCCACCAAACGGCGACTCTCAGCGAAATCCGGCGCCACCCACAGGCAGTTGATCGGGCCTTGGCCCAAGTTCTCTTGCAGGGCCTCCCACCTGCGTCCGCCATCTCGGCTGCGGTAGAGCGTGCCCTCCTCAGTACCCGCAAAGACGGTCTGATCTTGATCGAACATCGGGCTGACGGCCAGCGCCGAGACGGTTTCTTCCGCCTCCGTAAAGCCCGTCTCGCGCCAAGCGCGGCCCCCGTTGCGCGAGATGAATATGCCATCCGGCGTGGCGGCGAACATCGTCTCACTGCGAGACCAATCGGGCGCCGCAGCCACAGCCAGGATAGTGGCATCGCCGATGCCGAAACTACTATCTTCCCAAGAGTTGCCCGAGTTGCGCGTAGCAAGCAGGCCCCCGCCATCCGTTGCGGCAAAGGCCGTGCCATCTTCCGAGAATTTGGGCGAGGCGAGCACGGCGGTCACTGTAGCCTTGAGTTCTTGAGGCACCAGGCCGGCCTTCCAGGTGAGGCCGAAATCCAACGAGACAAAGAGGTCCCCATCCAAGGCCCCGGCGAAGAGCGCGCCGTTAGGGGCCACGCCGATGGCGCTCAGGAGCGGCGTCGTCAACCCGCGAAGGCTCTGCGCCCAGGTTTGGCCGCCATCGCGCGAGATGAACACGCCGCAACTGGTGGCCGCCCAATAGGCCGGCACGCTCGGCACCGGCGAAATGGCCAGGCTGAAAACCGTTCCCCCGGTGGAGATAGGCCCCCGGTATTCCCAACGTTTCGTTTGAGAATCGCCTTTCGAAGCGCTCATGGCGACATACTCTCCTGTGGTTTGCGGTGTAGAACAAGGGCGTCGGTCGTGAGGAGCATCAGCGCGCCGCTCACGGCCTGTTGGAGCGCACGTTTGACCACCATCGCTGGGTCGGCGATGCCCGCAGCGATCATATCCACGATCTGCTGAGTGCGCACGTCGAACCCGTAGCCGGGGCCGGCGCGGCGGGCATCGGCGATGACCACGGGCGGGTAAGCGCCGCTGTTCTGGGCAATACAGCGCATCGGCTCCTCCAGCGCCCGCGCCAAGATGCGCACGCCGATGGCCTCATCCTCATCCTCCACCGGTGTGGCCTCCACGGCGGGGATGCAGGCCAAATAGGCCGCCCCGCCGCCCGGCACGATGCCGCTTTCCATCCCGGCCACCACCGTCTTCATCGCCTGCTCGGCGAGTTCCCGCAGCGCGTTGCGTTCTTGGCTGGTGAGCGCGCCGATGCGCAACTCGGCCACGCCCGCCGAAAAGTGGGTGATCAACTCGCGGAGCGTCTCGCGCTCTTCTTTATCGTGCGTTTCGCGGGCGCGCTGGCGCAGTTTTTTGACGCGCTCGTTCATCGCCGCTTTATCGCCATGGCCGCCGATGATCATAAAGTACTCCGCCGTAGAGATCACGCGGTCGGCTCGGCCGAAATCCTCGATGGTGATCGCCTCCGGCGAATGGCCGGTGCGATCCGACAAGGGGCGCCCACCCGTCAGGAGGGCGATATTCTCGATCGTCCCACGGCGCAGGTCTCCAATGGGCTTGAGGTTTGTGGCGCAGGAGCGGATGATGCCCCGCTCGTTGTTGGCCACCATCACGCCGATGGCCTTATCGGAGACGATGCGGCAGATGATGAACACCGACTTGCCCCCCGCGCGGTAGACCACCTCCAGCGCGTGCTGCATACTCTCGGCCGTCTCAAAGTTCAAATCCCCCACGAGGACGTAGGGCTGCTCGAGAACGGCCACACGGCGCGTCTGGTCGGTGATGAGGTATGGAGAGACGTAACTCCCCCTGAAGCGCGCCCCTTGGTGATAAACGCGGTCATGCGTCGTGGAGACGTACGGCTCGATGACGACGCTCGCCACCGGCCCGAGGACGTCATAAATCTCCCCCAAGAGCCGGCCGATCTCCGCATCGCCGATGGCGGCAGTGGCCACCGCCGCGATGCGCTCTTCGCCCTCCAAAGGGATGGCCATTTCATCCAAAGCCTTGAGGGCCACCTCGGTGGCCTTCTCGATGCCTCGCTTGAGCATCATCGCGTTGGCGCCGGCGGCGATCATCCGCTGCATCTCGCGGGCCACGGCCAAGGCCAGCACGGCGGCGGTGGCGCTCCCATCGCCCACTTCCTCGCGCATATGCCACACGAGGTGGCGCATCATCATCGCGCCTACATCTTCGACGCGATCGGGCAGTTGGATGATGCGCCGCACGATGGTGGCGCCGTCGGTGAGGATTTCGGGGTTGGTGGTCATATCGCGGGCGTTGACGATGTTGCCGCCCACCGGGCCGAGGGTGAGGGCAAGAAGCCTCGCCATAGATTCAAAGCCTCGGAGCATCCCGACGCGGCCCTTTTCTCCCAAGACCACATCTGGTTTAGGCATACGTCACCTCGTCATGGCCTCCTATTCACGTTTTGGTCGCGGCAGGCCAAAAGTATACCATCAAACCCCCTGATCGCCAATGTAGGCCAAAATGCCTAGGCATAGCGCGCCCTTGGGCACTGCCCCAACGTTTGGATGGCATACATCGCGGCACGCAGGCCCTCCAGTTTGCTGCCGGGGTTCACGCTGCCCGCCGTATCCACCACCAGGCCGCCGTCATAGCCCACGGCGCGGATATCTCGCGCGACGGCCTCGGCGATCTCCTGCGGGGTGCCCCGCGCGAAGGTAAAGGGCGGCAGGCAGCCATAGATGACCGTCCGCGGCATCGCGGCGCGGATGACCTCCGGCCGCACCGTAGGGCCAAAGTTACAGCCGTGTAGCCGGCAGCGCGCCAAAAGTGGCAGAAGGTGCGTCATCTCGCTATCGGAATGCTGATAGCGATAGTCCTCCTCATCCGGGCAAAAGGCGGAAAAGACGTGCTCCAAAATGGGCAGGCCAAAGCGCTCGTAAAGGCGCGGGTTGAGCATCGCACAGTGGTCGTCGGCAAAGGCAAAGCCGCGCATCGGGGCATCGGTGGCCCGGCGCAAGAGCGTGCACAGTTCCACGATCTTTTCGGCGAGGAGATCGCGAAAGCGCTCCATCACGGCGGGGGCATCTATCAGCCAGAGGATGACGTTCTCCACCCCGCAAATGGACATCGCCGCCGTCACCGGCCCACGGATGCCCCCGCCCAACTTGGGGTCTTGGCCGTACTCGGTGCGCAACCGATGGAGCGCCTCAAAAAACCCCTCGGGGAAAACGATATCGGCCAAGTTCAGCGAGGAGACGTACTCCATCCGTTCTTCGAGGTCGCGGATCGTCGGCACGCTCTCCACCACCCAATCGGCCCCGCCGATTTCCTCCGAGCCGGGGACGCTCACGATGGGCGAACCAAAGATCTCCTCGATGCGCTTGGGGCGGGGCAGTTGGTGCTCCGGCGGGATAAAGAACTCGGGCAGAATCCGCCTCCCCACGATTTCCTCGGCCTTGTCGTTATACAAGCGGTTTAGGCGCACGTGGATATCAGGATCTCGGTAATAGCGCGGGTCGCGCGGTATGCCCAGTTCCTCCCACAGGCAGCCCTCCGTCGTGGTCAACGTCATAGGCGCCTGGGGGTTCTCGGGCGAAAAGGGGTCGCGCAAGGCGATGGCGTTATCCTGCCAAAAGCGCTCCAGGTCCACAGGCAAAAGCATCGCTAGACCTGTGCCACCATCTCGCGGTAGAGCGCGGCATAGAGCGCGATGACCTTTCGCTCGCCCCCCTCGTGGTACGTCTCCTCGAGCGAAAGGTAGTAAGGGTAGCCCATCGCCTTGAGGAGGCGGAACAACTCCTTATAGGGGAAAGACGGGTCTTCCAACTCGTGCAGGTGGACGTGGCGGACGTAATCCTGCACCTGGCCGAAGGTGTAGGCCACCGAGCCGTTGACCAGGTCTCGCGGGTCACAGTTGTAGTTAATCCAGACGTTGGGATGGTTGGCGACCTTGACGGCGCCTAGGGCATATTCCCAATAGTAGAACTCGCCGTGCATCTCCAGGAGGATGTTCACGCCCGACCCTTCGGCATACTCGCCGCAGGCGCGGAGAGATTCGCCCACATAACGCACCACATCCATCTTGGGCACGCCGGGCGGGAAATCGTTTCCAAAGGTGCGCACCCCCGGGCAGCCCAAGTCATGCGCCAAATCCACATAGCGTTTGACGCGTTCGATCGCCTTCTGGCGTTCCTTGGGGTCGGGCGAGTCGAACCGTTGGCTGGTAGAAAGGCAAGAAACGGCAATCCCCGCGTTATCCAAGAGCGCCTTGACGCGGCGGCGCTCCTGTGGGGGCATCTCCAATTCCACGCCGTGCTTCTGGTTTGCCTCACAGCGGAACTCGACGGCCTCTAGGCCGCAGGCCGGCAGGAGTTCGAGGAGGTCCTGCAACGTGAAATCGGCCCCGATGGAATAGGTATCTAACCCGAGTTTCATCGCGCTCCTTTCAAGAGGGTCTAAACGGCAAAGGAGATTGTGCACCGCAAAGGCCCCAAACGCAAGTGCCGCGTGCGCTAGCGAACCGAGGGCCTATGCGGTATACTCTTTAGGGTTCAGGCGCGCCGGCGCCAATCTATCTACGGGAGGTTGCGATGAGAATCGGTGTCATTTCGTATCTCTTGCGGCACCACGATACCCCCACGGCGATGGCCTTTTTGCGGGATATCGGCTTTTCCTACGTCGAACTGGACTTTCGCCATGCGGATGGCCTGACGGATTACCACAAACAGGATGCCCTCGGCGGCGCCCGCGCGCGGGAGATTTGTTTTCAGTACGGCATCGCGCCCATGGCCTATTGCGTAGGGGGCCTGAACAAGAGCCACCTGCCCGATCTGCGGCGTGCCTTCGAGTTCGCCAAAGGGTTGGGCGTGGAGGTGATGGTGGGCGTCCTCGACCCCGACATCCTCCCCCAGTTGGACGCCCTCTGCCGAGAGTATCGCATCTATTACGCCATCGAGAACCATCGCGGCAACGTGTTCGAGGCGGCGGAGACGATGCTCGAGGCCGTCAAGCCCTATTCCAAGTACATCGGTTTCAACCCGGATACGGGGCATTTTGCCGCGGCCGGCCTGGTGCCCGTCGAGGAGGTGCGGAAACTGGCCGGGCGCATCTACCACGTGCATTTCAAAGATTCCGACCAGCGCGCGCCCCTCGGCTCGGGCACGGCGGACCTGCCGGCAGTGCTCGCCGAACTCAAACGCCAGGGGTATGACCGGCTCCTCTCCATCGAGCATTACGAGTACCAGGGGATTGACGACGAGACCCTGCGCCGGGGCCTGAAGCAGGCCCTAGAATGGGCCAAGGAGTGGGACGCCAAAACGGGGTGAGGCGAGATCACAGCGCCCCTGCCGCCGCCATATAAATGACCGCATAGAGGAGATACGCCGCATTGGCCGCCCCGGCTACGGCGAGGTAGGCCAGTGCGGCGCGGCCTTTGGGCACCTGGGCGCGCGCCTGCCGCCACACAAAGAGCAAGAGGCTCACGCCCCCCAAGGCCGAAAGCGCCAAGAGAGGCACAGCCACCAGGGTGCCCACCCCCACCGTGAGGGCGATGAGGAGCACGGCGAGCGCCCCCACGAGCACGTTGCTGATGGGGTAAAGAAAGGCCCACCCCAGCGCCTCCCGCCAAAAGGCGAAGGAGCGCCAAGAGAGGGTTGCCCCCAAAAGGCGCGGCATCAGGAGCCGCCAAGAGACGGCCCACAACCCCAACGCCACCAAGATGCTCAGCGGCCCCGTGAGGGCCAGGAGAAGACGCTGGGTATTCTGGCGCCGGAGGGTTTGCACCGTCCCCTCGGTGAGGTGATCCACCGCGGTGATGGCGACATCCTCCGAAGCGTTGCTCTCCAAATAGGTTACCCGCCAGATGCGCCTCTCTTGGCTCACGGCCTCATCCACCGCGTAGGCAGGGCGGTGGGCACCCATAATGCGCGGCGCATAGGAATTCAGCCCATAGCGCACATAGCCCGAAAGGTCCTCGCCGAGGGCGGGGTAGCGGAGGGTAAAATCCATCCCGGCGGGCGCTATGACGTACAGCCGCGTGAGGGCGATGGGCCTTGCCCATCCCGCGCCCGTCCCCAACGGGTAGCGATACGTTGGCCCCTCCGCAGAAAGGGCCAAGGCCGTGGCCCAGTGCAGGTGCAAGCCTCGGTGCTCCCGACGCGAAGCGCTCTCGGCGGGCGCTGTACCCGCCGCAGCGTGTTGAGGTTGAGTGCGCAGGGTAACGACGGCGATCTTTTGGCCGCGCAGGCGCTCCAGAGTTTGGCGCGCAGAGGGATCGAGGCCCGCAGTGCGGATGAGGGATTCCAAATCGGTGGCCAGGCCCGTGGCATAGATGGCCACGCGGGTGCTCTCCGTCTCAAACACGGCCTCCGGCATCGGTTCGCCCAGAGCGCTGCAACCACTGCTCAAGAGCGCGAGCCAAATCGGCCAAGACCAGCCGCCGTTGACGAACAGCGTGCCGAGGAGGAGCGCTAGGCGCACATCGCGCGCATAGCCGGCGGCCTGCCGGGCCGATTGTCTGATGGCCGCGTCGAGGTTATGCGTCAGGGCCTCTTCAAACGCATCGAGCGTCTCTTCGCTCGCCGCGAACTGGCCGGCCTCCACCCCTAAGGGCACCACAAAAGAGACCTCCTGCGCGGACTCGCCCGCATCGAGGAGGGAGATAAAGAGGTCCACCGTCGCGCGCTGGGTGCTCTCTAGCCTCACCACGGCGATTTGGTGCCCTTCGGAGAGCATGGCCCACACAGAACGATCGGCCACGACACAACCATCCGCTGCGGCCGGCTGGGCCTGCCAGAGCATAGCCAGCACGGCCAGGGCTATCACCAAGCGCAAATACGTTCGGTTGGGCATCTTCCCCCTCCTATTCCTTGGGCGCAGCCATCTCTCCTAGGGCGTACAAGATAATCGCCGAGGCGGCGATGCCCGCCGTTTCGGCGCGAAGGACGCGCGGCCCGAGCGATACGATGCGCATACCCGCCTGCGCCGCGCGAGAGACCTCTTCGGGCGAAAAATCCCCCTCCGGCCCAACGAAAAGGCATATCGCCTGAGGCGGTGCAACGCGGAGAGGTTCGAGCACCTCGTGAAGGCTCGCCGCTTGGGGCGCCAGGGCGGCCATCAAGCAAGGCGTTCCGGGGGGAAGCGCGGCCAGGGCCTGCTCAAAGGTTTGCACCAGGCCCAATTCCGGCAAGCGAGCGCGGCCCGCCTGTTCCGCCGCCTCTTGGATGATGCGCCGCCACCTCTCCAACCGCTGGGGGCCGATGTGCTCGGCGGCCTGAAGTATGCTCCGCTGGGTGATGAGGGGCACAAAGGCGCTCACGCCGAGTTCCGTGCCCTTTTGCAGAACCCACTCGAACCGTTCGCCCTTGAGCAGGGCCTGGTAGAGGATGAGACGAAGGCGCGCCTCCGTGCCGGGAGAAAAGGCGCGTAGGAGCCGCGCCTGGGCGGCCTGCGGCCCTAGATGGAGGAGTTCGGCCTCATAGGCGAGGCCGGAATTATCCAAGAGCACGATGCACTCGCCGGGCTTGAGGCGCAAGACCCTCCCCAACTGGCGCCCGAGGCCGCCCGCCAAGGTTACCACATCGCCTTGGCCCAGCCATTCGGGCGGCACAAAAAAGCGGTAGGTGCTCATCTCGCCTTTCGGCCGATGAGGGCGATCCATCCTTCCTCGATGAGGTGCTCCTCCACATCGAGGCCCGCGCCCTCCAGGGCCTTGGCCACGGCCTCGCCCTTTTCGACGAGAATGCCCGACGCTACAAAGCGCCCACCGGGGCGCAGCGCGGCGGCGATGCTGCTGGCCAGGGGGATGATGACCTCCGCCAGAATGTTGATGAGGAGGAGGTCGAACCCGCCCTGGGTGAAAAGGGGCACCGCCGAGGGCGCGAGTCCCGGCAGGGTGGCCCAGGCCACCTGAACGCGCCCTTGCACGCCGTTGAGGGCGGCGTTTTCGGCGGCCACTTGGGCGGCCACGGGGTCATTATCAATCGCCCAAACCTCCCCCGCGCCGAGGAGGGCGGCGGCAATGGCCAGGATGCCCGAACCGGTGCCCACATCCAGCACGCGCGCACCCGGCGCGAGGAGCCGTTCCAGGGCCACCAGGCAAAGGCGGGTGCTCGCGTGGAGGCCCGTGCCAAAGGCCATACCGGGGTCCAAGCGAAGGATGATCTCATAAGGTTTGGGCGCATAATCCACCCACGTGGGCACGACGACAAGCCTCTCGCCAATGGGCAGGGGCGGGAAGAAGGCCTTCCAAGCCTCGGCCCAATCCTTATCCGCCAAGACGCGAACGCGCGGCTCGGAAATGGCCCCCGTGCGCGCCAAGAGGAGGAGGGCGATCTCCAGTTTCTGGAGCGTAGCCCGATCTCCCGTGGGGAGGAACCCCTTGACCGTGACGCGGGCGGTAGGCTCACCCCCTTCCAGGAGGGTGCCACCAGCCCCGTAAAGGGGCGGCGCGAGTTCCTCTACCACAGCCCCGCCCGTGCAGTACCGGTTCAGAAGGTTGACCACGTCATCCACGGCGCCGCGTTCCGCCTCCACGGCGATCTCCACCCAGCGTTGGTCAAGCGAAGAGGTCATAGGCCAAAGACCTCTTTCAGGCGCTCGATGAAACTCCGCCCAGGTTGGGGCACCACCTCCCGGCCCAGCGTTTTGCCCAACTCGGCAAGGAGGGCCTTCTGGTGCGCGTCGAGGTTCGTGGGGATGGAGACGTTGAGGATGACGATTTGGTCTCCACGCCCGTTCCGATGGAGACGGGGCACGCCGCGCCCCTTGAGGCGGACGACGGTTCCCGGCTGGGTGCCGGCGGCGATGGTCAACTTTTCTTCGCCATCGAGGGTGGGCACGCGAATCTCATCGCCAAGGGCGGCCTGGGCGATGTTGATGTTCACGCTGAGCAGGATGTCATCCTCGCGCCGCTGGAAGAAGGGATGCGGCTTGACGTGCAACATCACATACAGGTTGCCGGGCGGCCCGCCATAAAGGCCACTCTCGCCCTCGCCGCTCAGGCGCAAACGCATGCCGTCATCCACGCCGGCGGGCACGTCCACCACCAGCCGGCGAATCTGTTCGGCGCGCCCAGTGCCGTGGCACGTCGAACAGGGCGTGGTGATGATCTCGCCCGTGCCCCGGCAACGAGGGCAGGTGGTTACATTCACAAAGGTCCCAAAGATGGATTGTTGGGCGCGGCGGATCTGCCCGGTGCCGTGGCACTCGGGGCAGCGGATGGGCGAGGTGCCCGGCTCTGCGCCCGTGCCTTGGCATTCGGGGCACGTCTCTTGGCGGGCGATTTGAATCTCTTTGCTGCAGCCAAAGACGGCCTCTTCGAAGGTGATCTCGAGGTCGTAACGCAAATCGGAGCCGCGCACAGGGCCAGGCCGGCTGGCGCGCCCCCCAAAGCCAAAGAGGTCGCTGAAAATATCCTCAAACCCAAAACCGAAGCCGCCAAACCCGCTGAGGTCGGTTTGCTCTAGGCCGGCGTGGCCATAGCGGTCATAGCGGGCGCGCAATTCATCGTTATTGAGCACCTGGTAGGCCTCGTTAATCTCTTTGAAGCGCGCTTCGGCATCCGGCTCTTTGCTCACATCGGGGTGGTAGCGCCGCGCCAACCGCCGGTAAGCCGCTCGAATTTCCTCTTTGGTGGCATTACGGGGCACTTCGAGAATCTGATAATAATCGCGTTTACTCTCAGCCATAGCGGATGCATCTCCGCGGGAAATCGGTGTGTATCTCGACTTTTCAGTTTACGCACATTGCGCGGCTGGTCAAGGTGAGGCCTCCCCTCCGGACGGCGCTTTCGCACGGGGTGAGAGCATAGGGTAAGCCCTTGAGGGATTGAGGCAGGGCACCGCGCCGAAGCCCAACTTGGCAAGAATGATGCGCTGTAGTAGAATGTGCTTGCTTTGGTGGGCGTAGCCGAGTGGTTCAAGGCATCTGGTTGTGGCCCAGAAGACCGTGGGTTCGAATCCCACCGCTCACCCTGCGCTGGCTCGCCTGAGGACGTTCCTCAGGCGAGTTTCTTTTCTTACGACTAGAGGCAAAGGAATCCCTTTTGGGTTATAATATGGCTAATTGACACCATATGGCGCCTGTCGCTTCATAGGAGAGGGCGTGGATGAGAGCACAGCGAGGGTATACGTTCGTCGAACTGCTGTTGGTCTTGGCGATTCTTCTCATCCTCGTCGGCATCGCGGCCACCAGCGCGATCGTCTTCCTCCAGCGCGCCCGCGAACGGGCTATGGCTTACGAGCGCGAGGTGGTTTCTCAGGCCATCGCCATTTACAACACGCATAACGTGCCCAACGGCGGCGACCCGATCCCCCCCAGCCCTGACGCCGACCCCGTGCGCATTGACCCCAAGGCCCCCTCGGCCCCGCCCTTTGCCAAGTATCTCGACGCCCCTACCAAATACTACTATACATGGGAAGCGGGTGGTGCGAACCTAAACGTTTACAGCCGCGCCGACCTCGACAGCCGCCTACCTTAGGAGGCCGCCTCAAGGCCGAGTTCCCGCGCGGCCTCTTCGAGGGGTACGAGCGCCACAGGCCCCGCCACGCCCCCCTGCACAACCTCCAACCCCAGGCCTTCGACGGCCTTGGCGACGCGCCCTGCAAAGCGCCTTTCGGTGAGGAGCACCGTCGTCGGCCCCGTATCGGTGGAAAAATACACGGGGATGCCCTCCTCGCGGAGCGCATTGCACAGCCGAAAGAGGGGGATATTCTCCGGCTCCCAGGCAAAGAGTTTGTTCTCTCGGCTGGCGGTCATCGTAACGGCGTGCAGGCGGATGCTATCCAGTTCGGCGAGTTGGCCGATGGGGCGCCAATCGCGCCGGGCGAGGGCCTCCAAGCACTCGATGATTTCCGGCCCACGGCTCTCCATCCAACTGGGGTAAAAGGGGCTGTGGGGCGCTTCGCGATGCGCCGCCTCGGTAACCAGGCCAATGCGCGAATCGAGCGGAACAGTGAGGAGCGCCAAGTCGCTCAGTTCGTCGTGCACATCCAGCCGCACCGAGAAACTCTCCTCATGCTCCATCCCTTCATAAGAAAGCCACAGCGAAAGCCCCCCCGTGGCGCTGCGGCACCCTGAGCCGGC
The DNA here is from genome assembly GCA_019873625.1 of Chloroflexota bacterium. Lineage (GTDB taxonomy): Bacteria > Chloroflexota > Anaerolineae > UBA1429 > UBA1429 > JAIOAW01. Next base: position 43,602 of record JAIOAW010000022.1, read on the forward strand.
CAGGAGCCGCGCCATACAACTCAGCAAACGCCGGTTCGCAAGGCCCTCCGGCCCAAGGGCAGCGGCCAACGCCGCCGCCGCAAGCGCCGCCGAGGCCGAAGCGCTCGTCCCTAACCCCTTGCCGACCCGCCCGGCGCGGGCCACATTCTTTGAGACGACCCGCGCCTTACTCCGAATGTGCACCGCCTGGCGAATGACCTCCAGGCTGGCGGCCACGCGCTCCCAAGGGCGGCCTGTGGCGCGCTCGCCATTGATGATCACCTCATCCTCGGCCAGATGCGGGTCAAAGGCCACCCAGGTGAGGGTATAGGCCGCGTCGTTATTCACCGAGATGCTGGGCAAGTAGGCGATGCGCAGCCGCCAATCGGCCAAACCGTGGTATTTGAGGATGCCCTGGATGGGGTAGGCCTTGGCCGCGGCCGCACCGCTTGGCCGCCCTTGAAGGGGCTGGCGAGGATATGGCTCGATGGCGATGCCATGCGCTTGGAGTGCCTCGAGGATTCTGGCGTTCCAGGCGGCCATTAGGGGTTGAAGATGGGCCAAAGGAGAGGGCACCTCGTTCATAGAACATCCTCGAACATTTCGGGTTACCTTCATCATAGCCGCGCTAGGGGTGCGGTCAAAAAGCGCGCACCGATACGGAGCGAGGGCCTCCCGACCCACGAGCGCCGTAAGGCGCCTTACCTCACGCCAGGAATCCCCCTCGTTCGGCCATGGGGAGGCCATTTGGCCTCCCCCGCGAGGCGGGAGCCTCGCGCTCCCTTTTCCCTCGGAAGGGGGGCCTCCCGCTCCCGGCCCACGGGCGCCAATGATCTAACCAAGATACGTGATGTGCCCTTGCTTTGGAGAGCGCCATAGGGCATGCTATAATAAATATGTTATCTCATCCAGAGGTTCGCGGATTGCAATCTATGGAGCACCACGCGGAACCCCACCCCATCCGGCGGATGCTGGGCACGTTCGCTATAATCATCTTGGTGGCCGGTGCCATCTATTCCGCCTTTTTATTCTTTACCACCGTGCGCGCCTTGGTGGCTCGCGCGGA